>DYKZ01000026.1:4248-25757 GCA_020722345.1 Anaerolinea thermophila | reverse complement strand
CGCGGCAGACGCACGGCTCCAGCCGCCCGAAGCGCGGGTCGCCCATCGGCACGTCGTAGCGCACATAGCCCGCGCCGTGGCAATACGGGCAATTCGGGTCGCCCAATGTGAAATCAGTCACGCTTGAGGTACTCGGCGAACTCGCCTTCGGTGTACTTTCGGCTACTTTTTTGAGCGTCGCGTTTATCTTGCTTTTGGGCATGGCCTTCTTCCTTCCAGCGTTTCAGAATTGCTTCCACATAACGCCAGTTGCGCTTGTTCCTTTTGACCGCAATCTCCAGCGCCTCGGCCACCCACGCCTCCGAATAGGTTTTCTCGGCGTCCTTCAGGGCGTCGGCGATGAGCGGGGTGAGCGGGCCGATATTCTCCTCGTAGAGTTTGAAGGCGTTCGGGCGTTCGACCGGCGGGATGGAAGCGGGCAGCGACTCGGGGTCCAGTTTCCCGCTTCGCAGGGATTCGGCGGCGGCGCGTCCGCGCGGGGAGTTGAGGAAGTAGTACACTGCCGGTTCCCGCGCGACCCGGATCAGGGTCCCGCGCCGGACGGCTTTTTCCAGCGCCGCGGCCGCGTTCGGGACAACGCCCGCAAAGTCCCTCTCCCGCAGCAGATGGACGTCTCCCTCCATATGAGCCACGCGCCACAGGGCGTGGAGCGTGACCTTCAACTCGTCCGCGTCTTCGATCTCGGTCAGCAGATGCCGGAAGAACGAGTCGGGTACGGCGGTGAACGTTTCGGAGGAGGTAAAGCCGTTGAAATTGGGCATTGCTTTTTTAGCGGATAAGCGTATAATAAGCAACGAAGGCTTTGACGTGCTTCGGCACGCATTGCCTTTTTTTATTTTACCCGTTGCTCGCCTCGCGAGCGGAGGTCGGGAATATAGGCAAAACTCCAGATCGTGTAGTTGGGGTGGTTATCTATATCTCGCAAAGCCTTTGTTCGTAATCGAAGAACCTGGTCAACAAAATCCTTGAGTTCTTCGCGCTTCGGTTCTTTCATTCCCTCGAAGCGCAATCCCCATGAAATAATGTAGGCAATCAAATCCGCGATCTGAATTCCTGTTGTCAGGTCACTGTGCACAAAAAAGGGCTCAGGGATGATCTGGCTTGCGCGTTGCCTGCCTTTTCCCGTTTTCTTGAAATAGTTGTCCATCTGATATAGAAGAATATGGCTTTTGCTTTTCTCCAACTCATCAAAAACAATGATTCCCTGGCACTCGGGGTTTTTATCTTCTAAAAAGTAGTAAAACCGCTCGAATAGATAGGAGTAATCTTTCCGTAACGCCGAAGGATTCGGAATCGGGGAGTTTTTATCAAAGATACTGGCGAATGCCCTGCAATGAAAGCGGGCGCAGATATCGAGAGCATCCTGGACATATTTCAACTTTGCCCTGGCGAGCGCGATCACTTCCCTTTTCCCCACTGTGCCGCCTGAGTCGGGGGCTTTCTTTGCCAATTCTCGCTGTTCGTTTTCGGATAATTCGATTTCGGAATTTGCCAGGCGGAAAATCCTTGTTTTGAGAACCTTCTTTGCTTTCAATTCCCGCCCATCCACAGAATATCGCCTGCCAAAATTGTGGATTTCAGCGTCTTGTAGCGCCAGGACAAGATTCCATAGATCGCTATCCTCGATGGCGATTCCTGCAAGAACATTGGGGGCATCCTGTCCTCCGCTTTCATCCACAAACAAAAAGTATGCCATTCTGCCTACTCGTTGAATTGAACATACTTAGTGGCGGCATTCTCAAATTTTGCCAGCGCGCTGCGGAAAATCAACTCCACACTGCCGACGGGCCCGTTGCGGTGCTTGGCGATGATGATCTCGGCCACGTTCTGCTTGACGGTGTCCTTCTCGTACTGGTCGGGGCGGTAGATGAACATGACCACGTCGGCGTCCTGCTCTAAGGAACCCGACTCTCTCAAATCTGACAGCACCGGCCGCTTATCCGTTCTCTGCTCCACCGCGCGGGATAACTGCGCTGCCGCCAGCACCGGGACGTTGAGTTCGCGGGCCAGGATCTTCAGGTTGCGCGAAATGTACGAGACTTCCTGGACGCGGTTCTCGGTGCGCGTGTCGCCGCCCATTAACTGGATGTAGTCCAGGATGACCAGATCGAGGCCAAACTCCATGTGCAGGCGGCGGCACTTGGTGCGCAGCGCCAGCGGGGTGATGGCAGGCGTATCGTCCAGGAAGATGCGCGTGTCGCCAAGTACTTCGATGGCGTGGGTCAGCAGCGGCCATTCCTCCTCGTGGAGTTTGCCGTTGCGCAGCCGCTGGCTGTCTATGCCGGTCTCCTGCGCCAGCAAGCGTTGGACAACCTGCTCGTTCGACATTTCCAGCGAGAAGATGGCAACATGTTTTTTGTGCAGCAAAGCAGCATTCTTGGCCACTGAAAGCAGGAAACCGGACTTGCCCTGACCAGGCCTTCCGGCGATGATGAGCAGGTCCGACTTGCCCATGCCGGTCAGCATCCGGTCTAAGTCAATGAAGCCGGTCGGGACGCCGAAGATCTCCTCCGGGCGGCGCGCCAGTTCGTCAATCCGGTCGTAGTAGTCGCTCAGCACGGTGGAGATGGGCTGGAGGTCCTTCTTCAGCCGCCGTTCGCTGACGTTGAAGATGGATTTCTCCGCCTCCTCCATCACGTTCTCGATCGCTTCGCTCTCTTTGTAGGCAATCGTGGCCACTTGGTTGGCGGCAGTTAGCAGACGGCGGCGGATGGCGGCATCCTCCACCATGTGCCCGTAGGCCTCGGCGTGCAGCGAGGTCGGCACCTGATTGATGAGCGCTGTCAGATAGGCCGGGCCGCCGATCTCGGCCAGTTGGTTGGCCTTTTCCAGTTCCTCGCTCACGGTCAGGAAGTCCACCGGCACGCGCCGCTCGTGCAGACGCTGGAACGCCTCCCAGATCCAGCGGTGGCGGACGATGTAGAAATCGTCCGGCTGTAGAAATTGCGCCAGGTCGTAATAGACTTCCGGATTGATGAGTACAGCCCCCACCACGGCTTCTTCGGCTTCGCGGTTGTGGGGGATGACGGGAGCAGATGGGGCAGAAATTTCGTCAGGTGGTTGGAAATCGGCCATTTTTATCTTCCATGGGTGAACGCGCGCCTACGATTTTGGATTCTCGTCTTCCCCTTTGTCGCCGCCGAGCTTCTTCAGGAAATCCTCGAACACATCCAGGCGGTCTTCGTCGAGCGTTTCCGGACCCGGCGCCTGCACCGCCTCCCCGGACGCGGGTCCCGCCGCTGACGGCTCCTGCTGGATGTCTTTCTCCGGGACAATGCCCGCCTCGTCCATTACCGAGCGGTGAACGAGGATCGGCGCGTGGGCGCGCACCGCCAGGGCAATCGCGTCGGAAGGACGTGCATCAATATCGAGAATTTTTCCTTCGCGTTCCACCACCAAGTTGCCATAGAAAATGTCTTCCCTGAGAGAAACCACCTCCACGCGCAGGATGTTCCCGCCGAAGATGGTGATGACGTTCTTCAACAGGTCCTGGGTCAGCGGGCGGATGATTTCCACTTCCTGGAGCGCCACCGTAATGGCTTCGGCTTCGTAGGGTCCCACCCAGATAGGCAGGTAACGTTCGGCGTCGCGCTGGCGCAACACCACCACCCGCTGGGGCGACATCAGGCTGACGCGGATACTGTCAATATAAACTTCGACCATCTCTGTCATAGGAGACTCCACCACCGTTCAAGGTAATGTGATTCTAGCACAGGCGGGAGGAAAAATGAAACGGATTTTGACCTGCAACGGCAAGCCGTTCGACACCAAAGCAGGTCACTTACGGTTGAAATCGGCAGGGATCTCGCCCCAGGCTTCGGTGTCCCACTTGTAGACCGGGTTCCGCTGCGGGTGTTTCGCCAGCCAGGTTTCGGCGCGGGCGATCAGGTCGAAGAGCGGCATATTGTGTTCATCGGGCAGGAGGTCGGTTTTGCACTTCCCGGCCTCGACCCAGGCAATGGCCGTGGAGGAATCGGAGTAAACCGGCATGGACAAATTCCGCTGTTCCAACAGCGCCAGCGCATGGACGATGGCCAGGAATTCCCCCACATTGTTCGTCCCATTCTCAAACGGCCCCTGGTGGAATATCTGCTTCCTGCTGGCGAGGTGGACGCCGCGCCATTCTACCGGTCCGGGGACGCCCGAACAGGCCGCGTCCACCGCGTAACTCTCGGCGATGGGCGGGTTTGGGGCGAAGAGCCATTTCTGGCTGGAGGCGGGTTTGCCGGCGTAGGCGGCGTATTCCCCGGCCAAGGCGCGCTCGGCCTCGAGACGCGTTTCGAAGGCTTTGTACTGCGCATCCGGGAAGCCTTTCACCTGCGCGGCGCATGAGTCCCAGTCGGTGAAGATGCCGGTCTGGCGGCCTTTCCATACCACGTAGAATTTGGCTTTCGATCCCATCACTGGCCTGCCGAGAGTTCTTCCGCCATGGACTGCATCTCATCCAGCACAGGGGGCAGTCCTTCAAGCGGAAGGTCCGCCTGGAAAATGAAGTTCAGGCCATCTTCCAGCAGGTAGCGCGCCTGCCCCCAGGAGGCCAGTTGCGGCGTTCCCTGGGCAAGCGGCAAATAGGAAACGGCCTCGTCCCACTGCGGCGCGGCGGCGCGGTAGGGAGCGATCATCTCCAGCACGGAGGCGCGCAGGGGCAGCAGGTCGGTCGTCTCCACCCAGCGCGCCTGGCGTTCGGGCGCGGCCATCCAGCGGATGAACAGCCAGGCGGCCAATTGCTCCACGTCGCTGGAGCGCAGGATGATGTAATCCGGGCCGTAAGCCACCAGCGCCTCGCCCTCCACCCCGGGGAAGGGGATCAATGTCCACTCGTCACTGCTGGCGGCGTTTTGCATGGCCAGGTCTGTGAGCGGCGCGTCTCCCAGGTCGCCGGTGACGAAGAGCGCCTTGCGCTCGGCAAAGGCTGCGAAGGGCGTGTCGGCAGTCGTCAGCCAGGCGCAGGCATCATCGTAGAGTCCCTTGAGGAATTCCAACGCCGCCAGGTTTGGGTCGGTGCGGAACTGGTAGGCGTTGCCGTCGGTCACTTCGCCGCCCAGCGCCAGCACCCACGAGTAAGTCGTCTGCCAGTGCGTGTCCACGATCCAGCCGCCGTAGCCGTCGTTCTGCGGGTCGGCGTCGGCGCGGAAGGCGGCATTGGCCGCGCAGGCCTGCTGACGGAACTCGTCCGGCGTCTGCGGCGGGGCGGAAAAGCCGAGTTCCTGCGCCCAGGTTTTGTTGTAGAAGAGGTAGCGCGCGGAACGCTGGGCCGGGAAGCCCGCCTGTGTCCAGAAGGCGGCGGGGATGTCCTCTGCCGCGCCGCTCTCCAGACCGTAAGCCGGGTCGCCGAGGTAGGGGGCGATGTCCGCCGTCAGGCCGAGGGACTGCCAGGCGAGCGCCTGCTCGGGCAGGGCAACGACCAGGTGCGGCGTCCCGCCTGCCTCGATGGCGGACTGCATGGCCTCGGCCAGGGTGAGGTAGTCGCCGTAGCCGCTGGGGGTGACGATGATGCCCCATTCGTTGTAGGCGTTGAACAGGGCGGCGTGTTCCTCGAACAGTTGCGCCGTCTCGCCGCCGAAGGCGTGCCAGACGTGGAGGCTGACGCCGCGCAGGGAGGCCGGGTCCACGCTTAGGGTGGGGAGCGGTATCGGCGAGGGGGTGGAGGTCTCGGCTGCCGCGGGGGGCAGGCTGGAGGTCGAGACTGCGCTTGGGGTGGAGGGGGCGCAGGCCGAAAGTATCAGGGCAGCCAGCAGTCCGAGAACGGCGGGCAGGCTCAGGGTCAGAGAGCGGGACGGGAATTTCATTAAATCAGGATCATGGGGACCGGGCTGAAGGTCAGCAGGAAGATGACGATCGTCAGCCAGGCGAGCGCTTTGCGGCGCGGGTCGAGTTCGGTGATCTGGTCGAGGGGTTCGGCGTGGACGCGTCCGAAGATGAGCAGGATGACCGCCCACAGCCACCAGCCGCTCCAGAAGATGCCCATCACGCCCAGAGCGCCGATGATGAAGGGCAGGATTTTGCGCAGGCGGTTGCCGAAGAGGGTGTAGAGGACGTGCCCGCCGTCGAGTTGCCCGACGGGGATGAGGTTGAGAGCGGTGACGAGCAAGCCGGCCCAGCCTGCCAGCGCCACCGGGTGGATGAATACGTCCGTGCCGCCGTAGGGGACCGGCGCGCCGGTGAAGAAGTAGAGCAGCCAGTAAGCAGCGGGGGAGAACATGCCGTAGTTCTGTGGAGCAGGCAGCCATTGCCCGAAAACGATGTACTTGGCGAGCAGGTAGAGGATGGAGTTTCCCTCGATGTAACTCACGGCGTTGCCCACCTCCCGTGTAATCGTGTCGAGGCTGGAGAGGTTCAGCCCGATGAAGAGGACAGGGATGGCAACGATCAACCCTGCCAGCGGCCCGGCGATGCCGATATCCAGCAAGTCGCGCTTGTTGCGGGGAATTTCGCGCATGTTGATGAAGGCGCCCATGGTGCCGAGGATGCTGAAGGGAAGCGGGATGAAGAACGGCAGGCTGACGTCCACTTTGTGCAAGCGTCCGGCCAAGTAGTGGCCGAATTCGTGCGCCAGGAGGATGGAGAGAAGCGACACGGCAAACGGCCAGCCGCTGAACAGGTTGGCGAACATGAATTGGATCTGGCCCAGCAGGGTTTCGGGGATGGGCGTGTTGGCCGGCGCCTCGACGCCTGCCAGCATGACGCTGACGAGGGTGAGCAGGAACATGGCGATGTTGAGCGAGATGCCGGTGGCGCGTTTGCGCTTCGGCAGGGGCGGGACGAGCAGGATGACCTGGCTGCCGTCCGGGTCTTTGCGGAAGAGAGGCAGGAGTTGGTGGGGGCGCAGGGCCTCGGCCAGTTGGTCGTAGGCGGGGATGGAGTCGAGCGTCAGTTGGCCGCGGTAGCGGACGTAATATCCCTGCTTGGGATCGCCAAGGGTCACGTCCGTGTAGCGGAAGACACGTCCGACGATGGCATTCAAGATGTCAATTTCAGGCAGAGTCATAGGGTCACCTGTAATAAATCCCTTGCAAAGGTTCTGCATGAAGGCGATGTCTGGGTGCAGCAAAGCCTTCGCAAGGGTAGGTTGAATCTTATCGAAATACAAGGCGGGAGTGGATGGGGGTCGAACCCACCGCGGCCCGCCACCGGTTTTGAAGACCGGGAAGCCCTCCGGGACTTAACCACTCCCGGTACAAGGATAATCGAACGAAAGGGGTTTGGCAAGGCCGGACAATGAGATTCAGATTCAAGTTTGGACGATTGAGCGAGACAAAACCTTTGCACCGGATTTACGCGGATTATGCGGATTTTTGTGGCTTTTTTCGCGTAAATCCGCGCAATCCGCTGCTAAAAAACGATTGTCCGAATCTTAGCAGGCAGGGCAGCAGACGATCTGTTCCACAGGGACGAGCAGGCTGTTGCTCCCCTGCCAGCCGAGGGCCGCCCAGAGGGCCGTGCCCAGCAGGGGGATGAGGCAGGAGGCAATCAGGCCAAGCAAACCCAGCAGGATGCCGGTCACTGCCAGCCCCTTGCCCTTTTCCCCGTTGCGCTTGACCTGTATCAGCCCGACGACGCCTGTGGCCAGCGCGCCCAGGCTCAAGAGTCCGCTGACCGTGGCGCATAGGAACGGCAGGCCGGGGATGATGACCAGCACCAGGCTGAGGCAGTTGCTCAAGAAGGCCAGCCCGCCGTTGATGGGCGAAAGGACGGCGTAGATGTTGTTTTTGGTCAGCACAGCAGGGACCGGTTGAGGAGTTTCCATAGGAGGAGTGTATTCCTTTGGGGGCATAGATGGCGCAGAACCCGGCGGGAGGCAAAAACCGCGCCGCCGCGCTATGCGATCCGCTTTAGCGCATCTCCCAGCCGCTGAACTTCCTCGAGTGAGTTGTAGTGCGTCGCGCCGACGCGCACCATCCCGCCGCTTTCTTCCAGTCCCAGCCGCTCGGTGACGGCTAGGGCATAATAGTTCCCATCCCAGACGTAGATGCCCTCCGCTGCCAGCGCCTCGGCCACGAGGCGCGGATGCCGGTTGCCCAGCCGGAACGAGAAGGTGGGGACGCGTTCATCGAGCCGGCGCGGGTCGGTCAGCCCGTACAGCCGCAGACCGGGGACCTGTTCCAGCGTTGTAAGCAGCGCCCGGCTGACCTCGAACTCGTAGGCGCGGATGGCGTTGAGCGCCTTTTTCAGGTCCAGCCGCCGCCCCCGGTAGCCGCGCTCGCGCAGACCTTCCTCCTGCTCGCCGCCGAACGATTTCCCCAGCCACTCGAAATATTCCAGCGCCCCCAGCACCCCGGCGATCCCCTCGTGGTTCTGGGTGCCGGTCTCCCACTTGCCGGGGATCGAATCCGTCGCCGGGCGGACTTTGTAGGCTTTCAATTCCTCCAGCAGTTCGGCGCGCCCGTAGAGCGCCCCGGCGTGCGGCCCGAAGAATTTGTAGGAGGAGCAGACCAGGAAGTCCACGCCCAGGGACTGCACGTCAATGGGTCCGTGCGGGGCGTACTGCACCGCGTCCACATAGACCAGCGCGCCGGCGGCGTGCGCCATCTCGGTGATCCTGCGGACGGGGTTGATGGTGCCGAGGGCGTTCGAAGCGTAGCCAAAGGCAATCAGTTTGGGCTTGCGCTCGAAGGCGCGCTCAAATTCGTCCAGTTTGAGCGTGCCGTCCTCCACATCGAAGTCAATCCAGGTCACCTTGCAGCCGCGGTCTTCGGCGGCCAGCAGCCAGGGCGAGATGTTGGCGTCGTGGTCGAGGCGCGTGACGACGATCTCGTCGCCGGCGCTGAGCGTCCGCGCCAGCGAACGCGACAGGTGCAGGGTCAGGGTGGTCATGTTGTTGCCGAAGATGATCTCCTCCGGGCGGGCGGCGTTGAGAAAATCTGCCATGGCGGCATGCGCCTCGGCCAGAATTTCATCAGATTTGCGGCTGGTCTCAAACGCTCCACCATGATTCGCGTTGCATTCCAGCAGGTAGCGGTTCATCCGGTCGAGGCTCTGCCGGGCGATCTGCGTCCCGCCGGGGTTGTCGAAGAAGACCGCCGGGCGGTCAAGGGAGGGGAATTGCTGGCGGATGCGGGGAAGGTCGAGTGTCATAAATAAATACTCTTGGAAAGAGGATAGACTCCGAAGGATTGTTTATTGTATACTATTTTAACCGGAAAGGAGGCTCGCGATGTTCAAGAACATTCTTCTCGGCGTGGATGGTTCCGCGCATGCCTTGAAGGCGGCCCGCCTGGCAGGCAACATGGCGCGTACAGTGAAGGCCAACCTGCGCGTGGTGGCAGCCTTCGACCCTGTCCCTTCGTACCTGGGCGATTCCAGCCTGGAGGAAGCCATTGCTGCCCGCGTCCAGGCTGCCGAAGCGATCCTCAAAGAAGCGCTCGAAGCAGTCGGTGAAATGCCCGCCCCTGTCGCGACCGAAATTCTCGAAGGGCCGGCAGCCGAGGCGATTCTGTCTGCGGCGCAGACGCACGGCAGCGATCTGATCATCGTTGGCTCGCGCGGGCGTGGCCAATTGGCAACCCTATTGCTGGGCAGCCAGAGTAACAAGATCATCCAACATGCTCACTGCCCGGTGCTGGTCGTGCGGTGAGGCTGCGGCTCCTTGATGCGGGAACACGCGTCCGATGAGTACACTCGCCCAGATGCTCGACCGGTTGACTGCTCCCGCCGAACTGGTCATTCCTCAGGCGGACGGTTCTGTGCGCTGCACCGCCTGCGCGCACCGCTGCCTGGTGCGTCCGGGACGGCGCGGCGTCTGCCAGGTGCGCTTTCACGACGGGAAGGAACTGCGCGCCCCCTGGGGGTATGTGGCCGGTCTCAACGCCGACCCTATCGAGAAGAAGCCGTTCTACCACTTCCTGCCCGGCTCGGTGGCGCTGACCTTCGGTATGCTCGGCTGTGACCTCCACTGCGATTACTGCCAGAACTGGCTCTCGTCGCAGGCGCTGCGCGACCCGGCCGCGGACGAGTCGGCCTACTTCATCCGGCGGGTGAGTCCCGAACAGATTGTGGAGGCAGGCCGCAGGTGCGGGGCGGAGGTAATTGCCTCTTCCTACAACGAGCCGCTCATCACCAGCGAGTGGGCAGTTTCCGTCTTCAAGTTGGCGGTTCAGACCGGGATGAAGTGTGTCTACGTCTCGAATGGCAATGCCACGCCGGAAGTGCTGGAGTACCTGCGCCCGTACCTGACCGGGATGAAGATAGACCTGAAGACGATGCAGGACAAGAACTACCGGCGTCTGGGCGGCGTACTCAAGAATGTACTCGATACCATCAAGCGGGTGAAGGAGATGGGACTGTGGCTGGAGGTGGTGACGTTGGTCGTGCCGGGCTTCAATGACAGCAACGAGGAATTATGGGAGATGGCGCGCTTCCTGCTCTCGGTTTCGGCGGACATCCCCTGGCACGTGACCGCCTTCCACTCGGATTATCACATGCAGGAGACGCCCAACACCCCGGTCAGCACGTTGACGCGGGCGGCGGATATCGGACGGGAGGCCGGCCTCCGTTACGTGTATGCCGGCAACATCCCCGGACGGGTGGGAGAGTATGAGCATACCTTCTGCCCGAAGTGCCGGACAGCGCTCGTGAGACGGACAGGGTACCTCATCCACGAGGTACGAATCGGGGCGGAGGGGAAATGCCCAAAATGCGGGGAGAGGATCGCTGGAATATGGAATCCGTTACCCTGACAGACTTACGCAACTCCCTGTTTTACAAGATTTCCGGCCATTGATCTGGCATAAGTTGTGCGGTGGCGCCGCGCTTAAACGTGGTCTGTATTTTTAGCCACAGATTACACAGATTTTCACGGATTTTGAATTCCAATCTGTGCTAATCCGTGAAATCTGTGGCCGATTCTGATATGAAAATAAACTCCAAGCGCAAACCACTGAGACACTGAGAGAGAGAAAAAAAACTCCGTGACTCCGTGCCTTCGTGGTTCGATTTTCATGCTTCGGGGTGAATGCAGTTCATGGATACTTTGTGGAAAAAGAGCCTCCACGGTTTGTAGCGCTCCGGTGCTACATGACAGTCATATTTCTTTGTGAAAAATGACACGTTTTTTCTGATTTGGCGGATTGTTATGATAAAATTGCCTTCCAGTGCGCAAGTTCGGCAATACGCGCCCTGCCCCGGGTGCGACACTGAAATCCAATCCCTCTGAGGAGTAGCCATGCTTCTCGAATACGCTGCAATTGCCGCATTCATCTTTGTCACCGTCCTGGTTGGTTTTATCGCCATTGGTCTGGGGATGTTGTTTGGCCCAAAGAAGAAGATCGAAGCCAAGTTCATCCCCTATGAATCGGGCATGAATCCCATCGGCCCCGGCACACGCCGAATGCCGGTGCGGTTCTACCTTATCGCCGTCCTGTTCATCCTGTTCGACATCGAAACTGTGTTCTTCCTGCCCTGGGCGATTGTCCTGCGCCAGTTTATTGACAACAGCCTGGGCATTTTCGCGTTGATCGAAATGGCGATCTTCATCGCTATCTTACTGGTAGGTTATTTCTATGCCTGGAAGAAGGGAGCACTGGAATGGGACTAGAGCAAAAACTCGGCGAGATGGGCGTGGTGACCACCACGCTTGAGCAAGCCGTTGCCTGGAGCCGCAATTACGCCATGTGGCCGATGCTCTTTGGCCTGGCCTGCTGCGCCATCGAAATGATGGCCGCTGAAGCCTCGGATTATGATATGAGCCGCTTTGGCATGGAACTGATGCGCCCCTCGCCCCGTCAGTCGGACCTGATGATCGTGGCCGGGCGCGTTTCGCGCAAGATGGCCACCGTCTTACGTCGTCTCTATGATCAGATGCCGGAGCCCAAGTGGGTTATCGCCATGGGCGACTGCGCCTCCTGCGGCGGGGTGTTCAACAACTACGCCATCATGCAGGGCGTGGACGAGGTCGTGCCGGTGGACGTCTACGTGGCGGGCTGCCCGCCGCGCCCGGAGGCGCTCATCCACGGCATCCTGACCCTGCAGGATAAGGTGGTCAAGAAAATCAAATTTGCAGAAAAGAGTTAAATACAAAGGACGCGAAGGATCACGAAGGTTCGAAAGCACGATTTAAAATTCGCGGCCTTCGAGAAATTCGATGCGGAAAAAATATGGAAAAAAATCTGCAACCCATTGTCGAAAACCTGGAAAAGACCTTCGGCGGCCCGGCGAGCGAGTACCGCAGCGACGTGACTCTTATCATCCCGCGGGAAAAGGTCGTCGAAGCGTGTCAGCAGGTCAAGGGTCTGGGCTTCGAACTGATGTCGGCCCTCACCGCCGTGGACTACTGGCCGGAGGAAAATCCCCGCTTCCACGTGATCTACCTGTTCACCTCGGTCTCGCTGAACCTGCGCCTCGGTTTCCGCGTCCCCGTGCCGGGCGTCAACCCGACTATTCCGAGCGTTTCCCACATCTACCACAACGCCAACTGGCGCGAGCGCGAACTGTGGGACATGTTCGGCATCAAGGCCGAGGGTCATCCTGACCTGCGCCGCATCCTGATGCCTGCCGACTGGGAAGGCCATCCTCTGCGCAAGGATTATCCCCTGGGTTACGAGGAACCGCAGTTTACCTTCAACTTCGAAGAGATTGACCTGCGCAAGCCGTATGCAAAAGAATAACCAACGTAGGGGTGACCTTTGTGGTCGCCCTGGGCGAGGATGAGTCTTGCCCCTACGAGGAATGTATGCCTGATATTTTTGAAGTCACCGTAGATGATTTGAAACACCTGGTCTCCGAGCGCGCCATCAGCGGCGAGACGATGCTGCTGAACATGGGGCCGCAGCATCCCTCAACCCACGGCGTGCTGCGCCTCCTGCTCGAACTGGACGGCGAGACGGTGGTCAACTGCATCCCCGACATCGGCTTCCTGCACACCGGCGTTGAAAAGAACATGGAGGCCAAGACCTACCAGAAAGCCGAGGTGATGACCGACCGCCTGGACTACCTCAACACGGTCGGCAACAACCTGGCCTACTCGATGGCAGTCGAAAAACTGGTCGGGCTTGATGTGCCGGCCCGCGCCCAAGGCCTGCGCGTCATCCTGGTTGAGTTGCAGCGTATTGCCTCGCACCTCATCTGGCTGGGGACGGCAGCCCTCGACGTAGCGGCCATGTCCACCTTCCTGTACTGCTTCCGCGAACGCGAAGACATCCTCGACATCTTCGAACTGGTCTCTGGTCAGCGCATGATGACCACCTACATCCGTCCGGGCGGCGTCTGGCGCGACGTGCCGGTTGAGTTTGAGAAGGCCGTGCGCGACTTCGTCAAGATGATGCCCAAACGGGTGGATCAGTACGAGGCGCTCCTGACCCGCAACCCGCTCTTCCTGGACCGGACGCTGGGCATCGGCAAAATTAGCGGCGAGGACGCCCTCAATCTCGGCATGACCGGCCCGGGGCTGCGCGCTTCGGGCGTGAACTGGGACCTGCGCAAGGCGCGGCCCTACTCCGGGTACGAGCAGTACGACTTCGAGGTCCCGACCCGCACCGAGGGCGATGTGTACGCCCGCTACCTGGTGCGCGTTCAGGAGATGCGCGAGTCCCTCAGAATCATCGAACAGGCGTTGAACAAACTTCCAATGGGCCCGGTGCGCTCGAACAATCGCAAGTACGTCCCGCCGCCGCGTTCCGAGATCGGCGTCAGCATGGAGGCGCTCATCCACCACTTCAAGTTGTGGACCGAGGGCTTCAATGCCCCCAAGGGATACATTTACAGTGCGGTCGAATCGCCGCGCGGTGAACTGGGCGTGTACCTGGAGAGCGACGGCGGTCCCAAGCCGTATCGTATCCATTGGCGCACCCCCTCGTTCGACAACCTGCAATCCCTGCCGTTGATGGCCAAGGGCCACTTGATCGCCGACCTTGTGGCCATCATTGGTTCCATTGACATTGTTTTGGGAGATGTGGACCGCTAAACGTGTCAGGTGAACGTTGAAACGTTTGAACGTTTTTTTGTGAGGATCTATGCTGGCTGAAAAATATCCTGATGAGATAAAGAAAATCCTGGCCAAGTACCCGCCGGAGCGCAAGCAGTCGGCGGTCATGTCGTTGCTCCACCTGGCGCAGTTGGAAAAAGGCTTTGTGGATCGTCACGCCATGCAGGAGATTGCCGGGATTTGTGGCATCACCGAGACCGACGTGGCCGAGATCATCGGTTTCTACACCCTTTACCACGACAAGCCGGAAGGCAAACTGCGCCTCCAGGTTTGCACCGACATCGCCTGCGCCCTGCGCGGGGCGGATGAGTTTCTGGAGCAACTCTGTGAACGTCTGGGCATCCGGCCCGGCGAGACGACCCCCGACGGTCTGGTGACGGTCGAAGCGGTGATGTGCCTGGCGGCCTGCAACAAGGCTCCTGTCTTCCAGGTCCAGGGGCCGGATGGAATTTCTTATCATGAGAATATGACGGTGGACAAGGCGGTGGAATTCATCGAGACAGCCCGCAAGGGGGTGAAATAATGGCTCACCTTCTCCTGCGTCACCGTGACATTCCCGACATCGGCAAGATTGATATTTACCGGAAGAACGGCGGCTTCGAGGCATTAAAGAAGGCTGTCACACAGATGAAGCCGCAGGATGTGATTGAGGCGGTTAAAGCCTCCGGGCTGCGCGGCCGCGGCGGCGCGGGCTTCCCGACCGGCGTCAAGTGGGGTTTTGTGCCGAATACCATCTGGCCGCACTACGTGGTGGCCAACGCCGACGAGTCCGAGCCTGGCACCTTCAAGGACCGCGAGATCATGGAGAGCAACCCCTTCCAATTCCTGGAGGGTGTGGCCATTGCCGCCTACGCGGTCGGGGCAAACACGGCCTACATCTACTTGCGCGGCGAGTTCTGGAGCGTGGCCGCCAGCCTTGACGAGAAGATCGCCGACATGGAGCAGGCCGGTTTCCTGGGCGAGAGGCTCTTTGGCACGGATTACTCCCTGCGCATCTACACCCACCTGGGCGCGGGCGCCTACATCTGCGGCGAGGAGACAGCCCTGCTCGAATCCATCGAGGGCAAGCGCGGCCAGCCGCGCATCCGCCCGCCGTTCCCGGCAGTCTACGGCCTGTACGGCAAGCCGACCGTGGTCAACAACGTTGAAACGCTGACCAATGTCCCCCTCATCATCGTCAACGGTGCCGACTGGTACAAATCGCTCGGCACCGCCGACAGCGCCGGGGTCAAAATTTTCTCGCTCTCCGGGCACGTCAACAAGCCGGGCAACTACGAACTGCCCTTCGGCACTACCTATCGCGAACTCATTTACACCTACGGCGGCGGTGTGACGGACGGGCGCAAGGTCAAGGCGATTCTATCGGCAGGCGCGTCCTCGGCGGTCATCGTTGCCGACGACAAAGCCCTCGACACGCCGATGGACTATGCTTCCGTCCGGACGCTCGGCGCAGACCTCGGGTCTGCCTCCGTTATCGTCATCAACGACAGCGTCAGAATGGATTGGGTCATCAACAAGACCATCCACTTCTTTAAGCACGAGTCGTGCGGCAAGTGCACCCCCTGCCGCGACGGTACGTACTGGATGCTGCACCTGATCGAGCGCATCGAGCGCGGCGAGGATGTGGAGGCTAACACCAAACTGCTGCATACCGTCGCCAAACAGATGCAAAACAAGTGCCTCTGCCCGCTGGGCGAATTCTCGACCATGGCCGTCACCACCGCCATCGAGCGCTTCCCGGCCGACTTCAAAGCCTCCGCCGAAGGAGGAAAGCATGGCTAAAATGGTATCCCTGACGATTGACGGGCGCTCCGTCTCGGTCCCCGAGGGGACCCTGATCGTGAACGCCGCCAAACAGATCGGCATTGACATCCCGGTCTTCTGCTACCATCCGAAGATGGAACCGGTCGGCATGTGCCGCCAATGTCTGGTGGAAGTGGGCCGTCCGGCGATTGACCGGGCCACCGGTCAGCCGGTCATCGAGGACGGCAGGCCAAAGATCCAGTTTGGAGCGAAACTCGAGACGGCCTGCACCGTACCGGTCTCGGAAGGCATGGTTGTGCTGAGCCAGTCCGAGAAGTCTCGCGCCGCCCAGAAGGAAATCCTGGAATTCCTCCTGACCTCCCACCCCCTCGACTGCCCGGTCTGCGACAAGGGCGGCGAGTGCCCGCTCCAGAACCTGACCATTGCCTACGGTCCGAGCGAGAGCCGCTTCCTGTACGACGAGAAACATCACGCTGAGAAGCATGTCCCGCTGGGCGACAAGATTTGGCTCGACCGCGAACGCTGTATCCAGTGCGGACGCTGCATCCGCTTCCAGGAGCAAGTGGCCGGCGAACCGGTGCTGGCTTTCTACCAGCGCGGCCGTAACACCGACATCATCACCAGGTCCGATCCGCCCTTCGACTCGATCTTCTCCGGCAACACCACCGACATCTGCCCCGTCGGCGCGCTGACCACGGCGGACTTCCGCTTTGGGGCGCGTCCATGGGAGATGAAGGCTGCCGCCTCCATCTGCCCGCTGTGCCCGGTCGGCTGCAACATCACCTTCAACACCCGGCGTGAAGCCAAATCGGGCGGCAAAGTGGTCATCAAGCGCGCCATGCCGCGTCAGAACGAACAGGTCAACGAAATCTGGATGTGCGACCGCGGCCGCTTCAACTGGCACTTTGTGGAGAACGAAAACCGCCTGGCGAAGCCGATGGTCAGGAAAGATGGAAAACCGGTAGAAGTCTCGTGGAAAGTCGCCATCGAAGAAGCAGGGAATCAGGTAAAAGGCAACCAGGTCGTTGTGCTTGCTTCCGGGCGTCTCTCGAACGAAGATTTATTCAACCTCAAACAATTTGCCGACGGGGTTGGCGGCGAGGCCCTGCTCTACGACTCGCTCCCCGGCGGCGAACTGACCACCCACTTTGGCCTCGTTGCCGGTTCGAACCTCGGCGACCTGGGCGCGGGCAGCGCCATCCTGGTGGCGGCGGCAGACCTGTACCACTTCGCCCCGATCTGGCATCTGCGCGTCAAACAGGCGACCGAGCGCGGGGGCAACCTGATCATCGTCAATCCCGAGGCTACCCGCCTCGATAAGTATGCCAAGACCCTCGTTCACTGCCAGAAGGGCGAGGCTGCGAAGAAGGTCGAGGAAGTTGGCGCGGCCGTCAAGGATGCCGAGAACCTGATCGTCTTCTTTGGAAACGACGGTTCCCCTGAACTGGCCGAAGCCTGTGCAAACCTGGTCAAATCCCGCGCCGGCAAGGTGAACAACGGCCTCGTCGGCGTCTGGCCGCGCGCCAACGATCAGGGCGCCTGGGAACTCGGCTTCAAACCCGCCGGCGACCTCGCCAAAGCCCTTAAAGGCAAGACCGTCTATGTGGCAGGCTGCGACCCGGCCGGAGACGACCCGCAACTGGCCGAAGCCTTGAAATCTGCGAGGTCGGTCATCGTGCAGGACATCCTCCTGACCGAGACCGCCCAACTGGCAAATGTGGTTCTCCCGGCCCAGGCCTTCACCGAACGGGACGGGTCCTACACTTCTGGCGAACGGCGCGTCCAGCGATTCTATCCGGCTGTGCCTGCATTCGGGGAATCCAAGGCAGATTACGCCATCACTGCCTTCATCGCCGCGGAACTCGGCCTCGAAGTCGAGGGGCGCTCCGCCCTGCTGGTGATGGACATGATCGCCGCCTCCGTTCCGGCCTTTGCCGGCATCTCCTACGGCAAACTAGCCGAAGTGACCGAGCAATGGCCCATCATTGGCCGCAGCGACCTGTATTACGGCGGGACTTCGTACCAGAACTCGCAGGGGCTGGGCGTCCATCTCTCGGGTTTGAAAAAGGCATGAGGAAGGTCCTCTATGACATTTGCCTCCGTTCTTGAATGGTTGATCAAAGGACTTGTCTGGGTGCTGGTCCTGCTGGGCGGGTTTGCCTACCTGACGTACTACGAACGCCGGGCGTTGGCCCGCATCCAGGTGCGCATCGGCCCGAACCGCGCCGGACCGTTTGGCCTGCTTCAGCCAATTGCCGATGCGATTAAATTGATTTTCAAGGAAGAGTTCATGCCGGCGCGGGCCGACAAACTGCTCTTCACCCTAGCGCCTATCATTACCCTGACCCCGGCGCTGGTCATCACTGCCGTTGTCCCATTTGGGCCTGAGGCGGCCAATTTCCCGCTGTTTGGGCGCACCATCACCTGGTACATTGCCGACCTGAACGTGGGCGTGCTGTACATCATGTCGGTGGCCTCCATTGCCGTTTATGGCATCGTCCTGGCGGGCTGGTCATCCAACAATAAGTATGCCATGCTCGGCGGACTGCGCTCCACCGCCCAAATGCTTTCCTACGAACTGGCGCTGGGGCTGTCATTCATCGCCGTCATCCTGCTGGCCAACTCAACCCGCCTGATTGACATCGTCGAGGCGCAGACGGGGATGTGGTTTGCAGTGCTGCAACCGGTTGGGATGATTATCTTCCTGATTGCCACCCTGGCCGAGGTCAACCGCGCCCCGTTCGACATGCCCGATGCCGAGCAGGAACTGACCGCCGGTTACCACAGCGAGTACGGCGGGATGAAGTTCGCCCTGCTGTTCATGGCCGAGTACGACAAGATGATCGCCATCTGCATCATCGCCGCCTCGCTCTTCTTCGGCGGCTACCGTGAACCCTGGTTCCTGCAAGGCACCCTCCTGAGCGTGGACCAGACCCCGCTTCTCGGACCCGTTTACCTGTTCCTGAAAGTGTTCATCCTGCTCTTCGGGATGATCTGGGTGCGGGCCACCCTGCCGCGCATCCGCTACGACCGGCTGATGGCTTTCGGCTGGAAGATCCTGCTGCCGCTCTCGCTGGCGCTGGTCTTCCTGACTGCCGGCGGCATCCTGCTGGAGGAGACAGTCAACCCGTGGTTCCGCTGGGGCATCCCGGTTGTATCGCTCGCGGCGGGGTGGGTTGCCATCCTGGGTATGTACCAGACATTGAGGAGGAAAGAACATGCCCGCGCCTAAATCCCCCTTCCGCATGTTCGAACCGATCACCGGGCTGGCCAAGGGTCTCTGGGTGACCCTGAGTTCGATGTTCGAAAAGCCTGTCACCACCCAGTACCCGGAACAGAAGAAGCCGGTCAAGCCGCGCTTCCGCGGCCGCCACGTGCTCAAGCGCTACGAGAATGGCTTAGAGAAGTGCATCGGCTGTGCCTTGTGCGCGGCGGCCTGCCCGGCAGACGCCATCTTTGTTGAGGCGTCCGAGAACACCGATGAACGGCGCTTCTCCCCCGGCGAGCGCTATGCCAGCACTTATGAGATCAACATGCTGCGCTGTATCTACTGCGGCTTCTGCGAGGATGCCTGTCCAACCGAAGCCATCGTCCTGGGCGACCAATACGAACTGTCCTTCACCGACCGGCGCGAAGCGATTTACCCGAAAGAGATGCTGATCGAGCCTGTCCCGGCCGGGGGCCAGCCCACCCCTCAGAAGACCGAACCCGGCAAGTTCACGCGATCTGTGCCGGAGATGAAAGACCCTTCCGATTGAGGATTTTAGATTTACGATTTTCGATTGGCGGTCAATCGTAAATCCGCAATCGTAGATCGTAAACCGGAAATGGTGCTTATGGACTTTACACTCATCCTCTTCTTCATCCTCGCGGCCACGGCTGTCGCCACTGCGCTTGGACTGCTCATCAGCCGTAACGCGGTCTACGCGGCCCTCTTCCTGGTGCTGAATTTGACCTGCGTGGCCATCTTCTACCTCCTGCTGGGAGCGCCATTCATCGCCATGGCGCAGGTGACCGTCTATGCCGGGGCGATCATGGTGCTGTTCCTGTTCGTCATCATGCTGCTGGGCGCGGAGAAACTTCCGAAGGGCGAGGTGCTGCCCTTCCAGCGTCCGCTGGCGATCGGCGCGGCGGTCATTCTGCTGGCAGAATCCGGGTACCTGCTCTTCCAGCGCTTCCGGTCCGCGGCGCTGCTGCAAAACCCCGGGACGGTGGAAAACTCGATGGATTCGCTGCGCGAGATGGCCTCCCTGCTCTTCACCGATTACCTCCTGCCCTTTGAGGTAACCTCGGTCCTGCTGTTGGTAGCCATGATCGGCGCCATCGTGCTGACCAAACGCGAAAAAGGAGAGCCGGCATGATCCCACTGACGTATTACCTCGTGCTTTCCGCAATTCTCTTCACCATGGGCGCTCTGGGCGTACTCATCCGGCGCAATGCCCTCATCATCTTCATGTCAATCGAGTTGATGCTCAACGCGGCCAACCTGGCCTTCGTGGCCTTTGCCCGCCAGTACAACGTCTTCACCGGCCAGTTGTTCGTCTTTTTTGTCATGACGGTGGCGGCAGCGGAAGTGGCGGTTGGCTTGGCGCTAATCGTGGCCATCTTCCGCTCCAAACACAGCATTGACGTGGACCAGATGAGCAGCCTGAAAGGATGATTATGGAGACTTTGTTCAAACTGGTGCCCCTCATTGTCTTCCTGCCCATCCTCGGCCTGCTCATCAACATCATCTTCGGCGGCAGGATGGGAGAAAAAGCCATCGGCGCGGTGGCAAGCGCGGCGTCCGGCCTCGCTTTCGTGACCTCGGTCCTGCTCGCCGTTGCCCTGTGGGCGGTTCACGGTGAGACGCACATCGTCCCCTTGGCGGACTGGATCACGATCGGCAGTTTGCACATCCCCTGGAATTTCCGCGTGGATACCCTCTCGGTGACGATGATGCTGGTCGTCTCCACCGTCGGGACACTGATCCACATCTACGCCATCGGTTACATGCACGAGGACGTGCGCTTCAAGAATGACCCGAAACGTTTCCGCCGCTTCTTCGTCTTCATGAACCTGTTCATCGCCATGATGATGATCCTGGTCAGCGGCGACTCGTACCTGATGCTCTTCGTCGGATGGGAGGGCGTGGGCTTGTGCTCCTTCCTGTTGATCGGCTTCTGGTACGACATGGATACGCTTGGCCGCCCCTCGTGGGCCAACTCGAACGCTGCCAAGAAGGCCATGATCGCCAACCGTATCGGCGACTTTGGCTTCCTCATCGCCGGGATGCTGATGTTCTGGAATTTCGGCAGCGTGCAGTTCGGCGAGGTCTTCCACATGGCCGAGGAGGTCGCCGCTGCCCAACCGGGAATCATCATTGCGATTACCCTCTTCATGCTGGTCGGCGTGACGGGCAAGTCGGCGCAGATTCCCCTCTACGTCTGGCTCCCCGACGCCATGGCCGGCCCGACGCCGGTCTCGGCGCTCATCCATGCTGCCACAATGGTCACGGCCGGTGTGTACCTGGTGGCCCGCTCCTGGCCGCTCTACTCGCTTGCGCCCGACGCCCAGTACATCGTGGCAATGGTCGGCGCGGTGACGGCGCTCTTCGCGGCGACGATTGCCGTCGGGCAGTATGACATCAAGAAGGTGCTGGCTTACTCGACCATCTCGCAACTTGGCTTCATGGTGGCGGCGGTCGGCATGGGCGCCTTTGTGGCCGGGATGTTCCACCTCGTCACGCACGCTTTCTTCAAGGCGCTGTTGTTCCTCTCGGCGGGCTCGGTCATCCTCGGCCTGGAAAGAGGGCATCACCATCTTTCTAAACACGAAGGACACGAAG
>DYKZ01000026.1:98-4148 GCA_020722345.1 Anaerolinea thermophila | reverse complement strand
CACGAAGGACACGAAGGTACTTTCGATCCCGGCGACATGCGCAACATGGGCGGACTGCGCAAGCGCATGCCGGTCACATTCTGGCTCTATCTCTTCGGTACGCTGGCGTTGGCGGGCATCTTCCCCTTTGCCGGGTTCTGGTCGAAGGACGAGATATTGCTCGATGCCAGTTTGCATTATCCGGCGGTTTACACCCTCCTCACCATTGCTGCCTTCTTCACCGCCTTCTACATGGGACGCCAGATCTGGATGGTCTGGTTCGGCAAGCCGCGTCACGAGGCCGCCGCGCACGCCGAGGAGAGCAAACCCATCATCACGGTCCCGCTGATGGTGCTGGCAGGCCTCTCGCTCCTGGGCGGGGCGCTGAACCTGCCCTTCGACGGGTTCCACACCCTCGGTCACTGGCTGGAACACACGCTGGAAGAAGTGGAAGCCCTGCCGCTCGACTTGGAAGTGGCCGGTCTCTCCACCCTCCTGGCTCTGCTGGCGATCTTCTTCTCATGGCTCATCTACGGGCGCAAACCGCTGGAAGCCGGTCAGAAAGACCCGCTCAAGAAACCGCTTGGCTTCATTTTTACCGGTATGGAAAACAAATGGTTCGTGGACGAAGGCTATTGGGCCGTCTTCCTGGACCGCTACGTGGACATCGGCCGCTTCCTGGCGGACGTGATAGACTGGCGTTTCTGGCATGACTGGTTCCACGACAAAGTCATCGCCGGGACTTATAACTGGCTTTCCCGCACCGTCCTGAACCTGCGCGTGGATCAGCAAGGCATTGACGCCTTCTTCAACGGCCTCGGCGAATTGACCAAGCGCACTTCCACCGGCCTGCGCCGTTGGCAGAATGGCTTCGTCCGCTCGTACGCCTTGGCGGTGTTGCTCGGTGTGGTTGTCATTCTGGGATATTTGCTGATCAAATAACGTCAAAAGTCGAACGTCCAAGGTCCGACTTTTGACGTTTGACGAAACAGGAGTGAACATGGACTTTATCACCAATCCACTGAATCTCGTCATCTTCTTCCCGCTCGTGGGCGTGCTGGCTCTGCTCTTCATCCCCAGTGACAGGAAGAACGCCCTGCGCTGGACGGCCCTGCTCGCCTCGCTTGTCACCTTTGGCCTGTCCATCTGGATGCTGACTCTTTTCGACAAAGCCAACCCTGACCTGCAATTGACCCTCGACCTGCCCTGGATTCAGGTGGCGGGCTGGAACATCCACTACAATGTCGGCATTGACGGCCTGTCCATCCTGCTCGTCCTGCTGACCACCTTCCTGACCCCCATCTCCATCCTCTCCACCTGGACGGCGGTCGAGGAGCGCGTCAAGGACTTCATGCTCTTCTTCCTCCTCCTGGAAGTGGGCATGAGCGGCGTCTTCCTGGCGCAGGATTTGTTCCTCTTCTACATCTTCTGGGAATTTACCCTCGTGCCGATGTACTTCCTGATCGGCATCTGGGGCGGGCCGCGCCGCATCTACGCCGCCATCAAGTTCTTCCTCTACACCATGGCCGGTTCCATCCTCATGCTCATCGCCATCCTGTGGCTGGGCATCCACCAGGGTACGTTCTCCGTCCCGGAATTGATGCTCAAGGGCGGCATCCCGGCTGACATCCAACTCTGGCTCTTCCTAGCCTTCGCCGCCGCCTTCGCCATCAAAGTTCCCATGTGGCCGCTGCACTCCTGGCTGCCCGACGCCCACGTGGAAGCGCCCACGGCCGGCTCGGTCATCCTGGCAGGTGTCCTGCTGAAGATGGGCACCTACGGTTTCGTCCGCTTCAATATCCCACTGTTCCCGGAAGCGGCGGTCAAAGCGACTCCCTGGATTGCCCTGCTGGCGGTCATCGGCATCATCTACGGCGCCTGGGTCTCCTACGCCCAAAAGGATGTCAAGAAACTGGTCGCCTACTCCTCGGTCAGCCACCTCGGTTTCGTCATGCTCGGCCTGTTTGCCCTGAACTCGCAGGGCATCCAGGGCGGCATCCTTCAAATGATCAACCACGGTCTCAGCACAGGCGCGTTGTTCCTCCTCGTTGGCATGATCTACGAACAGACTCACACCCGCGAAATGGCCGTCTATGGCGGCTTGTGGAAGATCACGCCGGTCTTCGGCAGCATCATGCTCATCGTCGCCCTCTCCTCGATGGGCCTGCCCGGCCTGAACGGTTTCGTCGGCGAGTTCACCATCCTGCTCGGCGCTTTTGGCTCGGCAGCCATCGGCTCGCCCTGGTACGCCGGGGTCGCTGCAACGGGCGTTATCATGGCCGCCGTTTACATCCTCTACATGTTCCAGAAGATGTTCCTCGGCCCCGAAGGCCCGATTGTTGGCGAAGCCAGGCAGCACGGCCACCCCCTGCGCGACCTGAACTGGCGCGAGATCGTCACTATCGCCCCCCTCCTGGTCTTCATCTTCTGGATCGGTCTCTACCCCAAGCCATTCTTCGAACTGATGGCCCCGGCGGTGGAGAAACTGCTGGCGGTGCTGCATTAGCGGCTGGCGATTGGCCGTTGGCATTTAGCAAACCGCTAATGGCTAATCGCTGACCGCTCGAAAGAGCGACTATGACGCAATCCGACCTCCTCTCCATCCTCCCCCTCCTGGTCCTCGTTGTCTGGGCCAGCGCCCTCCTGCTGGTGGACCTGTTCCTCAAGCGCAAGGGCGTCACCGCGCTCCTGGCTGCATTCGGGCTGGCGCTCACGGGCGGGTTGACCCTCGCCCAGGCCGGGCAGGAATCCTCCGCCTTCAACGGCATGGTCGTCCGGGATGGCTTTGCCTCCTTCCTGAACCTGCTCTTTCTCGGCACCGGCCTGCTGGGGATCGCCGTCGCCTACGGCTACCTCAAGCGCATGGGCATCGAGCGCGGCGAATACTACTCGCTGCTCCTGTTCAGCGTCACCGGCATGATGCTCATGGCGCAGGCCGCCGACCTGATCGTGGTCTTCCTGGCGCTCGAACTCCTGTCCCTGCCGCTCTACGTGTTGGCCGCCTTTGCCCGTCCCCGTCTTGATTCGGAAGAATCTGGTTTGAAATACTTCCTGCTCGGTGCGTTTGCCACCGGCTTTGTGGTGTACGGGATCACGCTCATCTTCGGCGGGACGGGGACGACCTCCCTGGCGGGCATTGTCGCGGCTGTCTCTTCCGGTTCGCTCGGGACCGGGAGCCTGCTCCTGACCATCGGCGCGGCGCTCATCCTGGCCGGATTCGGCTTCAAGGTCGCCGCGGTGCCCTTCCACATGTGGACACCGGACGTTTATCACGGCGCGCCGACCTCCGTCACCGCTTTTATGGCTGTGGGCGCCAAAGCCGCCGGGTTCGCCGCCCTGCTGCGGGTCTTCGCCACCGCCTTCCCCTCCCTGGCCGCGGACCTGACCCCGGTCCTGTGGGCGCTCGCCGCGCTGACCATGCTGGTCGGCAACATCGTCGCCATCTCGCAGACCAACATCAAACGCATGCTGGCCTACTCGTCCATCGCCCACGCCGGGTACATCCTGATGGCCTTCGTCGGGTTTGGCAGCCTCGAGGTCCGGAACGACGCGGTGGCTTCGGCGCTGTTCTACCTGGTGACTTATGCCCTGACCTCCTTCGGGGCCTGGTCGGCGGTCATCTCGCTGGAGAAGCCGGACGGGCGCGGGCTGGAGATCAACGACTTCGCCGGGCTGGGACGCAAGCGTCCCCTCCTGGCGGCGGCGATGGCCGTCTTCATGCTTTCGCTGACCGGCATGCCGCCCACCCTGGGATTGGTCGGTAAGTTCTATCTGTTCCGCGTCGTGGTGGAGGCCGGGCAAATCTGGCTGGCCATCATCGGTGTGCTGACCTCGCTCATCTCCGCCTACTACTACCTGCGGGTGGTGGTGGTGATGTACATGCGCGAGGGCAGCCCGGAGACGGAGCGCGAGCCCTGGCTGGACTTCACCTGGTTCGTCTCGGCAGTTGCAACGGTGGCGCTCTCGTTGGTACCGATGGCGCTGTTTGGCTGGGCGAGCGAGGCCTTGTTGAAATTGTTTTAGGAACTTAGAAGTGAAATGCTTGTTTTTTGTGCAAGAATTTTTAAACAC
>DYKZ01000173.1 GCA_020722345.1 Anaerolinea thermophila | reverse complement strand
GCCCTCGCCGGCGGAGTTGGCGGCGCCAAACTGGCCGACGGACTTGCCCAACTCCTGCCCCCCGAAGACTTGACCATCGTCGTCAACACCGGCGACGACTTCGAGCATTTCGGCCTGTACGTCTCCCCCGACCTGGACACCGTTTGCTACACCCTGGCGGGGCTGGCCAACCCCGAAACCGGCTGGGGCCGCGCCGACGAGACCTGGCAAGCAATGGCCGAACTGCGCCGCATCGGCGCGCCGGACTGGTTCAATCTCGGCGACCGCGACCTGGCGACTCACCTCGAGCGCACGCGGCGTCTGAAGGCGGGGCAGACCCTCAGCCAAATCACGCGCCACTTCTGCAAAGCCTGGAGCGTGCGCCACACCGTCCTGCCGATGAGCAATGATCCCGTCCGCACGATAGTAGATACGGTCGAATACGGCAAACTGCCCTTCCAGGAATACTTCGTCAAATACCGCTGTGAGCCGCGCGTCAAAGGCTTTCGCTTTGCCGGTATCGAGTCTGCCCGCCCGGCGCCCGGCGCGCTGGAGGCGCTCCAGCAGGCTGAAGCCATCGTCCTTTGCCCCTCCAATCCCTGGATCAGCATAGACCCCATCCTGACCGTCCTCCGTCCATCATCCATTGTCCACCGTCCAGTGTCCATCGTCGCCGTTTCCCCCATCATCGGCGGGAAAACGGTCAAAGGTCCGGCAGCGAAGATGTTTGCCGAGTTGGGGATCGAGCCTTCGGCGCTGGCCGTCGCAGAACATTACAAAAACCTCCTGACTGGGTTTGTTCTGGACACAACCGACGCACACCTGGCAAAGGACGTGCAACGTGCCAACATGAAAACGTTCGTCACGAACACGCTGATGGAATCCAAAAATGACCGGATACGTTTGGCACAAGATGTGCTAAACTTCGCCCATTCCATAGCACAACAACACCAAAACACTGGAACACCGGAATACTGACTTCATGAGCATCTGGGCCATTGTCCCCGTTAAACCCTTGCGGCGCGGCAAATCGCGCCTGGCCGGCATGTTGACCGAAGAGCAGCGCACGCGCCTCAACCGCTATCTGCTGGAACATGTTTTGAACGCGCTCAAGGAAGTAGCCGAGATCGAGCATGCCCTGGTCGTCAGCCGCGACCCGGCAGCCCTCGCCCTGACCCGAGAAATCGGCGGCCGCACGGTGCTGGAAAACGGTGTTCCACAGTTCAACACCGCCCTCAAGCGCGCCACCGCCGTCGCCCAACTGCACGGGGCGCACGCCGTGCTTATCCTGCCCGCCGACCTGCCGCTGGTCACCCCGGACGACATCCGCCAGGTGCTGAAGCGCGGCCACAAATCGCCGGTGGTTGTTATCATCCCTGACCGGCGCGGAGACGGCACCAACGCCCTGTTCGTGAATCCCGCCGGATTGTTGGACTATGCTTACGGTCCCGGCTCGAACCGCCGCCACGCCGAACGCGCCGCCGAGGCCGGGGCACGGGTTGAGATCGTCGCCTCCCCCTCCATCGGCCTCGACCTCGACCTGCCCGAAGACCTGGAAGCGGTGGGCGGGTTGCGCGGCTTGGGGCTGGAGTGAATCTTGGGTGCAGCCTGAACTTTTCGATACCAGAAAAGGCCATAAAGGTTTGCTAAAGGCTCTATACAAACTCTCTTGACCTTTGTGTTGAATCCCCTTTATCAAAATCCGCGGCTTTTCTCTTCCCTTCCACCTTTCTGATGCTATAATAAGTCAGTTGTCAGACAATTTCCCCAGAGAGGTGTTCTATGGAGAATGCAAAAAATCCCCTCATCATGACTCCCGCCCAACTCCAGGCTGAACTGTTGCGCTGCGAGTTCTGCGAGGAAAAACCGTGCCGGGAAGCATGCCCAGTGCATTGCTCTCCGGCCGATTTTATTATGGCGGCACGCGTCGGCCAGCCATCTGACATCAAGCGCTCGGCAGCCGAAATCATGTCTGCCAACCCCCTCGGCGGGGTATGCGGCATGGTCTGCCCAGACACCTTCTGCATGGCCGCCTGCACGCGCAAGAAGTTCGATGGTCCCATCAATATCCCCCTCGTGCAAGCCACCATTGTGCAAAAAGCCAAGGAATTGGGCGGCATTCCGGCCTTTGAAAAGCCGCAGCCCAACGGCAAGAAAGTGGCTGTGGTCGGCGGCGGACCGGCGGGACTGGGCGCGGCCTCCGCCCTGGCGCAGATGGGCTACGCCGTGACCATCTTCGAGTCCCGCGACAAACTGGGCGGCATGGCGAACTTCATTCCTGATCACCGCCTTGATAAGCGCGTCGTCGAGAGCGACATCCAGTTCCTGCTCTCGCTGGGCAACATCACTGCCCGCACCGGCGTGACGGTCGAAGACCCGAAATCGCTGCTCAAGGACTTCGACGCCGTCTGCGTGACCGCCGGCCTGTGGAAACCGATTGAACTCGGCGTCGAGAACGAGGCGTTGGCCATCAAGATGGTTGACCTGCTCGCCGACCCCTCTGCCTACACCTTCGAGGGGCGCGTGGCGGTCATCGGCGGCGGGGCAACTGCCCTCGACTGCGCCGTCACCGCCAAACGGCGCGGCGCGGCCCACGTGGAAATGTTCATGCTCGAAAAACTGGCCGAAATGCCCCTCACGGCCAAAGAACGCAAGGACCTGCTCGACTTCGATATCGAGGTCAACGGGCGCATCCGCGTCAGCCGCATCCTGGCCGATGGGAGTAAGGTAACCGGCCTCGACACGATGCGCGTGGAACTGCCCGACGGGACGCCCTTCAGCCCGGCCAACGTGCGCGACGTGGCCGCTTCGGGCGGGACCCGGGGCGGATTCAGCGCCGTCATCATCGCCATCGGCATGAGGCCGACTCTGCCACGCGAACAGGCCGAGGGTCTGTTCTACGCCGGCGACCTGCTCACCGGTCCGAAGACGGTCGTGGAGGCCACCGCTTCAGGCAAGAACGCCGCCCTGGAGATTGACGCTTACCTGCAAAAGAAGGCCAAGCCCGAAATCAAGAAAGCCACTAAGTCTTATCTCACCTTCCCCGGCTACCATCCCGTGCCCGTCTCGCTGGAAACCGAGTTCTTCGGGCGCAGAATCAAGTCGCCGTATCTCGTCTCCGCTTCCCCGTCCAGCGACGGTCTGGAGCAAGTAACGCGCGCCTACGAAGCAGGTTGGGCGGGCGTGGTGATGAAGACCGCCTTCGACAACGTTCCGATTCACATCCCCGGCGAGTACATGGCCACCTTTGGCAATACCACCTACGGCAACGCCGACAATGTCTCCGGCCACCCGCTCGACCGCGTCTGCCGTGAGGTGGAGCAACTGGTCAAGCAGTGGCCCGATCGGCTGACAATGGCCTCCACCGGCGGCCCGGTCACCGGTCACGACGAGAGCGACGCCAAGGCCTGGCAATCCAACACAAAGAAACTGGAAGCCGCCGGAGCCATGGGCATCGAGTATTCGCTCTCCTGTCCGCAGGGCGGCGACGGCACCGAGGGCGACATTGTCTCACAAAACGCTGCACTGACCGCCAAAATCATTGACTGGATCATGCAGGTCAGCGACCCCGACCTTCCCAAACTGTTCAAACTGACCGCCGCAGTCACCTCTATCATCCCCATCCTGCGCGCCATCCGCAAAGTGCTGGACAAATACCCGCACAAGAAAGCCGGCATCACGCTGGCGAACTCCTTCCCCACCCTGGCTTTCCGCCCGGCCGCCGACCGGCGCTGGGAGGAGGGCGTCATCGTTGGCATGAGCGGCGAGGGCGTGACCCCCATCTCGTACCTGACGCTGGCCAACGCTGTGCCGGAGGGCATCGAGATTTCGGGCAATGGCGGGCCGATGCACTACAAGGCCGCTGCCGACTTCCTAGCCCTGGGAGTCAAGACGGTGCAGTTCTGCACGATTGTGATGAAGTACGGCTACGGCATCATCCGCGATCTCGAGTCTGGCACGGCCTTCCTGATGCAGGAGCGCGGCATCCGCTCGATGCAGGAACTCATCGGCATTGCTCAGCCCAACCCCATCACCGGCTTCATGGAACTCTCGCCGGTCAAGAAGATTTCGCAGGTCATCCCCGAACTCTGCACCTCGTGCGGCAACTGCACCCGCTGTCCATACCTGGCAATCGAACTCGATGAGCGCGGCATCCCACACACCGACCCGGCTCGCTGCATCGGCTGTTCCATCTGCGCCAAGAAGTGCTTCACCGGAGCGCTCTACATGCGCGAGCGTACGCCGGAGGAAACGGCCGCGTTGAAAGAATATTAGAGGAATTCAACAC
>DYKZ01000172.1 GCA_020722345.1 Anaerolinea thermophila | reverse complement strand
ATCATTTTCGTACCTTTTGCACGTCCCCGGCTCCTCTTCCCCCTGCGGGAGGAGGGAGCCGCTCCCTTAAGCGATCCTGTACTCCAAGCCGAGAGAAGATTCAATGGATGATCCCATCATTCTAGAAACCCAGAATCTGCGCAAGGAATTTGGCGCCCTGGTGGCCGTGGATAATGTTGACCTGCGCGTGCAGGCCAACACTATCCATGCCATCATCGGGCCGAACGGAGCGGGCAAAACCACCCTGTTCAATTTGCTGAGCAATGCCTTCGAGCCGACTGCCGGGAAAGTGTTCTTCGAAGGCCGCGAGATCACGCGCCTGCCAACACACCGCATCATCCACATCGGCATTGGCCGCTCATTCCAAATCACCAATCTTTTCCCGAACCTGACCGCCTTCGAGAACGTGCGCTTGGCCGTGCAGGCGCTGGGCCGGGACAATTTCCGCTTCCTGCGCGCTGCAAGCCATTTCAAGCGCTACGAGCAGCGCGCCTGGGAAATGCTTGATCTGGTTGGACTGACCGAGCGCGCTCTTATGCCGGCGCGCGCCCTGCCTCACGGCGACCAACGCAAACTCGAACTGGCTATCATCCTGGCCCCCGACCCGAAACTGATCCTGCTCGATGAACCAACTGCCGGAATGGCCGCCGAACAAGTGCCGGAGATGATGGCGCTCATCAGCAAGATTAGGGCAACGGGCAACAAAACCATCATCTTGGTGGAACACAACATGAGCGTCGTCATGAGCATTTCCGACCGCATCACGGTCATGCACCTGGGGCGCGTCCTGGCGGAGGGGACGCCGTCGGAGATCGCCGCCAACCCCGAGGTCCAGAGCGCCTACCTGGGCAAACTCTACGGCGACCTGCGGGGGAAGGAGGCCTAGCCGCTATGGAAACCCTGCTCGAAGTACGCGACATCCACACCTTCATCGGCCAGTACCACATCCTCCAGGGCGTCAGCCTCTCGGTGCGCAAGGGCGGCGTCACCGCCCTGCTGGGACGCAACGGCGCCGGGAAGACAACCACGCTCAAGTCAATCCTTGGCCTGACGCCGCCCCGCCAAGGGGAGGTGATTTTCGCCGGACAACCCATCCACGAGATGCGCAGTTTCGACATCGCTGCCCTGGGAATCGGTTTCGTCCCCGAACAGCGCGCCATCTTCCGCGACCTGAGCGTGGAGGAGAACCTGAAGATTGCCGAACGCAAACGCGGCGACTTGCGCCGCAAGCAGGAGATGATCTTCGGCCTCTTCCCGGACCTCCAGCGGCTGATCCACCTGCCCGGCAACCATCTTTCCGGCGGGCAGCAGCAGATGCTGGCAATCGCCCGCGCCCTGGTGGCCGACAACCGCCTGCTGCTGATTGACGAGCCGACCGAAGGCCTGGCGCCGGTCATCATCGAACAACTCATCCTGGCCATCCGCCAACTCTCGGCCGAGACGACTATCCTGCTAGTAGAGCAGAACTTCATCGTCGCCAGCCAATTGGCCGAAGATTACGTCATCATCGAGGAGGGCAAATCGGTCAAATCTGGCAAGATGGCCGCCCTGGTCAAGGACGAGGCTACCATCCACCGTTATCTCGGCGCGGCGTAGGAGGATCTTGATGAAATCGTTTTTACTTTCCCTGCGGAAGAACCGGACGCTGCTTATCACGGCGGGGGCGCTCCTGCTCCTGCTGTTCCTGGCCATCCAGGGCATGGAAACCCAGGACTGGGTGGTGACGCTCCTGCGCAGTCTGTCGGTTGCGGCAGTGACCTTCCTGGTGGCTTCCGGCTTTTCGCTCATCTTTGGCCTGATGGACGTGCTCAACCTGGCGCATGGCACGCTGTTCATGATCGGCGCTTACGCAGCCTGGACCGTGTACGTGCGCCCGGATACTTTCATTGATGTCCTGACCCCTATCTGCCTGGCCGCGGCGGGTTTCACCCTGCTGCCATTGTGGGATTTCCTCGCCAGCCGCCTGACCGGGAAGAGTCCCCTGGCGCGCCTTTGGCCCTGGGTGGGACTGCTCGCCTCCGGCGCACTGCTGCTATTTGCGCTGCGCGCCTACCCCGTCACCATCTGGGACCCGGGCGTTTATTCCCAAAGCCCGGGCACCTATTCGCTCTTCGCCGACACGGGCGCGCGGCTCATCCCCTCGCCGGAGACGTTTGGCGAACAGGGCGCGCCGCTGGTGCTGGGCGGCATCCTGCTGGGCGGTTTCCTGCTGGCTTTCAGCCTGGCCGGCTTGCAGAACAACCGCCGGGCGGGCGGGGTGCGCAAGAGCCTGCGCCTGCCGTGGGCGTACCTGGCTTCATTCGCCATGGTGCTGGCAGTTGGGTTGCTAATCTTCTTCTTCAACACGCCCCTCACCACCGCCCTGGTTGGCCTCGGCTCCACCTGGCTGTTCTTTATCGCCATCCTGGCGGCGCTGCTGACGGGTTTCCTGCTGGGCAGTCTTATCGAATCTTCCCTCATCCGCCCGCTGTATTCACGTCCCATCTACCAGTTGATGATTACGCTCGGCCTGAGCGCCATGGGCATCGAACTGGTGCGCGCCATCTGGGGCCGGCCGGAATTCACCATGCCCAAGCCGGCCATCTTCAACGGCAGCGGCGAAAACTGCCCGGCTACCACGCTGGCAGGCATCTTCCAGGATCACTGCTCCACGATCCTGTTTATGGACAGCCGCATCCGGGTCTATAACGAAATCTTTATCCCGCTGGTGGGGATCATCGTGCTGGTCGCCATCTGGATTCTCCTCCAGCGGACGCGCATCGGCATGATCATCCGGGCGGGCGTCCAGGACCGGGAGATGGTGGAGGCGCTGGGGATCAACGTTCGGCGCGTCTTCACCTTCGTCTTCGGCCTGGGGGTGGGACTGGCGGCTCTGGGCGGCGCGCTGGCCGGACCCTCGATGGGCATCTCTACGGCCATGGGCGAGAGTCTGCTGCTGAATGCGCTGATTGCCCTGGCGGTCGGCGGCCTGACCAGTTACCCCGGCGCGGCGGTCGGCTCGCTCCTGGTGGGGCTGATGCAGCAGTTCATCATCAAATATGGGCAGATCGGCATTCAGTTGCCGTTCCTGGCCGAACCGTTCAAACCCACCCCGCCGCTCGTCCCGGCCTCGACCGTGCTGCTGATGGTCATCATCCTGCTGGTGATGCCGCGCGGCCTGCTGGGGCGGAAGGAGTGACGCCATGAGCCAGACAAATGTCAATTTGCCGAAAGCAGGCCCCCGGGTCCGGGATGTTTTCGCCAAAGCCCGCGGCGGGTGGGCCGTGCTGCTGGTCATGATTCTGCTGCCGTTCGTCACTGCCCTCGTTACGGGGCAGTCCATCTCCGACCTGCTCGCCAATGGGACCGGGACGGCGAAATTCGTGCAGGGGCTGGCCATCGAGATCTTCATCCTGGCGCTGTATGCCCTGAGTTACGACCTCATCCTAGGGGTCACCGGCCTGCTCTCGTTCGGACATGCCATGTTCTTTGCAGTGGGCGCTTACCTGACCGGCATCATGCTCAAGAGTTTCAACTGGTCGCTGTGGCCCACGCTGGGACTGGTGCTCGCGGCGGCGGTCGTCCAGGCCCTGTTGTTCGCGGTCGTTCTGCCGCGTGTCCAGGGCTTGACCTTCGCGCTGGTCACGCTGGGGATCGCCTCGGTGTTCTACATCGTCATCCAGTCCCACGAGATGAGCGCCTACACCGGCGCGGACGTGGGGCTGCAGGGGGTGACGGCCCCGGAGTTCATCAATGCCGCCGACCACCGGATGCGCTTCTACTACGTTGCCCTGGGGCTGCTGGTGGCCTTCTATTTGCTGTTCCGGCGGTTTGTGGATTCTCCGACCGGGCGCGTCTGCGTGGCTATCCGCGAGAACGAGATGCGGGCGCGCATGCTGGGCTACAACACCTTCTACTTCAAGGTGATTTCCCTGACACTCGCCAGCATAACAGCCGCCCTGGCAGGGGTGCTGCATGTGCTCTTCCAGCCCATCGTCAGCCCGTACAGCGCCAGCATGGGATTCACGATCGCGGCCCTGCTGATGACCCTCATCGGCGGCGTCGGCACGTTGAGTGGGGCGCTGGTGGGGGCGGCCATCTACCGGCTGCTGGAATACGGGTTGAAGAACATCTTTGGCGAGCAGGCCACTTTCCTGCTGGGCGTCGTGTACGTGCTGATTGTCCTGTTCCTGCCCTACGGGATTATCGGCACCTGGAGGTTGAAATCCTTCCAGATCCGCTCCGGGTGGGAACGCCTGCTGGGGTTGTTCGGCGGCAAGCCGCAACGGC
>DYKZ01000171.1 GCA_020722345.1 Anaerolinea thermophila | reverse complement strand
CATATAATGTTTTATGAAGGCCGCGTTCATGCCTAGCGCCTGGCGTTGCCTTTGGACGCCGCTTCCCGTTCGATGGGAGGCCGGTGGGAACATCACTACATGGAGGTCGTAATGAAGAACCATGCGCCATCCTTCCTGCCACAAATCCAGAAGGGGAGACAGGCGTGGATGTCCAAAGGCGTGAAGGAACTTTATCCTTCTACGCAAAAATGGGTGGAACCGATCGGTGTGAACGACTGGATGGAAGGGGATAATGAGACTCTGCGCCAGGTGCGGAAACATGAATACCGACACGCTTCGCACTGATTACCCGCTTCTCCTGCTCTACAATCTCGATCCGGCCTGGGCGGAGGAGGATAGGAACGAATCGTTCCAGGCCATGGAAAAACTGAGGGGGGAACTGCAACGGGAAGGGTATAACGTGATTCCCGTCTGCCTGGAAGATGCCAACCTGGCGGGGAAATTGGACGAATATGCTCCTGATGATTACCTGGTTTTCAACTGGTGCGAGGAGATCCCCGGCGTGCCGCGCAGCGCGGCGGAAGTGGCGCGCCGTCTCGAAGACCTGGGATTCACCTTCACGGGGGCAGATTCACGGGCCCTGACTCTGGCCCAGGACAAGCGCCTGGTCAAGCGCGTCTTGCGCCGCAACGGCGTCCCCACCCCGGCCTGGAAGATCTACGACAACACAGCCCAGAACGGCTGGGAACGTTTCCCCGCCATTGTGAAGCCTGCCTTCGAGCATTGTAGTTTGGGGGTCACGCGCGAAGCGGTCGTCTGCTCGCCGCAGGAACTGCGCCAGCGCATCGAGTATGTGCTGGAGACCTTCGCCCAGCCCGCCCTGGTGGAGGAGTTCATTGACGGGCGCGAACTGCACGTGACGGTGATCGGGAACGGGAAACTGCACGTGCTTCCGCCGGCCGAAATGGATTTTTCGGCCTTCGCGGACGTGCGCGACCGCCTGTGCACCTACGAGTCCAAGTTCGACCCGCAGTCTGACTCCTACAACGAAATCCAGTTGCGCCTGCCGGCTTCCCTGTCCGCGGACGAACTAGCGCGTCTCGAGCAGACGGCCCTGGCCGCTTACCGCGCCGCCTCCTGCCGCGACTACGCCCGGCTTGACATCCGCATGCGCGGCGGCACCTTCTACGTGCTGGATATCAACCCGAACGCCGATTTCAGCCCCGATACGAGCCTGGCTTTGGCGGCGGAAGTGGCCGGGTATTCGTATGGCAGGCTGGGGAGTTGGCTGATTAACCTGGCGGCGCAGCGGCATCCGGTCTTTGGAGCGTTGCAACCCGAAGCCGCGGCGGGCTGACTTCTCCCGGGGAATCTTAACGCAAAGGCGCAAAGACGCGAGGGGAAGGCTTCACGTTGCGTCTCTGCGCCTTTATTTATTGTTTTGCTATTCTCACACGTCTAGAACGAGACTGATGGGACAGTGATCAGACCCCATCACCTCATCGTGGATGTCGGCAGTCACAACGCGCTCTTTCAGGTCCGGCGAGACCATGAAGTAATCCAGCCGCCAGCCCACGTTGCGCTCGCGGGCGCGGGTGACCATGTCCCACCAGGTGTATTTGACCGTCTCCGGGTGCAGCAGGCGGAAGGTGTCCACCAGCCCGGCGGCGAAGAACTCGCCCAGCCCTTCGCGTTCTTCCGGCATGAAGCCGCTGGTCTTGACGTTTTCCTTTGGGCGCGCCAGGTCTATCTCGGCGTAGGCGGTGTTGAAGTCGCCGGTGGCGACGACCGGCCTGCCTGCCCGCATGTACTCCTGCACCACCTGGAGGAATTTCTTGTAAAAGGCCAATTTGTGCGCCACCCATTCCGGTCCGCGCCCGCCGTTGGGGAAGTAGATGTTGAAGAAGACAAACGGCTCAAACTCATGGATGAGGGTGCGGCCCTCGGTGTCGAAACGCGCTTCGCCGAACCCTTCGAGGACCCGCAGCGGGGCGCGCCGCGAATAGGTCGCCGTGCCGCTGTAGCCTTTGCGCTCCGCCGCGCTCCAGGCGGCCTGGTAGCCAGGCGGGTTCAGGAGCGCCGCGGAGAGTTGCTCCGGGTGGGCCTTGGTCTCCTGCACGGCGACCACGTCCGCCTCTGTGGCGGTCAGCCAGTCGAGGAAGCCTTTCTTTTCGGCGGCGCGGATGCCGTTGACGTTCCATGAGACAAGTTTCCAGGTCATCGTTTGATCCTGTCGGTAATTCTAGTTTTCACTCGATTTTACTATCTTCTTCCAAATAAAGTGTCAATAAAATCCCGGCTGGGTTGTCTGATAAAAACCACCGCCGGGTCAACCAGCGCCGGCGGTGGAACTGGGTGGGGGGCTACTACTATGGGTACGTGCAGTAAGGAGGCTGCTGCGGGGGCTGTGCCCAGCGACAGTAAGCCGCCTCGCAATCACCTTGGTTGTCATAGGACCCCGGATTGGTGCACGCCGGCGGTGGCGGAGGTTCATCGCAGGAGGGAATGTAAACCGGGACGGTCGTACACAGCGGCGTCAGTTCAGGCGGCAGGCAGAGGTATTCATCGGAAATTTTGAGCGTATAGAGCGGCGGACAGTAAGGCGTCATGTCGGAGGGCAATTCGCAGCAATTCGAGTCGGTTACATAGGAGAAGCCCTCCGGGCAGCGGTTGTTGGCCGAGCAGTTTGGATCGGTCAGGCACTCCTCGGGGCCATCGGGCGGCAGGCAGATGATCCAGTCCCCCGTGGTCCCTTCCGGATGGTAGGGCTCGTAGAAGTCGTAGCCGGTTGGGCAGAACAGCGTCCAGGGACCTTCCATCAGGACGCCGTGCAGGCAGCCGTAGCCGGGCACCCAGACTTCCCCCGCTTCGCAGGTATCGGGGGTGTCATGCATCTCCGGCGTGCCGTAGCGGCAGGTGTCTGTATCCTCGTCGAAGTAATAATCCACCGGACACTCGGCCTCCAGAATTGGCAGGTCGGGGGCTTCGGCGTCGCAGAGCGTGATCTCGAAAGACGTGTCCACCGGAATGCTGCTCCCGTACAGGGTGATGGTGTGGTCGTCGGGCATGGTCGTGAAGAGGACCCCGGGGAAGGTGGAGTTGTAGGTGAAGTCAGAGGCGCTGACGACCTCAGGGAACTGCAGGTTGACGTAGCCGTGCGAGGCGCCGCTGTCGTCTGCCAGGCAGAAACTACTGACTGTGAACTTTGGCGGGTAGAAGTCGAAGGGGTGATCTTCGGGCATGAGCGGGATGTAGGGGACGGCTTCGCAGACTGGCGGAGGCGGATTCCCGACCGTCTCGCCGGTCAGCACACAGCGGAATCCGACCTCGCCCAGATGTTCGTTGGGCAGGGCATTGTCACGCAGGACGATCTCGAGTTCCTCCAGCGGCGAGTCGTAGTTGCTGCCGCGCACCACGCGGCGGGTCCCACTGACCGGCCCGGCCGGGTTGCTCGACGGGGAGGCGGCGTAGTAGTCCTCGTCGTACCAGTCCTGGACCCATTCCGAGATGTTGCCGGCTGTGTCGGCCAGCAGGAAGGGGCTGGCGCCCTCGAAGAAGGTGCGCACCCGCACCGGCTGGTCAATCTCTTGGCAGCCGGAGAAATTGAGCAGGTTACAAGCCGGTTCCTCGTCTCCCCAGGGGTAGGGTTCGCCGTCCGTGCCGCGGGCGGCTTTCTCCCACTCGGCTTCGGTCGGCAGGCGGCCCTCGATCCACTCGCAGTAGACGGCTGCTTGTTCCCAGGAGACTCCCACCACCGGGTCGAGGGCGTGCTTGGCGCTGGCGTACCGGTACGGCTGGCCGGTGATGCGGAAGGGCGCTTCGCACACCCCCGCCGCCACGCAGGCCGCGTACTGGCGATTGGTGACCTCGGTCTGGTGAATCCAGAAGGCATCCACATGGACGGTGTGCGCCGGTTCGTGGTCGCTGGTCACATCCTCCTCATCCTGGCCCATGATGAATTCCCCGCCAGGGACGTAGACCACGTAGGACTGGTCAATCCAGGGGACGAGCGAGCCGATGCCGGGTTCGTAACTGACCGCCTCCACCAGGGACAGGTCCGGCGTATTTGTCGGCGCCCCGCCCGGCTCGTTTGTCGGCGCCCCGCCCGGTTCAGTGGTGGACGGCGTGGCGAAGGGCAGGTTGCAGCCGGAGAAGAGTATGACCAGCAGCGCGGCCAGGCCGGCGGCGGCAAGGTAAAAAGTGAACGAAGGTGTGCGTTTCATGGGAACCTCCCGTCCAAACAAAAACAGCCCTTGTATGCAGGACCGGTTTCGATGCAGCATGGTGCAAGACCAGGACGCTCTACTTCAGAGTATGGAGTTTGGAGAGGAAATG
>DYKZ01000170.1 GCA_020722345.1 Anaerolinea thermophila | reverse complement strand
CATTCTGAATTCTGCATTTATCTTCGGGACGGAAAGAAGGAAAAGAAAAATGACCACTTCTCCCACAACAACCGAAACCTGGCAGGCTGAAGCACAGCGCATCGCGGACGCCATCCGCCTGCGCGTGCTGGACCATGTGCTGAAAAACAATGGCGGTTACATGAGTCAGGCGTGTTCCTCTGCTGAAACCTTCAGCGCGTTATACACGAAAATCATGAAACTGGGTCCATCCATCGCCCCGTCAGTTCCGCCGCCTTTTTCGGGTCCACCTTCAGCCAGCAACCCCAACTACTTTACGGGCGCAGGATACAATGGCGCGAAAGCCCCCGACCTTGACCGCTTCATCTTTTCTCCCGCGCATTACGCCCTTGTCCTTTATGCCGTACTCATCGAAACGGGACGCATGGCGCCTGAAGGTTTGGAGCAGTTCAACAAAGACGGCTCGACCGTGGAAATGATTGGCGCAGAACATTCCCCTGGCTGTGAAGTGACCTCGGGTTCGCTGGCGCAGGCGCTCAGTCAGGCGGCGGGCATTGCGCTCGCCCGCAAACAGCGCGGCGAAACGGGACGGGTCTGGGTCTACATGTCGGACGGCGAATTTCAGGAAGGGCAAACCTGGGAGGCGCTCGAAGTGATGAGTTTTTACAAACTCGATAATATGGGCATCTATGTGGACATCAACGGTCAGCAATGCGACGGCTGTATGTGCGATGTGATGGATATTGACCCCCTGCATCAAAAACTCGAAGCCTTTGGAATGCGCGTCTTCAGCGTGGACGGTCACGACCTGAACGCGCTTGCCGCTCCCGCCGAACTCGAACCCGATGGGCGTCCGCTGGTGGTGCTGGCAAAGACCGACCCCTGCCGCGGACTTCCGCGCCTGCAATCGCGCGCGCCCAAACTTCACTACCTGCGCTTCACCTCCCCCGCAGAGCGCGAAGGCTACGCCCAGGATTATGCCGAAATGACCGCCGCCCGCGCAGGAGGAAAATAAAATGGAAATCCTCACCAAAGTTTATGCAAAAACCTTCAAAGACTGGGCGGCAGACAAGCCCCAGGTGGTGGTTTATTCTGCCGACCTGACCTCCTCAGTCGAAGTGGATTTGTTTCAAAAAGCCTACCCCGAGCGCTTCTTCTCGATGGGTCTGACCGAACAGCATACGCACTCGATGGCGGGCGGCATGGCGCGCGAAGGCTTCTTCCCGTACATTCATACCTTTGCAGTTTTCATTTATCGCCGCTCGTATGACCAGATTTGCAATTCGATTGCCTACCCCAACCTGCCCGTCCGTTTGGTGGGATTTTTGCCAGGCATCCTGACCCCAGGCGGAATCACACACCAGGCAATCGAAGATGTGGCGCTCATGCGCGCCCTGCCCAACATGACCATCATCGAAGTCGGCGATGTGACCGAAATCGAAACTGTGCTGGACTCGGTACAAGCGGTGAACGGACCCGTTTACCTGCGGATGCTGCGCGGCGAAGTCCCGCGCCTCTTCGACGCGGGCGAGCCGTTCAAATTCAACACTGCCCGCCAACTCAGCCTGGGCAATGACATCACCCTGTTTTCCTCTGGCATTTGCACCGAAGAATCCCTCCGCGCCGTCTCTGTCTTGAAAGAACGCGGCGTGACGATTAATCACCTGCACATCTCCACCCTCAAACCCTTCAGCGACCCTGCCGTCGTCGAAGCTGCCTCCGCCGCCCGCAAGGGAGTCATCACCTTCGAGAATCACACCATCATCGGCGGGCTGGGCAGCGCGGTTGCCGAAGTGATGGCGGAAAACGGCGTGGGACGCAAACTGACCCGCCTCGGCATCCCCGACACCTTCGCGCACGGCGCCAGCCGTCCCTACCTGATGAAGACCCTCGGCTTGGACGCGCTTGCCCTCGTCCGCGCGGTGGAAAAACTCATCGGCGAAAACCTCAACATCAATGAAGAAGACCTGCAAGCCGTCCGCCTGCAAGCGGTTCACTCGGCGTCCAAAGCGGAGGCGTTGTGAGGCTGCCCTCTGTCTCCGTCGCGCTTGGCGGTGAACGATTCAGCGTGGCATACAGCCTGACGGCGCAGAATCAGGCTGAGGCGCGTCAGCGAGCCGCCGAAATCGCCTTCGAGCAGACGGTGGAATTTCCCGCTGATTTGACTCCCGCAGGCGACATCCTCGACCAAATTGTCGGGCAGGTGGAAGAGATTCAAGCCCTCAGCCCAACCAGTTGGAAGGTGGTCATCTCCTACGCGATTGAAGCGGCGGGGGATGAAACCACCCAGTTTATGAATTTGATCTTCGGCAACACCAGCATCCAGCGCGGAGTGCGCGTCGAATCCTTCGACCTGACGCCTGCGATGGCATCCAAACAGGGTCCACGCTTTGGGCGGAGCGGACTGCGCGAACTGCTGAACGCGCCCAGCCGCCCCCTGCTGTGTACCGCTCTCAAGCCGATGGGCTACGGCGCGGGCGAACTTGCCCGCCTCGCGGGAGATTTTGCGCGCGGCGGCATTGACCTCGTCAAAGACGACCACGGGCTGGCAAATCAATCCTTTTCCACGTTCAAAGAACGGGTGAAGGCTTGCGCCGCCGCCGTGAACGAAGCCAACGCCGTCACGGGTTACGCCAGTATTTACATGCCCAATGTCTCCGCGCCCGCCGACCAGATTTTGGAACGCGCCCTGCTGGCAAAGGAGTTGGGCGCGGGCGGTCTGCTCGTCTGCCCTGGCCTCGTCGGCTGGGACGCCATGCGAATACTCGCCGATGACAACCGCCTCGCCCTGCCGATTATGTCGCACCCCGCGCTGATTGGCTCGTTCACCGCCGCGCCCGATGGCGGCATTTCGCACTACGCCCTGTACGGACTCATGCCGCGCCTGTTCGGGGCAGACGCATCCATCTTCCCCTCGTGGGGCGGGCGCTTCTCCTTCTCGAAGGAAGAATGCGCTGCGATTGTGGCGGGAACCGAAGCCGCGCTGGGCGGGTTCAAATCCATCTTCCCCACCCCTGGCGGCGGCATGACGATGGAACGCATTCCCGAAATGCAAGCGGTCTATGGGCGCGATGTCATCTTTTTGATGGGCGGCGGACTGCATCGCCGCAGCCCGGACATTGCCGCCAACAGCGCCTATTTCCGCGACCTTGTGGAGACTATCAAATGACCCTAAAAATTCTCGGACCCAACGACCCCGCGCTTGCCGCGCTGGAAGAATCCCTCGCCGCCCACCCCGAAGTGGACGCGAAAGTCGAAATCGTCGCCTGGGAAAATTATCGCGCCACGCTGGATGAGTGTCTCGCCGCGCCGCGCGCCACCTATCAGGCGGTCTGCGTCCCTGGGCATATCTGGCTGCCGCAACTCGCCGCCGACGGTCTGCTTGCCCCGCTCGACCCGCTGCTGAATCAACTGCCGCCACAGACTCTCGCCGCATACAACGCCGACGGGATTTTTGAATCCGTGGCGGCGGAATGTAAATTCCAAGACCGCCGCTACATGCTGCCGCTCTTCACTGATGGTCACATCGTCTTCTATCGCGGCGATTTGATGTCTCTGCCCGAAAGCGTGCGTCCCTCCGAATGGCATTCCCACCTGGAAGGGCTGAACTTGCCCGCGGGCATGTCGCCGCTGGCATTGAAGGCGCACGCCTCCGAAATCCTGCTCGACTGGCTGCCCTATCTGTGGGACTTCGGCGGCGCGGTGGTGGATGAACACGGCAAGCCTGTCTTCCACTCAGAAGCGGGGATCAAAGCGCTGGAATATTACACAGCCTTGAAACGCTTCGCGCCTGCCGATACGCAGGATTACGGCAACGGGGAGATTCTCTCCGCCCTGAATGAAGGACGCGCCGCCGCCGCTGTCAGTTGGGGTGGTCAAGCCGCCGCCATCTTCGACCCGACGAAGAATCCACACGCCGCGCAAATGAAGACCGCCGCGTTGAAAGGCGCGTGGAACGCCACCTGGGGAGTCTGCCTCCCCGCCAACCAGCCCGAAACCGAATCAACTGCCGCGTTGAACGCCCTCCTTCAAGCGCTGGGCGCCGACTGCGACCAGCGCGTGACGCGCATCGCGGGCAGTCCCGTCCGCAAGGCGAGTTACTCGGCGGAGGAAAAATCCAAATACGTCTGGCTTGCCTCGCAGGAAAGACTGCTGAAAGAATGCCGCACCCTGCCCGCCGACCCCGCCTTCGGCGCGCGTCTTTCCAGAATGTATGCCGCTGTTCACAATGCGTTTACAGGAAAACAATCTGCCGCCGAAGCGTTGAGAGAAGCGGCAAAGTAAAGGAGAAACATGATTACCGCCCCCTACCCTGAAGTAGATGATTTATTGGAAATG
>DYKZ01000169.1 GCA_020722345.1 Anaerolinea thermophila | reverse complement strand
CGGAGGCGTCTATCCCTGAAAGGGAAACCGCCGACCACGAAGGATCGGCAGTTTGGTCGGGGCGGGCGGAGTTGAACCGCCGACCTCTGCGTCCCGAACGCAGCGCTCTAACCGGACTGAGCCACGCCCCGAACAGGCAAGCCGGGATTATACCCGCCGCCTTCCGATTTGACAAGCCGATTGCGGTATAATCCCTGCGCTTAAGATTCAACGCGACGGACACGAAGGATCATACCTTCGTGTTCCTTTGTGGAACTTTGTGCCCTTTGTGTTAGAAGGATTTTCTTATGCCAGAACCCGAACCCACCGGCGGCCCCGAACCCGTCAAACAAATCATCGGTACCGTCCAGATGGCCGATATTGACGAGCAGATGCGCACCGCCTACCTCGACTACGCCATGTCGGTCATTGTGGCGCGCGCCCTGCCGGACGCCCGTGACGGGCTGAAACCCGTCCACCGGCGCATCCTGTATGCCATGGACGATATGGGTATCCGCGCCAACTCGGCTTTCAAGAAGTCCGCCCGCATCGTCGGCGAGGTGCTCGGCAAATATCACCCGCACGGCGACTCGGCGGTCTACGAGTCCATGGCGCGCATGGCACAGGATTTCTCCATGCGCTATCTGCTGGTGGACGGGCAAGGCAACTTCGGCTCGGTGGACGGCGACGCCCCGGCAGCCATGCGCTACACCGAAGCGCGCCTGCACAAAATGGCCGAGGAAATGCTGGCCGATCTCGACAAAGACACGGTAGATTTCACCGACAACTTCGACGGCTCGCTCCAGGAGCCGACAGTCCTCCCGGCCCGCCTGCCGAACCTGCTGCTCAACGGTTCCGCAGGAATCGCTGTCGGCATGGCCACCAACATCCCGCCGCACAACCTGAAGGAACTGGCCGCGGCCATCATCTACCTCATCAACAACTATGACACGATGGACGAGATCCCCATCGAGTTCCTGATGAAATTCGTGCCGGGGCCGGACTTCCCCACCGGCGGCATCATCGTCGGGACGGAGGGCATCGAAGCCGCCTACGGGTCCGGGAAGGGGCGCATCGTCCTGCGCGGCAAGGCCCACGTCGAGGAGATGAGCGGCAACCGCCACCGCATCGTCATCACCGAGATCCCCTACCAGGTCAACAAGTCCAGCCTGATCGAGCGCATCGCGGACCTCGTCCGTGACGAGAAAATAGACGCCATCTCCGACCTGCGGGACGAGTCCGACCGGCGCGGCATGAGCATCGTCATCGAACTGAAGCGCGGCTCCCAGCCCAAGAAGGTGCTCAACCAGTTATACAAGTACACCCCGCTCCAGACCACCTTCGGCGTACAGATGCTGGCGCTGGTGGACGGCGAGCCGCGCCTGTTACCGCTCAAGAAGGCGCTGCAGATTTTCATCGAACACCGCCAGACGGTCCTGACCCGCCGCACCCAGTTCGAGTTGGAAAAGGCCAAAGCGCGCGCCCACATCCTCGAAGGCCTGACCATTGCCCTCAATCACCTAGACGCGGTCATCCAGACCATCCGCGAATCCCCGGATGCCGACGTGGCCAAAGAACGCCTGATGAAGCGCTTCAAACTGAGCGAACTCCAGGCGCAGGCCATCCTCGACATGCAGTTACGCCGCCTGGCCGCCCTGGAGCGCCAGAAGATCGAGGACGAGTACAAGCAGGTCAAGGCGCAGATCGCCCACCTCGAAGACCTGCTCGCCAGCCCGAAGAAGATCCTGGCGCTCATCCAGGACGACCTGCGCGAACTCGCGGACAAATACGGCGACGAGCGCCGCACCCATATTGCGGCTGAAGCCGTGGAAAATTTGTCCGAAGCGGACCTGGTGCCTGATGAGGCCGTCCTGATCAGCCTCACCAGCCGCGGCTACGTCAAGCGCGTCGCGGCGGCCTCCTTCCGCTCGCAGGGACGCGGCTCGAAGGGCGTCACCGGCCACGCGACGAAAGAGGAAGACGAGGTGCTGACGCTCATCCCGGCGCGCTCGCTCGACACGATGCTGTTCTTCTCCGACCGGGGCAAGGTCTACTCCGAGAAGGTTTATCAGATCCCGGATGCCGACCGGGCGGCGAAGGGCATCCCGCTGGTGAACGTCCTCTCGCTCGAACCGGGCGAGGTGGTCACCGCGGCGGTTTCCGTGCCGAACTTCGAGATGGCAGAATATATTACACTGGCTACGCGCAACGGGAAAGTCAAGCGCATGGCTTTGAGTGAACTCTCCGCCGTGCGCCCGTCCGGCATTATCGCCATCGGGCTGGAGGAGGGCGACGAACTGGGCTGGGCGCGCCTGACGCACGGCCACAGCGAGATCATCCTGGTCACCGAGCAGGGACAGGCGCTGAGATTCGCCGAGGGCGAGATCCGTTCGATGGGACGCAGCGCGGGCGGCGTGGCGGGCATCCGGCTCTCCGGTACAGACAAGGTCGCCAGTATGGAGGTCATCGAAAAGGGCGGGCACCTGGTGCTGGTCACCGAGCAGGGCTTCGGCAAGCGGACGCCGCTCTCGGAATACCCGGCCAAGGGCCGCGCCACCGGCGGCGTGCAGACGCTGGCCAAGGAGGCCATCGCCAAGATCGGCGTCATCTCGGCGGCGCGCGTCGTCCAGGAAGCCGACGACCTGACGCTCATCTCGGCCAACGGCATGGTGCTGCGCATGAAGGTGAAGGAAGTGAAGGAAGCCGGGCGCGCCACGCGCGGCGTCCGCTTGATGGAGGTCAAGGAAGGCGACAAGGTGGCGTCCATTGCCCGCATTGCCACCGCCGAGTTGAAGAAGGTCGGCGCGAGCGTCAACGGCGAGCCGCCCCCCGAACCCGGGACGCAGTTCGAGTTGCCGATGAAGTGAGCAAAAAGCCGGGTTTCTTGAGAATCCGGCTTATTCCATCGCTCACAAGTTAAGGTAGATTTGCTTCTGTCAAGATAAGGCAAACACTAACAAACAAAGAACTACAAACGCCATCGCAGGGGGAAACTTTACCTTATCGTCTAAAAATCTTTTCATGGGTTTTCACCTTTCAACAGGCATACATTCCCCTTGAATGGGTGAATGAGGGCGGTTATATTTGGGGATATTCCGTGTTTGACTCAGGTTGGGTTTGGATATGATTGCCTGATAGTAAGGGGGGTGTCCTAAAGCAACCAGATTCTAGTCGCCGCGGGTCTTCACTATCAAGGGATCTCAAGCCAACCGAGGAATCCCCATTCCCAATAGTCAGCAGGCAGATTTAGAACCTGTCCTGCAGATGTAATCACCACACTCCCGGCAAACAACCATTGACCATTCGGCGACCATTCAATGGGATCTGCCTGCGCGTACGTTCCAAGCGACTTACCGGTGCCATCTAAATAAAGGATTCCCAGTTCCATCCGGTTATCCCCCGGCCCTCCTCCCGCCCAGACAAATCCACTGCTATCGGGGAGCCAGGAGGTGGATAGATAACTGAAATAAGGTATCTGACCAATTTTAACCAATTGCCCTTTGCAATCCATGGGTTTGTCGAACAGGCAGGATGCTGGAGCGATCATGACATTTTCAGTTTCTGATACAGGTGGATGATAAGTCCGCTCCGGCAAGTCACCTTGTATGAACCAAACCAGCCATTGTCCATCAGGGGAAATAGCATGTCCGCAATAAGGCTCACAGGTGGAAACAATGATCCCCTCATCCGGGGAGATCAAATCTCTTTGAATAATCTGATTTTCAGAGTCATAAGTTGCCAAGGATAGTAGATGTGCGCTCACTTGATATGGTCCAAACCATCCTGCCTGGTATTTGTCAGAAATAGCATAATTAATTAAATATGCAGACCAATCTTTCAGTGACAAGACAAATCTTTTTGTTCCATCTTCATGTAAAGAAGCACCTATTATCCACTGTCCATCAGGCGAAAATCGAATTCGATATTCTGCCGGCTTGGGCCAAATCATCACTTCGACACTATCAGGGGTTCTTAACGAGTCAATCAACATGATCTCATTACTATGTAGGTAAAGTATATTATTGAAGATGGTAATATTGAATGTGTCACTAACGCCTCTGTTAAAATTACCAATATACTGACTGTGCCAATTTGATACTGAAAACGCCCATATTTCGGAATCGTTCATTGCATACATCGCATAAGTGCCGCTAGGCAGGGTATCAGGGGGAATTATCCATTCCAGATATTGGCTAGGGGTGATCTGATCCTCGTCCGCAGGAACAAGGTCCAGATCTGGGGCACGCGATAAGATTCCAGCTACGGTTGACGTCGGGAGGGGTGTTGATGTAAGGGAAGGATAGGAGGAAATAGTAGCCATAAAAGTTGATTCTGGTGTGTCAATCGGCGTGAGAGTCGGCCCGGTTGCTGGGTTGCAAGAAACCAAGAATACAAAGAAAATCAATACAAGAAGCAAAACTTTTGTCATATGACTCATAATTCCTTGTACTTTC
>DYKZ01000168.1 GCA_020722345.1 Anaerolinea thermophila | reverse complement strand
TTCCGCCCGCGGCGTTGACCTGATCCATCCACAACTGGAAGCCGTTGTTCTGGCGCGTCGATTCGACGTTCAACTTGCCGGTCAACGAGGCGGTGAATCCGATCACAACCGTCTTTTCCACGATTGGGGGTTCGGTGGCAACGGGCGCCTCGGTCGCCTGCGGCGGCTCGGTCTGGACTGGCGCGGGAGTGGGTGTGGGCCCACAGGCTGCCAGCACGATACTGGCCAACACCAGCATGGACCATAGAACGAACAGTTTGTGTTTCATACTCGCTCCTCCTTGAAAGAAAAGGAATGGAATCGTTAGGGCAGGTCTCGAGACACTGCAACCGATTCCATTTTACAAAGCGAGCGCAAAAAATGACTAAAAAGAGGGACGCCTTGAGTAAAAAATCCGTAAATCCCCCTCATCCCTGGATGGAATCCGAATCGTGCGTAGAGCCCCAGCCTACTCCCCAAAACGATACCCGATTCCCCGTTCGGTCAAAATATATTTTGGTTTGAGGGGATCGGCTTCTATTTTCTGCCGCAGATGTCCCATGTAGACTCGCAGGTATTCGACCTCGTTGCCATATTCGGCTCCCCAGACATTTTTCAAAATATCCTGATGCGGCAAAACCTTGCCTGCCTGCCGCATCAAATAGACGAGCAGGTTGAACTCGATGGGGGTCAGGTTCACCAACTGGCCGCGCACCGACACCTCGTGACGCGACAGGTCCACCACAATCTCCCCGCGCGCAATGCGCTCCCCGCTGGAGGCGGGCTCCGACCATTGGGCGCGCCGCATGACGGCCTTGATCCGCCCCAGCAGTTCGCCCACGCCGAATGGTTTGGTCAGGTAATCGTCCGCGCCGAGGTCGAAGGCGCGCACCTTATCGGCTTCCTCTCCCATTGCCGTCAGGATGATGATCGGCACCGTGGAAGTCTGACGGATGCGCCGCGTCATCTCGAGACCATCCATGTGCGGCATCATGATGTCGAGGATGACCAGGTCTACCTGCTCGTTCTCGAAGATCGCCAGCGCTTCCAATCCGTTGGCGGCGCGCATCACTTGGTATCCTCGCGCTTCGAGGTTCCGCCGCACGAAGTCGCGCAGCGGCTTCTCGTCGTCAACTACCAGTACCGTGACGTTCATGGGGAACCCTTTCTTGTTTTCAATGGAATCGAGAATGCAATGCACGCGCCTTTTTCCTGCGGTTCCACCCAAATCCTGCCTCCGTGCGCGTGGACCAGCCCCTGGCATATCGCCAGACCCAGTCCCGCGCCGCTGGCTGCCGGCGACAGCCGGCTGCCTGTGCGATAGAACATTTCGAATACCCGCGTGCTCTCTTCGGGCGGAATGCCCGGTCCATCATCGAAAACACGGAACAGACAGTTCCCATCCTGCCTGTTGACCTCGACGCGAATCGCGGCATTCTCGCCGCCATACTTGACCGCGTTCTCGAACAAATTCCGCAGGATGGTCTCCAGCCGAAGCGGGTCGGCGTACAGCGCGGGCAGGCCCGCCTCCACGCGGACCTCGAAGCGGCTCCCGTTCAACCGCACCCGCTTCGCCGCTTTGTGGATCGTCTCCTCGATGTCGCATTCCACGCGCTCCAATTGGAGCGCGCCCGCGTCGAGCCGCGACAAATCCAGGATGTTGTTGACCAGTTCGCTCAGGCGGTCCGATTCATCCGAGATGATCTTAAGGAATTCCTTCTGCGATTCTCGGTCCCATTGCACGTCGTCGGCGAGCAGGGTGGTGGCGTAGCCTTTGATCGAAGCCAACGGGGTGCGCAGTTCGTGCGAAACGGTGGAGACCAGACTGGCGCGCATGCGGTCGAGTTCCCTGTCGGCGGTGATGTCGTGCAGGAGCAGGCCGCGCCCGATCAAGGTCCCGCGTGAATCGGCGACGTCGAAGGTCTCCAGTCGCAGGTAGATCGTCCGACCGCCGTCCAGGATCGAGATTTCTGCCGTCTGTTCCCCGCCGCGCTCGTAGATCTTTTGTGCGGCTTTGCGCGCCTTTTCGCTTTCGTTGGAACGTGAGAGGATGCGCGCCAGAATTTGATCAACTGCCATCCCCGTCAGTTCGTGCGCTTCGAGGTTCGCCATCGCGCCCACGCGGCGATTGGCATAGACGGCCTTTCCCTTCAGGTTGCTAAGAATCAAACCATCGTGCAGGGACTGGACGAGGGATTCCAGGCGGCGGGTTTGTTCCTGCAACTGCATGTCGCTGCGCTCGAACAGAGTGGCATTCTCGATGGCCATGGCGGCATGGTTGGCGAAGTTCGCCAGCAGTTGGATTTCGTTTTGTGTAAAGACATGCGGCGTGGGATGGAAGACGAGCAGGGCAGTGGGAGGCGTGTGCTGGGTTTTGAGCGGCACGGCCAGCAGGGCGCGGTACCCCTCAGCGCGGGCGCGTGCCTTTCGAATGATGTAGGAAGGATCGGTTTCCGTGTCGCTGACCTGTACCGGCTCGCGGCTGTTGAGGGCGCGCATCGTGACCGAGTCGGGTTCGGTGGGCAGGATGGACAGACTCTCGACGAATTGCCGCGAAAGCCCGCGGCTGGCACGGATGCGGAACGATCCTTGCTGCTCATCGAGTTGGATGATGGCATACATTTGGATCGCCAGCAGGCGTCCCATTTGTTCGAGGATGCGGTCGAGCACTGTCTCGACATCCAGTGTGGAGATGACGGCCGCGCTGGTTTCCAGGAGCGTGGCCTGTTCCTTCATGCGCTCCGCAATCGAATCTTCCATTCTTATGATGCTGCGAATCAGGTGCCCGATCTGGTCCCTGCGCGCGGACAATTTGACCAGCCGCGCGCGCTCTTTCGCGAGAATCGGCTGGTTCAACCCGATCGCTTCGCTGATGGGCGCGAGTTTTTCGATGGGCCGGATAACGCGGTTGGTGAGCGCGGCCCAAAAGAACAGGCCGATCAGGAGGAACGTGCCCGCCACCACCAGCACGACTCGCTGCAGCGTGATCTGTGTGGAAAAGGCTTCCGTCGTTGGGCGGCTGACGACCACTTCCCAGTTGATGCTTTCGATGTGCGCGTGGGTATAAAGTCTCTCCTCGTCGTTCGGAGCGCGCCGGATCTGCGAATGGACTCCGTCTGTGAAGCCGAGAAGGTAATCCTGCGGCAGCAGATCCTCGGCGGGATGGAGCAGCAAGGCGGAGTCAGGGAAGGCGATGATCTGTCCCGCCGAGTCGAGGATCACAACCTGGAATCCCGCTTCCGACTGATGCTCAGAGACGACTGCCGAAAGCGTTTCACTCAGGCTTTCCAGCCTGATGTTTGCGCCAACGAGGCCGAGGAATTCTCCATTGGATGACCAGAGCGGCTGTACGGCTGTCGCAACTGCCTGTTGAGTCGTCGGCGAGATGCGTCCCTGCGAGACGAGCGGGTCGCGGCTTTGCAGCGCCGCCTCGAAGTAATCGCGGAAGGAAAAGTCTATGCCGACGGTGGAGGTAGGACCCTCGGGATAGTGGTACACCATGATCCCGTCGGCGTCGAGGCGATAGACCAGATTGATGTTGGGGTGTGTGGTCAGGATGACGTCGAACAGTTCCGCCATTTCCTGTTCGTTGGTCTCGGTCACGCCCGGATAACGGGCCAGCCCGGCTACCATGTCGAGCGCGTTGCCAATCGAGAGATCAGTTTCCTGGGCGATGGCCTGCGCCAGCGCCAGGTCGCTGGTTTGCACATCCGCGCGGATGCGCTGCCCGACCAGCCCGTAGAAAACCCACAGGGTCAACAGGAACGGGATGATGAGCAGGAGATAGAGCGCCAGCAGCTGCAGGCCGAGATCGCGGCGGAAGCGGAACCAGTGTGACATTTCATTACTCGCCTTGTGCAGAACGTCCCGAAGGTTTCATATTGCGGGCTTGCTTTTCATCCGAATCTTTGGGACGGTGTGTGCCATCTCGTTGAATTCGGTTTTGAGAACCTGCACATCGGGTATGGCTAACGGAAGGGTGGCTTGGGCTTTTGACATGTTGATTAATTTATCGCTTTCGCTTTTGCCGACTATTTTACCCCCCAGATATGGGGAAAACCACGCTGATTTCCAATGAACCTTTTTCTTTTGCCAAAGCCACCCGTGCGGCTTTTTTGACCGGCTACAGCCGCAAAGCATGGCTGTCGGTTGCTAAAGTGCGAGTTTTTGCAGTGGCCTCATGGAGATCTATCAGAAAATGCCTGAAAATCTGCTGGCAAAAACATCCCAAGAGAGGAAACGAACGGAGAAATTTCATAAGACCCAATATCACAGAGGCTGCTGCCATTTCCATCACCATCTTGCGGACGGGCGATGCCGCGCCGGTCAGTGGTGGGACAGTTGGCGTCATCGCCGGCGTCAACGGCCGGGGAGTTCGCTGTCAGGCTGTCATCCGCAGCGAGTTGGGGTTCTGCCGTCAGGCTGTGGGCGTCGCCGCCGATGTGCGCCTGCCATTGCGCGAAGGTTCCCATC
>DYKZ01000167.1 GCA_020722345.1 Anaerolinea thermophila | reverse complement strand
TATCCAAGCGTTGGCAGAAAAGGAATTCAAAGGCAAATACACACGCCTTGATATTCATTTCAAGAACCAGTTTTGCTACATTGACGCATACACCGAGCCTGTTCTCTGAGGTGGATAAGACTCTTTAGACTCGAAAATGGGGCAAAATAAGGTGGTGCGATTTGTTAAGGTTGAGTGTACCACAGGTGCATGGGGCATGCACGCGCTATGCAAGAGGTTTATGGACTATACACACACCTGTCAAGCATCATACGCGGTATTTCGCAGATAACATTCATCAACACTCCTGCATGGGGAACGGGTATAATCCACGCCATGAACGCGCCTCCCCCTCCTCTCGTAATCGGCATTGCAGGAGGTTCCGGCTCAGGAAAAACAACCGTCGCCCAGACCATCCTCCAGCGCGTCGGTCCGGCCCGGATTGCCTTCCTCCAACACGATTCCTACTACAAAGACCTGGGCGGGCTTCCCCCCAACCAGCGCGCGGAAGTCAACTTCGACCATCCCGACTCGCTCGAATCGGGGCTGCTGATTGAGCACATCCAACGGCTGGTAAATGGGCAGCCGGTCCAAGTGCCAATCTACGACTTTTCGACCCACAGCCGCACCGACCGGACATTCACCGTCCAGCCGCGACGGGTCATCCTTGTAGAGGGCATCCTTATCTTTGCCGAAAAAGCCCTGCGCGAGATGTTCGATGTAAAAATTTTTGTGGATACCGACTCCGACATCCGTTTCATCCGCCGCTTACAGCGCGATATCTCAGAGCGCGGCCGGACAACCGAATCGGTAATCAAGCAGTACATGACCACCGTCCGCCCGATGCACCTGGAATTCGTCGAGCCGTCCAAGCGCTATGCCGATGTTATCATCCCCGAAGGCGGTTTCAACGAAGCCGCCCTTGATATGGTAGTGGCGCGTATCGAGGCACTATTGTAGGGGCGGCCCTTGTGGTCCCCCTTGTTCATCGTCGCCTTGCCCTCGCACCGGCGGACAAAAGTCCGCTCCCACTCTCTCAAAAAGGATTAGAAAAATGAAACAATGGAACACCCCGCCCGAAATGAAAATTGACCCGCAGAAGAAATACACCGCCACGATGAAGACCGACAAGGGCGACATCGTGCTCGAACTCTTCGCCGATAAAACGCCTGTTACTGTGAACAACTTCGTCTTCCTGGCGCGCGAGGGCTTCTACGATGGCGTCATCTTCCACCGCGTCATCGCCGACTTCATGGCCCAGGGCGGCGACCCGACCGGGCGCGGGACCGGCGGACCTGGCTACCGCTTCCAGGACGAATTCCACCCCTCCCTCAAGCACGACAAACCCGGCATTCTATCAATGGCTAACGCCGGACCCGGGACGAACGGCTCGCAGTTCTTCATCACCCACGTTCCCACCCCGTGGCTGGACGGCAAGCACAGCGTCTTCGGGCAAGTCATCGGCGGCATGGACGTGTTGATGTCCATCCCGCCGCGCGACCCGCAGCGCCCGGAATACCCCGGCGTAAAGATCATCTCGGTCGAAATCACGGAAAACTGAGCATGTAGGACAAGTCATGTGGACTTGTCCTACTGTTAATACATGGACGCATCCTCTCCCCAAGCCAAGCCGAAGCCCTGCTGGACTACTACCATCCTGCGCATCCTAGCATTGACGGTCGTGATAGGCATCACCATTGGCGCCTACCTGCTGCGTGACCGGGTGGAGAACCTGGCCGCCTTCGGCTACCCCGGCATCTTCCTCATTGTGCTTATCTCGTATGCCACCATCCTGCTCCCCGTGCCGGGACTGGCCATCGTCTTTGCCATGAGCGGCGTGTTCCATCCGCTCGGCGTGGCGCTGGCAGCAGCCCTGGGCGGCGCGGTGGGCGAATTCTCCGGCTACCTGGCCGGATACAGCGGACGGGCCGTCATCGAGAACTGGAAACGCTACGAGAAGGTCACCGCCTGGGTGCGCAAGTACGGTGGACCGGCCATCCTTGTCTTAGCCGCCCTGCCCAACCCATTCTTCGACGTGGTCGGCTTGGCCGCCGGGGCGCTCAAAATACCCATCCACAAGTTCTTCCTGTGGGTGCTCCCCGGCCAGATCATCAAGATGCTCTACATCGCCTACGCCGGTTCGTTCTCGTTGGACTGGATATTGAAGTAGTGCCGATAAGGAGCCCTAACGCAAAGGCGCAAAGCCGCCAAGATTTTTAGGAACACTTCCCGGAATGGCCGGCTTCGAGCCAAAATTATGACCTTACGGAGGAAACCATGCCTGACTACAAGAAAATCGACTCGTATCTCCACTCCCACCTCGACGACTCCGTCGCCGAACTCTCGCGCTTCGTGGCGCAACCCTCGGTTGGAGCGCAGAACTGGGGCATGCAGGAGTGCGCCGCCCTGACCGCCGAGATGCTGCGCAAGCGCGGCTTCGTCACCGAGGTCATGCCCACCGACGGCGCGCCGGTCGTCTTCGGCGAGCGCAAGGGCAAAAGCGGCAAGACCCTGCTCTTCTACAACCACTACGACGTCCAGCCTGCCGAACCGCTCGAACTGTGGGAAACACCGCCCTTCGAGCCAAGCCTGCGCGACGGCAAACTCTACGGGCGCGGCGTCAGCGACGACAAAGGCCATCTCACCGCCCGCCTGTTCGCCATAGACGCGCTCCTCAACGAATTGGGCGACCTGCCCTGCAACATCAAATTCATCGTCGAGGGCGAGGAGGAGACCTCCAGCGTGCACCTGCACGACTTCGTGCGCGCCAACCTCGCCCGTCTGAAAGCGGACGCCTGCATCTGGGAGTTCGGCGGCGTGGACCACGAGGAGACTCCCGTCCAGTATCTTGGCCTGCGCGGCATCTGCTACGTGGAACTCTCGGTCGAGACCGCCTCGATTGACGTCCACTCCGGGCTAGGCGGCTCGATCTTCCCCAACGCCGCCTGGCGGCTGGTGTGGGCGCTGAACAGCCTCAAAGGTCCCGACGAACGCATCCGCCTGCCGGGGCACTACGACAAGGTCCGGCCTCCGTCGAAACGGGACATCGAACTGATGGCCGCCCTGCCGGAGACTTCCGAAGTCTACAAGAAGCAGTACGGCGTCAAGTCGTTCATCAAGGGGCTGACCGAAGGCGTGGACCTGCGCGTGGAGGAAGTCTTCACGCCCACCTGCACCATCTGCGGACTGACCAGCGGCTACCAGGGTCCCGGCTCCAAGACCGTCCAGCCCGCTCGCGCCTCTGCGAAGGTGGATTTCCGCCTCGTCCCAGACCAGGAGCCTGCCGACGTGCTCCAGGCGCTGCGCCAGCACCTGGACGCCGAGGGCTTCCCGGATGTGCAGGTCACGTTCCTGGGCGGCGAAGCCCCGGCGCGCACCGACCCCGACGATCCGTTCGTCAAACTAGTCTGCGACACAGCGATGGAGGTCTACGGCAAGCCGATGAAACTCATCCCGCTCTCGGGCGGTTCCGGGCCGAACAGCCCCTTCGTCCACGACCTGGGGCTGCCGGTGGCCACCGCCGGGCTGGGTTACCCCGACGCGCGCAGCCACGCCCCCAATGAGAACATCCGCCTCGACCTGTACGTCAAGCACGCCCAGCACGTGGCGCGGATGTTGGTGGAGTTTGGGAAGTAACGGGCGGAAACCCTACAGGCTTGCCCTGAACAAAGCGAAGGGTCTGAACCTGCGGGAGGGTTTCGTCTGTAACCAAACAAAAACTCCCCGGCTCCGTCTGGAACCGGGGAGTTGCGTTCTACTCCTCCGTAATCGTGATGCTCTCGATCATATCGCCCGGGTAATCGGGGGCCGCGCTTGGGTCGCGGCGGGTGATGCCGTCCACCACGTCCATGCCCTCGATGACCTGCCCGAAGATGGTGTAATTGCTCTCCAGCAGGTCCACCGCGCCGAAGGTAATGAAGAACTGGCTGCCATTCGTGTTCGCCCCGGCGTTGGCCATTGCCACCACCCCGGCCTTGTCGAAGGTCAGGTCGTTCACCTCGTTGACGAATTGGTAGCCCGGTCCGCCGCTGCCGGTGCCGGTCGGGTCGCCGCCCTGGGCCATGAAGCCCTCGATGACGCGGTGGAAGGTCACGCCGTCGAAGTAACCCTCCTGCGCCAGGAAGATGAAACTGTTGACCGTGATGGGCGCTTTTTTTGGATAGAGTTCGATGACGAACTCCCCGCCCTTGGCCATCTTGACTGTGGCGAAGTACTTCTTTTCAACATCAATCAGGAACGGCGGCGCGGACGAATACTGCTTCGTCCCCACCAGCGTCGGGACGTCCCCGCCCTGGGTCGGGACGGGCGGGTCCGGGATGCGCTCCGGGATGGACGAGATAACCATCCAGACGATGGCCGCCGCCAGGAGGGCGAGCAGGCTAAAGGTCAGGATGCGGCCGAGCAGGCGTTTGCGGGCTTGTTCCCGGCGGTGCGCTTCACGTTTGCTGACGAATTTCTGGGGCATATTCAACTCCACGAGTGGCTTGAAAGATAGCGCAAGTTTAACACAAGATTGACTCTACCGCAAAAAGGCTATTGCACCGCGCAGCATGCGAAGACCGT
>DYKZ01000166.1 GCA_020722345.1 Anaerolinea thermophila | reverse complement strand
TTACATACAGGGGACTTCCACCCCATTAGATCACGCCCATGCCGGGCGTACACAAGGCGCTCCACCTGACCGCTATTCCGCAACGCTCCATAGCGGCAGGTGAGCTTGACCGTTGGGCGGCTTGCTGGCGCTGAAAGGAAACCGTGATGCAACCGTCCGCACCCGTGGTCACGCCCGTATCCCGTCGCCGAGGTCGGCGCGGGCTCGAAGCGTCGTCGGTGGTGTCCGTTGCAGTGCGGGGGGTCGCGCCCGTGGTGGCGTGGCAAGCCGTCGTCCGGTCAGCGCGGATGCCGCCGTCCGTAGCTCCGGCACACGCCGGGCGTCCGCGCGGTGCGGAGGTTTCCGGCATGGGCCCGCGTCCGCAATCCCGTTCGCACAGGTCACCGCCCAACCCGGCGCTCCAGCCGACCGGCTACAGCGGGCTTCGCCCGCTTTCGCCGTCGGCTGAGCTGGAACGTTAGGCGCAAGTCAGCGACATCTCAGGCCCAGGCCTGTGAGGGCCTATGAGAGACATACAACAAGCAAGGAAAACCGAAGGAGGTACCCGATGGATCAGTTGAAGTCCCCATTCCACACCCTGCACACACTGAGCTCGCTCGACAGTAAGCAGATTGAAGCTCTCAGAGAGCTCGGCATCACCAATCTCGCCGATCTGCTTTCGTATCCTCCATTCCGCTACGCGCGCTACCTTCGCGCCGCACGGGACAAGCTGCTCCGGCGCGAGGAGGTAATCAGCTACGTCGATAGAGCCGAGCAGGGCAAGGAGATCGCTGAGCTCCTCGAGGCGTCGACCGAGGTGCTGCGGGACGTCGGGCGCCAGCAAGCCGACATTCTGGAGAAGCTCGGTCTGCGCAGCGTGGCCGATCTGGCGGCCTTCTCCGCTGTCGAGGAAGCCGAAGAGATCGTGACCCGCGCCCCGAACGAAGACAACGATCCATTCGCACCGCCGTGCGTGCTTCCGACTTGCAAGAAGTTCAGCAAGAACACGAAGAGCTACACGAGCTTCTTCAAGGAAAAAGAGATTCGCGAATTAAGCGTGTTATGCACGGGAAAATCGCTGATCGCGAACCTATTTAAGTTCGGTGCAGCGGAGAACAAGGTCATTCACCTCGGCTATTCGGTGTCGTACCTCCAGGAGTGGATTTACCTTGGCGTGCATCTAGGCGAACCGCAGGGCTCGGTGAATCTCTCGATGGGCCAAGACACGCAGGTGTCGATGCTCGACTGGCGCCGGGCCATGCGGTCCCTGCGCGCGGAGGACACGCGCATTTCGGAGCGGCTCGCGAGCGTCCTCTTCCATCAGCGCGCGGTCGACGAGGTGGCGCGAGCCACGGCGGAGGAGCACCAGCACGGTGCCACGAGCGCGTTCGGCGCCAACGCCGCCACCGCTGGCAGCTTCGTGGCTGCGGGCGCAATCGTCGGCGGCGTAGGAGGTGGTATTTCGGGCGGACTCGTTGGCCTCTCGGTCGATGCGTTGACGGGCGGCGCCACGATGGGCCTCGGCACGCTCAGCGGTGCAGTCGTTGGAACCGCGGTGGGTAGCGCCGCCGGTGCTGCTGCGGGGAGCATCATCGCGTCTGGGGCCACCACACTCGGTTTCGTTGACACCGATGTGGAGGGCGACCGCGAGATCTTCGCTTCTTCCGGTCAGAACATCCAGCAGCGCACGGTGCAGAACTCCTCGTCCATCCGCTCGTTTTGGTCGAACATCGTGAGTCAGAGCGTGGAGGAGGAGCAGCAGACGATCCGCACGGACCGGCTCACGAACCATAACCGGATCCACGCCCTCAACGCGATCCTCTTCGAGGTCCTCAACGGTTACCAGGTCAACATCACGGCGCAGAGCTTCGCGCCCATCCTCTTCCTGCCGTTCAAGCCCTTCACTTTCAACTCGGATGTGCTCCGCGGCTATTGGTGGCTCATCCGGACGCTGCTCGTAGACAAGAAGCTGGTCGGGATGCTGGATGAGAAGTATCTCCGCTTGGGCGTCGCTCCGAGCCCGACCGATCAGCTCAACGTGCTCCCGGAGATTGACGACGTCAAGACCTCGAAGGTGACCGTCGACGTCAACCTCGACAGCTCGGCCATCGCGGAATTAATCAAAAACACGGCGATCGCGCTTGGCATCGGAGCCATCGTGAGCGCGTTCCGGATCGTCTTCGACTCGACGAAGCGTGACAAGGTCAAGGCCAAGCTCGTGACCACGAACGGAACGGTCGACCTCAATCGCGAGAACTCCCCCAACAGCGATCCGGACTTCATCGGCCGCTTCTCGACGTCGGGGGCCGTCGAGGTCGCGTCGATCACGGCCGTCCGCATCATCAACGACAACGGCGAGTTTGAAGTCCAAGGCGTCGACCTGTCGTTGCTGATGTTCGACAACGTCAAGGCGAGCATCTCCATCAAGAACAAGAGCGACTTCACGGCGGCGTTGCCGACGCTGGGCCAACTCGAGGGGTCGCAGACAGTTGCCAACAAATTCACCGTTGGCGCCAACAGCCAGAAGGACTTCACCTGGACCATCGGCGATCAGCTCCGCGGCAAGTTCGAGGGCGTCGAGTCCCTCCGGGCTCAGCTCGAGGCGGAGAAGATCGAGATCGAGAATGCCGAGCAGGTCGAGGCCATGCTCCTCGACTTCCTGAATGCCAACAAGTTCACCTTCACGCGACTTATCCTCCAGAGCATCGAGCCCGAGCAGGTCATGAGCGCGCTGGAGGATGTTCGGATCGGCGACATCGAGTTGAGCGAGGTCGCCGGAACGACGCCCATCGGATTCTGCGCGAATCACGTGGTCCTGCCCATGAAGGCGTGCAAGATCGGCAAGGCGAAGTACGACAAGATCGGCATCGACACCTCGGAGCTCGAAATGATCCTCGCGGAGTTCGAGGACCTGGATCGGAAGAAGCCCTCGGACGTCGTCGCCTACCTGGTCGCGTTGCATGACTTCCTGAAACAGTTCCTCCAGTCGGTGGCCGGCTCGGGCAACGGCTCCGTGCGGGAGACAAAGCTCCTCGAACTGGTCAAGGACCTCCGCGAATTGCTCGAGCAGGTGCTGCGGCTCGCCATCGGCAGTCCGAGCGGGGGGAAGACCGGGATTCCGGCCAAGGCGTCCAACGCGCTCGTCTTCTTCGACATCCGGATCTCCGGCGCGATCCGGAAGATCCTTGCGATCCTCCAGACTCCCGTCACGAGCAACGGCAAGGACGCCGGTCTCCTGTGCGGCCATTACGACTCCGTCAAGGCGTCCCTCGCCAAGCGCATGGGCGAGCTCCTGAGCTCGAACGAAATTAGCCTGCCGTCTCCCGCCGTCTTCATGGAGCCAGTCCTCAGCAACGCGAAGGGTGCCGAGCTTTACGACATGCGGCGCAATTCGCACTACGCCCTGCTCGAATCGCCGTCCATCGCGGCGGCGGACCCGAACGTGGTGCGAAGCCAGCCCGTGACGCTGACGCCGACGGTGCCGGGATCCACGCTCCCACTGCTGCCTCCGCCCGAACTGCCGCTGCCCGGCAATCTGGCGGCGGCCCTCGGCGAGGCGGGCAAGCTCAACCTCTCGGGACTCATCAGCAGCAACGCTGCGTCGCTCACCGCCATGCTGTCGAGCCTGTCGAACATGGCGGCGGAGCTGGCCAAGGCGTCGGCCCAGCTCACCGGCCAGGCGCAGCAGCAGGCCCTCGCTTCCGCCACCGACGTCGCGAAGCAGGTCGGTGACATCGTGAGCAAGTCGCTGCAGATCCCCTCCGGCGAAACGCCTGCACCGCCACCTCCGCCCGCGCCGTCGCCCCAAACGCAGCAGGAAAAGGCGGAGGTCAAGCGCGAGGCGGAACGGATCGACAAGGGGAGCGCGACACCGCAGCAGAAGAAGGAGCAAAAGAAGACGATCGGCGCTGCCACCACGCCGGACGACAAGCGCGACTACCACTTTTCGTTCACCTTCCTCGATCCGGACGGCATCCCGTACACGGACAACTCCTTCACTTACACGCTGAAGGTGACCATTTTCGAGAGCGGAGTAGTCGTGCCCATCAACGGCGGGGGTCCCATTCAAATCTCCGACGACCCCCTCTTCCGCGATACCTTCACGCTGACCAAGGGCCGCAAGGTCACGCTCAGCTTCATTGCCGACATCGGCGGCGTGCTCGTGCCGGGATCGATCAACATCCTGCTCTCCGAGTCGCCCGATATCACCGTCACCTGCACCATGAAGGCGGAGGAGAAGGAGGTCACCGCGGGCTCGGTCAAGGAGGCCGTGGACACGGCCGTAAACACGAGCAGCTTCGGCGCCAACCTGGGCGTCCTCTTCGACCTGTTCCTGAACGCGGGGGCGAAGTTCCCGTTCAAGGTCGCCGAGGCAACGGTCGGCGGCTCATTCAAGGCCGTCCCCGATCTCAAGCTGGCGTACACCTCCGGTACGACGACCACGACCGGCGGGACGACGACGACCTCCACGACGACGGTCTTCAAGGTCACAACGCCGATCAACGGCTGGAGTATCTCAGCGACATGATGCGTCTCCGTTGCGCCCAATCGGGTAAGGGCCGGTCTCTAACCGGCCCTCCCCACACCACCTGACAT
>DYKZ01000165.1 GCA_020722345.1 Anaerolinea thermophila | reverse complement strand
CGAGCAACTTGTTCGGCGAAAGTATCATCTTTTTTGATTTTGGCATAAATTCTTGGCGCGCTCCATTCGGCCCCAAAATCCTGCGCAGCGAATCTCTGCGCCGTGATGATTCTCAAAAACTTTTCCTGGGAGAGATTTGTTAGGGCAAGCAAGATTCCCAAAAAGTTTTCATCCTTTTGCAAGAATTGCTTCAAATTTTGGGCGGGGTCTGTGCTGGACTCAAAATTCAAAAGTTCTGTCACAATGCTGCGCACACGTTTGCGCATCAATTGTTCAAGTTCAGGAATCTTGAGCAAAGGCGTACAAGTTCGAATGAAGTCCTCAAAGGATGGTTTTGCAACAGCCAATGCCATAAATCATCGTCTCCTGTTCAGAATTATACCAACCTCCTGTGTTTTTGGCACATCTGTTCGATAAGCGACTTTTCGTCACAACGCCCCACTCACCAATCTCCAATTACTGATCACTTATTATTCCTCTTTCGATTCCTGCGGTAAACTTGGGGGCGTGAACCGCCGTCTCCTTTCCCTCGCCCGCGGCCCGCGCTTGCCGCTGCTCGTTACCGTCCTCTCCGGACTGCTGGCCGGCTGGCTGACCATCGGCCAGGCGCGCGGCTTGAGCCTCATCGTGGACGGCGTTTTCCTCGGCGGGCAGACCTGGCCGCAGGTCCGCGCTGCGCTGTTGGCGCTGCTGGCCCTCATCGGCGGGCGCGCTTTCCTGGCCTGGCTGACGGAGGTCAGCGCCAACGCGGTGGCGGTGCGCGTCAAGGAGGACCTGCGCAGCCGCCTGTTTGCCAAGATTCAGGCCCTCGGTCCGGCCTTCGTGCGCGGCGAACGCACCGGCGAACTGAGCGCGGCGGCCATCGAGGGCGTCGAGGCGCTGGACGCCTACTTCAGCCAGTACCTGCCGCAACTGGTCATCACCGCCCTTGTCCCGCTGAGCGTTTTGCTCTTCGTCTTCCCCCTCGACCCGCTCTCCGGCTTCGTCCTGCTCGTCACCGCGCCGCTCATCCCGCTCTTTATGATCCTGATCGGCAAGGGGGCGGAGGCTGTCACCAAGCGCCAGTACGAGACGCTCAGCCGCCTCTCGGCGCATTTTCTCGACAGTCTGCAGGGGCTGACCACGCTCAAGATGTTTGGCCGCTCGAAGGCGCACGTCCGCTCGATTGCCGAGACCAGCGACCGGTTCCGCGACGTGACCCTGAGCGTGCTGCGCGTCACCTTCCTTTCGGCGCTGGCTCTGGAACTGATTGCCACCATCAGCACGGCGGTCGTGGCGGTGGAAGTTGGCCTGCGCCTGCTCTACGGGCATCTGCCCTTCGATAAGGCTTTGTTTCTGCTTATCCTGGCCCCGGAGTTTTACATTCCCCTGCGCATGCTCGGCCTGCGCTTTCACGCCGGCATGGCCGGGACGACGGCGGCGCGGCGCATTTTCGAGATTCTCGATATCGGAGAACGGGAAGAAGCGAGCGGAGAACAGGGAGGGGAGAGTGGCGAGCCGGGAGCGGAGAACAGCAGTCAGGCTGATCTGCGACCGTTCTCTAGTCTCTCGTTATCTGCTCTCTCTTACACCTATCCCGGCGACTCTGAGCCGACCCTGAAGGACATCAACCTCGAAATCCGCGCCGGGGAGCATGTGGCGCTGGTGGGCCCGAGCGGGGCAGGCAAGTCCACGCTGGTAGCGCTGCTCCTGGGTTTTATTGCTCCCACTTCCGGTGAGATTACCACCCGCTACTCGACCTCCTCCATTGTCCCCGGTTCGCCGTCTCTGCAAGAGATTGCCTGGGCGCCGCAGTCTCCCTACCTGTTCCACGATACGATTGCAAATAACCTGCGTATAGCAAAGAATCATGCTTCGCAGGAGGAACTGGAGGCCGCCGCCCGCGCCGCCCACCTGGACGAATTCATCCGCTCCCTGCCGCAAGGCTACGAGACGGTCATCGGCGAGCAGGGGGCGCGGCTCAGCGGGGGGCAGGCTCAGCGTCTCGCCCTGGGGCGCGCCTTCCTGAAGGACGCGCCCATCCTTATCCTCGATGAACCCACCTCCAGCCTCGACCCGCAAACCGAGGCCGCCCTCGAAGAGTCCACCCGCCGCCTGATGCAGGGGCGGACGGTCCTCACCATCGCCCACCGCCTCAACACGGTCGCCCGCGCCGACAGGATCATCGTCTTGCAGGATGGCCGCATCGTGGAAATGGGCAGTCACCGTGAATTGATGGCGCTCGACGGCGTCTATGCCCGGATGGTGGGAGCTGCTGGAGACATGGCTGCCTTAACCACGAAGCCACGAGGCCACGAAGAAATCTCTGGAGGGGTGATTTCGGGACTTCGTGGTCCTCTCTCTAAGGAAGAATCCCTCGAACCCGCTCAATCGTTTCTCCCCCGCCGCCCGTCTTCCCTCGCCCGCCTTCTTGGGTTCCTACGGGGCGCGTGGGGCGAGGTAGCCCTCTCAGTGCTGCTCGGCGCGGCGACCATTGCCGCCTCGATTGGCTTGATGGGCGCGTCCTCCTGGCTGATCTCGATGGCCGCCCTGCACCCGTCCATTGCCGAGTTGCAGGTGGCGATTGTGGGCGTGCGCTTCTTCGGCATCTCGCGCGGCGTGGCGCGTTACCTCGAGCGCCTGGTCTCGCACGGCGTGACCTTCCGCCTGCTGGCGCGCCTGCGCGTCTGGTTCTACGAGAGACTGGAGCCGCTTGCCCCGGCGCGGCTGATGATGTACCGCGCCGGCGACCTGCTCAACCGCATCGTGGCCGACGTGGAGATGCTCGAAAACTTCTACGTGCGCGCCGTGGCCCCGCCGCTGGTGGCGCTGGTCATTACCGCCGGGACGGCGCTCTTCCTGGGCGGGTACGCGCCCGAACTGGGCTGGACGTACCTGGGGTTTGCCCTCCTGCTGGGAGGAGTTCTGCCCCTCGCCGCGCACCATGTCAGCCGCAAGCCCGGCGCGGCGCTCACGGACCTGCGGTCTGCGCTGCGCGTCCGGGCGGTGGACTTCCTCCAGGGCCTGCCCGACCTGCTTGCCTTCGGCCAGGGCGCGGAGTACCGGGCGCGGCTCCAGGCCGAGGGGCGGGCTTACGGGCGCGCCCAGCGGCGCATGGCGCAGGTGACCGGTCTCGCCAGCGCGGCCGGGGTGCTGTTCACCGGCCTGGGGATGTGGTCTGTGCTGGCGCTGTCCATCCCGCTCGTTTCCTCCGGCCGGTTGGACGGGGTGATGCTGGCGGCGCTGACGCTCATGGCGCAGGCCAGTTTCGAGGCCGTCCAGCCCCTGCCGCTGGCGGCGCAGATGCTTGCCTCCAGCCTGGCCTCGGCGCGGCGCTTGTTCGAGATCGTGGAGATGGGCGAGCAGAGGGCAGAAAGCAGAGAGCAGGAAAGCAACCGGCTGTTTTCTACTCTCTCGGCCCCTGTTCTCTCTGTCTCTTCTCTCTCGTTTGCCTATCCCGGCGCGGAGACCCCGGCGCTGCGCGAGGTGAGTTTCGAGTTGACGCCCGGCAAGAAACTGGCCATCGTCGGGCCGAGCGGGGCGGGCAAGTCCACCCTGGTCAGTCTGCTGCTGCGCTTCTGGGATGCGCCGCCGGGGAGTATCCGGCTGGATGGCCGCGACCTGCTCCAGGTCCCGGAAGAGGCGGCGCGCGGCAGGTTCGGCGTCATTTCCCAGCGCACCTACCTTTTCAACACTTCCATTCGCGAGAACCTGCGGCTTGCCAATCCCTCGGCCACTCAGGAACAAATCGAGCAGGCGGCGCGGCAGGCCGGAGTCCACGATTTCATCGTCAGCCTGCCGCAGGGATACGAGACGCTGGCTGGCGAGCGCGGGCTGCGGCTTTCGGGCGGCGAGCGTCAACGGCTGGCGATTGCCCGCGCCCTGCTGCGCGAGGCGCCCATCCTGCTGCTCGACGAGCCGACCGCCAGCCTCGACCCGCAGACCGAGCGGCTTATTCTCGAGAATATTTTTGCGCTTGCACGGGCGCGTTCCCTGCTGCTCATCACCCACCGCCTGCTGGGGCTGGAAAATATGGATGAAATTCTCGTCCTCGAAGATGGGCGCGTTGTGGAGCGCGGCCTCCACGCCGATTTGTGCCGCGCCGGAGGCCTGTACCAGCGGATGCTGGCGATCCAGAACCGAATTTTGGAGGAAAGTCACTGAAACCTGCCGGGTTGCAGCATCAGCAGCGCTGGCGATTCCCCCGGCCTCTCTGCACAGCGTTCATTCGTCATCGTGGTTTTTACATCGTACCCGCAGGGTATTCGTGGACGGTCTTCCCGTCCGTGTGCCCGTCAGGGTATTCCTGCCGTTGACCACCCATACCCGCCGCAGGCGTTGTGCTGAGCCTGTCGAAGCAGACAAGCCCACCCACCCTGAAGCGGACTTCCACCGCGCGCCATCCATCCGTGCATCCGTTCCCCATCCGTTGAGTGACCACCCGCGCGCCATCATCCACTCTCATCTAAACATTGACGAAGTTACCCACCGTAGTTACAATATAAGCCATGAAATTCACTTGGGACGAAAACAAGAGACTCTCCAACATGAAGAAACACGGCATAGACTTTGCCGACGTCCCAGCGATGTTCGAAGGCGATGTTTTCACGATTGAAGATA
>DYKZ01000164.1 GCA_020722345.1 Anaerolinea thermophila | reverse complement strand
CCTGGCGGTCTTCGCGTGCTGCGCGGTGCAATAGCCTTTTTGCAGTAGAGTCAAGTAATGATAACAGCCACGTTTTAACACGAAAGGAAGAACGCGTTATTGCCTGGTAAACGTTTCCCGGCTGCTTAAACATTTTCGGCCAGGGAGAACCCTGGCCGAAAACGAGGAGGAGAAGAGAGTGAAAATGTCAACGCACGTGAGCCTGCCGCTTATGCAGCACATCCACCGCAAAGACAACCACCATCGCAACGACATTGAGAGAGAAGAACCAGAACGCCATCGTTCACCTTTCCATTCCGCTCATAGGATACCACAACCCGATTAACAGGCGACAAACAGCAGGTTAACAGAAAGATAAGAAACGGTTACCAAACGTCCCCGGCCATATCAATTCCGTCAAAAAACCGGGACGGTGAAGAAGAACGTGCTTCCCCGCCCCTCCTGGCTCTCGGCCCAGATGCGCCCGCCGTGCGCCTCGACGATGTGGCGGGAGATGGACAGCCCCAGCCCGGTGCCGCCGCCGGAACGCGCCCGGTCGGACTTGAAGAAGCGCTCGAAGATGCGCTCCAGGTCTTCCTCGGCGATGCCCACGCCGGTATCCCGCACCGAGAAGCGCACCGACCTGCCCTCTGCGGAGGCGGAAAGGATGACCGAGCCGCCGGGAGGGGTGAACTTGACCGCGTTGTGGATCAGGTTCACCAGCACCTGCTCCAGCCGCCCCCGGTCGGCGCGGACCTCGGGCAGGCCGGCCGTTTCGACAACGGTCAGCGCCAGCCCGGCGCGTTCGGCCTGGGCGCGCATCCGTTCGGCGGCGGCCTCCAACAGCCGGGAGGGGTCCACGCGGTCGAATTCCAGCGTCCCCTGCCCCGACTCGATGCGCGACAGGTCGAGCAGTTCTTGAGCCATCTGGGTCAGGGCGTCCACCTCAGTCTCGATCCTCTCCAGGAAACGCGGCGCAGCCTGCGGGTCCTCCAGGGCGCCGTCGCGCAGGGTCTCGGTGAGCGCCTTGAGCGAGGCCAGCGGGGTGCGCAGTTCGTGCGAGACATTGGAGATGAAATCCCGCCGCACGGATTCCAGCCGCCGGATGCGAGTCAGGTCGTGGACCAGCAACAGCGAGCCGCCGGTCTGCCGGTCGGGGAGCGCCACCAGTTGCAGGAAGGCGCGCTGGTGGGGGAGTTCGGCGGATTCCTCCTGCGGCTGGCCGCTTTGCTGGCAGCGCTGCCAGGTTTCCACCAGTTTGTGGTGGCGCAGCACCTCTACCACGCTGCGGCCCAGGGACTCGGATACGTTGAAGAGCCGCTCCGCCGCCGGGTTGACGAACTGGATGCGCCCGCTGCTGTTGGCAATGAGCACGCCGTCGGTCATTTGCTCGAGCACGGCGGCCAGGCGGACGCGTTCGGCCTCCAGGCTCGAGGTCTGCACCGCCTGCGCCAGGGCGAGGGTCTTGACCGTGTTGGTCAGGTCTTCCAGGCCGGGGACATCCGCCGGTAAATCGGAGGGCGGGCGCTGTTCCTCGGCTACCAGGCGCAGGGCGGCGTGGTAATCCTTTAACCTCCGGCGCAGGAGGGCGTGACGCCAGGCCAGCCAGCCCAGGGTCGCCGCTAGGATGCCTGCCAGAAGGAGAAGGAGCCAGTCCATGTTTGCCGGGGGTCATCCCTCAAAGCGGTAGCCGCCGCCGCGCACGGTGACGATGCGCTGCGGGTGGGCGGGGTCGGTCTCGATCTTCTGCCGCAGCCAGCGCACGTGGACGTCCACCGTGCGGCTGTCGCCGATGTATTCCCAGCCCCAGACGCGCTCGAGGATGAACTCGCGCGACAGCATCTGTCCCCTGTGTTCGGCAAAAAAGACCAGCAGGTCGTATTCCTGCGGCTTGAGCGGGATGACCTCGCCGCCGCGTGAGACCTCGCGGCGAGTCAGGTTGATGGATAGGTCGCCGAAGGTAAGCACTTCGTGGGCGGCTGCGCTTTCGACAGCCTTGAGCTTCTCCATCTCCTCGCGGATAACTCTGGTGCGCCGCAATTGGGCCTTGACGCGGGCGATGAGTTCGCGCATGGAGAAAGGTTTGGTCAGGTAATCGTCCGCGCCCACCTCCAGCCCAACAACGCGGTCTATCTCGTCGTCGCGGGCGGTGAGCATCAGCACCGGGACATTCATCTCCTTGCGCAGCACCTTACATACCTCAAAGCCGTCCAGGCCGGGGAGCATCAGGTCGAGCAGAATCAGGTCGGGGGTGCGGGCGCGGGCGGCTTCGAGGGCAGCATAGCCGTCCCCGGCGGTTTCCACCTCGTACCCCTGTTTTTGCAGGTTGTAGGCCAGTGTTTCCTGCAGGGCGGGTTCGTCTTCGACGATTAGGATTTTCTCGGACATGTTTTTATCTTATCACAAAGGATCGCCTTTCATGAAGGGGAGATGAATTCCGGCCGCGGGCAGGCGCAGGCAGGCGAGCGGAGAATTTCCCCACCAACGCGGTCAAAATTTATGGGGAGCGATCAAGGAACAAGTGATAGGTTATGACGGATGATGAAGCGCCGTGACACAGGTCAGGCCGACCGATGTCGCGAAGATGATGAAACACCGCGACCAGCCCCGGCTGACGCCGGTAACCTGCAAAGGCTACGATGTCAGCACCGGCGATTACCGCTGCCGCATCCTGGTCGAGGCAGTCCTGGTAGAGGTCAAGTAACCCTCGGCCAGAAGTGGAACAAAAATTTGGGATGGTGATGAGCCATCCCAATTTTATTTTGTGCATTGCGCCCGCGCTTACCCAAACCGGCCTTCCACGTAATCCTCGGTGCGTTTCACCTTGGGGTTGGTGAAAAGTTCCTTGCCTTCGCCAACTTCGATCAAACTGCCCTGCAGGAAGAAGGCGGCATAGTCGGCAGTGCGGGCGGCCTGCTGGATCGAATGTGGGACAAGGACGATTGTGTACTGTTTCTTGAGTTCCTGGAGGGCAACCTCCACTTTGCCGGTGGAGATCGGGTCGAGACCGGAGGTCGGCTCATCGAGGAGGATGATCTCCGGTTGGTTGGCGAGGACACGCGCCAGGCACAGACGCTGTTGCTGCCCGCCGGAAAGAGCGATGGCGGGATCATCGAGGCGGTCTTTGACCTCGTCCCAGAGGGCAGCCAGTTTGAGGCCGCGTTCGACGGCCTCCTCCAGCCGGGACTTGCGCCTCTCCCCGGCCAGTTCCAGACCGTAGGTCAGGTTGCCGCGGATGGTGAGGGGGAGGACAACCGGGCGGGCGAAGACCATCCCCACTCGCCGGCGCAGGGCAATCACGTCTGTTTTTGGGTCGAGGATGTCCTCGCCGTCAATCAGGATTTGCCCTGTTACGCTCCGTACTTCGGTCAGGTCGTTGAGGCGGTTGAGGCAGCGCAGCAGGCTGGACTTGCCGCCGCCCGCCGGTCCGAACAGCACCGTCACCGCGTTGGCCGGGATGTTTATCGTAATGTCGCGCAGAGATTCGGTGCCGTCGGCGTATTGCAGGGATAAGTTCTGGATAATTATTTTATCGGTTGGCATGGGAACATTCTGGGGTCAAGTGATTCGGTGTCAGGTGCGAGGTTTCAGAGGTTTCTTGAAACCGCCAATCAGGGCTTTGGGCTTATCGGCTTGTGCAAACTCGCTCATACTCGATACGAGGCTGTATCACCTGAGGCGGGAACATGTGATACGGCATCACCACTGTCGCTTCGCCCTCGCCCGCGAGCGGATGACGGTCGCAATCACGTTCATGCCCAGCACGAACACAATCAATACCAGCGCCGTGCCGTATTGGATTTGGACCGGCATCTCAGGCACCTGGGTAGAGATGACGAACAGGTGATAGGGGAGCGCCATCGTGGCGTCCATCGGCGAACCAGGCAGGCGCGGCAGGAAGAAAGCCGCCCCCGTAAAGAGGATGGGCGCCGTCTCGCCGGCGGCGCGTTCGAGGCCGAGGATGACGCCGGTCAGGATACCGGGCAGCGCCTGCGGCAGGACGATCTTGCGAATGGTCTGCCAGCGCGTCCCGCCGAGCGAAATGCTCACCGTACGGAAGGCCTGCGGCACGGAACGCAGGGCCTCCTCGGAGGCCGAGATGATAACCGGCAGGGTCATGATGGACAGCGTCAGCGAAGCGGCCAGGATGCTCGTGCCGAACTTCAGGAACAGGACGAACAGCCCCAGCCCGAACAGGCCGTAAACGACCGAGGGAATCCCGGCCAGGTTGATGATTGCCAGGCGGATGAGACGCGTCAGCAGATTATCGCCGGCATACTCGGACAGGTAGATGGCCGCCGCGATCCCCAGCGGGACCGAGAAGATGGCTGTGCCCAGCGTAAGGTAGAACGTCCCCACGATGGCCGGCAGGATGCCGCCGGCGCGCATCCCGTCGCGCGGCATGGCGGAGAGGAATTCCCATGAAATGGCAGGCGCGCCCTGGGCAATGATGTAGAACAGAACGGCCAGGATGGGGATGACCGTCACCAGCGCCACGAGCGTGAGCAGAGAGAAGCCCAGGCGTTGGATGAGGTCGCGGTCAATGGTTAGTTTTTTGTTATTCATACTTGACTTTAACCTCGCGTTTAGACAAAAATTGGGGCGGCTCTGCCTTTGAGCAAAACCGCC
>DYKZ01000025.1 GCA_020722345.1 Anaerolinea thermophila | reverse complement strand
CACCGCGCAGCACGCGAAGACCGTCAGGAAAATGCAAAATCACAAATCATTATTCAAGATAATCTGCGTCGTGGTTCAACATTTTCAAAGCGTCCTTGAATTTCCTTCGTTGCCTTGTGTCCTTCGTGTTTAAAAAGGTTTTTGCAGTGGACTCGATTATAGTATTCAGTAAAAGGAGAAATTCCAATGAAAAAACTTGCTCTTCCCCTCATGATCATTGCCTTTGTTCTTCTGGCCTGCAGCATTACGCCGGCCCCTACGACCAAACCTCCAGTCACCGAGCCGCCTGTGACCGAACCTCCAGTCACTGAACCGCCGGTAACGGAGCCGCCGGTTGTAACCAACGTTGCCTGCAACGAACTGTCTCTCTACCTCGACCCGGCACTAGCCGCCTCATTCGACTGTCAGGTTGTTCCAGAAAGCCCATCTGAAATGGAGATCTACCCTGCGCATACAGAACTGACGTTTCACGGCTATCTTTTGGCAGATAAATTCCCTCACATTTCAGTATATCCTATCGGAGACTATGCTGCCCTCCTGCCCGATGTAATCCCCGGCCGTGTGGCGGAATTGCAGTCCATCATTGCCAGCGGGAGTATTCCTCCCTTTGCGGTTTCCTTCAGCAGCACTCTGCCTTTCTTGCCGACTTTCAACGCCGCGCAGGTCTTCTATGCCCAGGAGCAGAATCTCGCCTTTGTGAACGGCAGCGGTATCCGCTTTATAACCGAATACGCCCAGTACTATGCCCCGGCCAACAATCACGACTTGTTCTACACCTATCAGGGCATCACCAGTGACGGGCTGTACTGGATCTCTGTCATCCTGCCGATCAACCACCCAATGCTCCCCGCTAACGCAGATAACCCGCCCGGAGGCATGACTTGGGAAGAGTTCAGTAACAATTACGACCCCTACATCACCGACATGGTCTTTCAGTTGAATACCCAGCCGCCGGATAGTTACATTCCCACCCTCTTTGCTCTCGATGCGCTGGTTTCCAGTATCATCGTCCAGCCGTAACGGTCCCGGCCGCGCGGCAGTTTTCTGTTCCGCGCCTGCAAATTTTGAGAGTGGTCAAAGGGTCAGAGATGGGCAACTTGTAAACTCTGGTTGTATTGTTTCCTGATCCGATACTGCTTATTCTTGAGCCTGCTGCTCGGCCGTGGTGAAATCCTCGGGAGTATTGATGTTCCAAAATCCCAGGCCGGAAGGATCGGCTGCGGCAATTTCTGATTCTCCCATCTCGTGAACTTGCACTTTTGGGAACCAATTGATGACTTTCAATTGGCGTGCTTCAATCGCCGACCGTACGACCGGCAGACACGTCTCCCGGCGATAGACGGCATGCATCGGTTCCAGTCCACTGTTCCCGCGGGGGACGACAATATCCACTTCTTCCTCGATGAGGATATTTACTGCCATCTCAAAGAGCCTCAGACTGGCAAATGGCATGTCGCAAGCCGCCATTGCTACAATGGGGTGGGATGCCGCTGCCAGGCCGGTGTACAGGCCGCCCAGGGACCCGCAACCCGGCACGAGGTCGGGGAGGAGGCGCAGGCCGAGAAAGCCGTACTTTTCGGGCTGGTTGGTTGTCACCATGATTTCATCGGCGATGGGGGCAAGGCGTTCCACGACCCGCTGGATGAGCGGACGTCCGAGGAAGAGTTTGAGCGCCTTGTCGGCGCCCATGCGGGCGGATTTTCCTCCTGCATGGATGACAAGCGAAACATCGGCGGGGCAGGTTAGTTTCGGGGTCTCCAAACGGAGCGGAGATAGTCTCATGGCAGGACGCTCGACGGGATGAGAAGTACAGCCAGCAGGATCGCCAGCAGGGGGAAAACCGGCCAGCGGTCGAGGCGGGTGCGCGCCAGCGTCAGCGCCGGGAACTCTTTCAGCGTCTGTTCGCACAGGACAATCGCCGGTTCGGCAAAACCGGTCGGGGAGGGGGTGTTCAGCAGTTTGCTCAGGAAGTCGAGCAGGTAGTGGGTGTTGATCTCTGGCAGGTCGGGCGTGGGATTCTCCTGGAGCAATGGCTGTTCTGATTATAGCCGAAAGTGATACCGTCGAAGCGGGGGTTGGTCGCTTTTGCTGGCAAAAGATGATAGAATAAATGTGCTATGGAGCAATTTCAATGAAACCCATCCGCTCCTCCGACATCGGCTCGTATCTCTACTGTGCCCGCGCCTGGTGGTATCGCCAACAAGGCGTGGAGTCTGCCAACCAGGCCGAACTGACCGCCGGGACCGAACTCCACCGCCAGCACGGACGCAAGGTGCTGGCCGCCGGGGCGACGCGCGCGCTGGCGCTCATCCTACTTCTGCTGGCGCTGGCCCTGCTGGCCGCTTTCTGCACCGCCCAACTGATCTAACCCTCGCCTCCCCAGTCAATGACGACTAACCACTGATGACCGTCCTCTACCTCGGCCTTTTTCTCCTCCTTCTTGCCCTGATCCTGATGTTCGTTGCCGGGGCGCAGCGCCGCGCCTCCGGCCTGCCCGGCGGACGGGTCATCTATACCGACACGCGCGTCTGGGGCGAGGTCGAGAAACCGCTCTACGACGGCGAACTCGGCCTAACCGGCAAACCGGATTACCTCGTCGAGCAGAATGGCAAACTCATTCCGGTGGAGGTCAAGACCGGGCGCACGCCCGAAGCGCCCTACGACTCGCACATCTTCCAGGTGGCGTCGTATTGCCACCTGGTTCACAAAACCTTTGGGAAACGTCCGCCCTACGGCATCATCCACTACCCGGCCCGCGACTTTGCCATTGACTACACCCCCGAACTGGAATCTGCCCTGCTGGACATCATCGCCGACATGCGCATTGATGAGCGCCGCGCCTCGGTGCCGCGCTCGCATGAGCAGGAACACCGCTGCCGCCGCTGCGGGTTCCGGGAAGTATGTGACGAGAGACTGGGGTGAGGTCAAGGTATAATACCTCCCATGTCCGCTCCTTCCATTCCTCGCCGCTTTGCAGTGGCCGCCTACGCCAAAGTCCCCGAATCGGCAACCGAGGCCGAAGCCATCCACAACTGGCTGCTGGCGCGTGGACTCCAGTCCGCCTGCGGGCGCGTGGACGACCCTGCCCTGTGCGGCCGGCTGCAGGAGGGCGAATTCGACCTCTTTATCACCGCCGGCGGCGACGGCACCATGCTCCGCTCGGCGCATCTGTGCGCCCCGGTCGGCACCCCCATCTTGGGTATCAACCTGGGACGGCTGGGATTTCTCATGCAGGTACGGCAAAAGGAATGGCGGGAGGCGCTTGAAAGACTGCTGGCAGGCGATTTCTGGATCGAGAACCGCATGATGCTGCGCGCCGAACACCTGTGCGGCGGCGTCTCGCAGGGCAACTGGCACGCTCTTAACGAAGCCGTTGTCTGCCGCGGCGCCCTGATTCGCCCGATCCACATCTCGGCCAGCGCAGACGGACATTTGCTCACCACCTACGTCGCCGACGGGCTGATTGCCTCCACAGCCACCGGCTCCACGGCATATGCCCTCGCCTCCGGGGGGCCGATCCTGCCGCCGGAACTGCGCAACATCCTCCTGGTCCCGATTGCGCCGCATCTCTCGGTGGACCGCGCTGTCGTCCTCTCGGAGGGGACATCTGTCAGCATCCTCATTCGCGAAGGGGAAGCCGTCCTGAGCGTGGACGGGCAAAGCCCGCTCCCGCTGGCAGTCGGCGACGAAGTGATGGTCCGCGCCGGAGATTACGCCGCCAAATTCATCCGCTTCGGCGACCCCGGCTATTTCTACCGCAACCTGACCGCCTACATGAACCAAAACCCGTCCATAGGATCATCTCGATGATTGAGCCGACCTCCCCAATCTACTGCGCCAACCATCCCGACGTGGAAACCAGCCTGCGCTGCAACCGCTGCAACAAGCCTATCTGCCCCAAATGCGCCGTGCGCACGCCCACCGGCTATCGCTGCAAAGAGTGCGTACGCAGCCAGCAGAAGATCTTCGAAACCGCCCGCTGGTACGATTACCTGATCGGCTTCCTGGTGGGAGGCTTCCTCTCCACACTCGCCAGCCTGCTCGTCATACTGGTGAGCGGGATGACCGGTTTCTTTGCATGGATCTTGATCGCCGGGGGGGCCTCCAGCGTGGCGGTCGGAATCTCGGAAGTTCTGCGCTTCGTCACCCGCAAGCATCGCTCAAAACCACTCTTCATCACCATCCTCGTCTCAATTTTTCTGGGTGCGCTGCCGGTGGTCTTGTTCGAACTACGCATCCTCGACATCTGGGGGCTGATCTTCCAGGGCGTTTACCTTTTCATCGCTGTCCCGATCATCTACTACCGCTTATCCGGACTCCACCTGACTCAAAAATAGCCTATGCTGACCGAACTCCGTATCCAGAACTTTGCCATCATTGACCAAGTCGAACTCGACCTCGGTCCCGGCTTGCTCGTCTTCACCGGCGAGACCGGGGCGGGCAAATCCATCATCATGGACGCGGTGGACATGCTGCTCGGCGGCCGCGCCGACTCCACCATTATCCGCGCCGAAGCGGACCTGGCGCGTGTGGAGGCCACCTTCAAGTTGTCCGGCCCCGAAGGTCAGGCCGTCAACGCCGTGCTCGAACGCGAGGATCTGCTCGACGAGCCGGGCTATGTGACCCTCAGCCGCGAAGTACGGCGCGAGGGGCGCAGCGCGGCGCGCGTCAATGGCCGGACTGTGAACCTGTCCCTGCTCAAGGAACTAGGCGAGGCGCTGGTGGACATCCACGGCCAGTCGGAGCATCTCTCGCTGCTCAACGTGCGCGCCCACCTCGGCCTGCTCGACCGCTATGCAAATGTCGAGTCTCTGCTGGAGTCCTACCGCAAGGCCTACCAGTCCCTGCTCGGCATCCGCCGCGAACTGGAGCAACTGCGCGCCTCCCAGCGCGACGCCGACCGCCGCGTCGAAATGCTGACCTACCAGGCCGAGGAAATCGAAGCCGCCCGGCTCAAGCCCGGCGAAGACGAGGAACTGCGCAAGGAACGCGACCGCCTGGCAAACGCCGAGGCGCTGGCCTCGCTGGCTCAGCAGGCCATCACCGCTCTCGATGAAGGGACGCCCGAGTCGCCCGCCGCTTCCGACCTGGTGGGCGAGGCTGCCGCCGCGCTGACCAAACTGGCGCAGATCGACTCGAACCAGGCTGCCTTGGGGGAACAGGCCGTCGGCCTATCCGAGACGCTCGCCGACCTCGTCCGCAGCCTGCGCGACTACCTCGAGGCCATCGAATACAACCCCAAACGGCTGGAGGAAGCCGAGGAGCGCCTCGACCTGATCCATCGCCTCACCCGCAAGTACGGCGGCTCCATCGAAGCCGTCATCGCCTTCGGCGCCGAGGCCCGCAAGCAACTGGAGACCATCACCACCGCCTCGGCGCGCATCGCCGAGTTGGAGGCTTCCGAATCCGCCGCGCTGGAAAAGACGGCCAAAGCGGCGCTGGCGCTTTCTGAAAAGCGCAAGCAGGCCGCCGAGCAGATGGGCAAAGCCATCGAGAACGAACTAGACGACCTGCGCATGGCCTCCGCCCGGTTCACGGTGGATTTCCAGACGAAGCCGGACGAAGATGGCATCCCCCTCCCAGACGGGACGCGGGCCGCCTTCGACGGCAGCGGCATGGACAAAGTGGAATTCCTTGTCGCCCCGAACCCGGGCGAGGGCCTGAAACCGCTCGCCAAGATCGCCTCCGGCGGCGAGACCTCGCGCCTGATGCTGGCGCTCAAGAACGTCCTGGCCCAGGCCGACCAAGTGCCGACGCTCATCTTCGACGAAATTGATCAAGGCATCGGCGGGCGCGTCGGCGGGACGGTGGGCGAGAAACTCTGGAACCTGGGGCGCGCCCACCAGGTGTTCGTCATCACCCACCTGCCGCAACTGGCCGTCTATGGCGACAGCCACTACCAGGTGCGGAAAATCATCGAGGCAGGCCGCACGCTGACGCGCGTCACCCGCCTGGAGGGGGAGGCGCGCACCCTCGAACTGGCGCAGATGCTGGGCGAGGTGACCGAGGGCGCCCTCCGCTCGGCGCACGATATTTTGCAGATGGCGCAAGCCGCCAAAACTGCAAAAACCAAGCCTTGACATTTCTGCCCTTCGGCATATAATCACGCCCAATCATTCAAAAACGCTGAAGAGGACGAGTACGCCTCGTACGGCGGTCCAGAGAGCAGGCGGCACGTGGTGAAAGTCCTGCCCGCACGATGAAGCCGAATGGACCTCGGAGTTGCAGGACGAAAGTCGAACAGTCGAGAGACGCCAGTCTGATAGACGTTGACGAGTAATCCGAGCCGGAAGCCGCAACCGTTATCCCCGCGGAGTCACTAGAAGACAATCTGATCATCTGATTGTTGACTGTTGACTAAGAGAGTGAGGCTGGCCTTTCCCTGTGCATCACCACAGGGATTTTTGATTAATACGGCCTAATTCGGGTGGCACCACGGACTACGCGTTCGTCCCGTTTGTGGACGAGCGCGTTTTTGTTTGTGTAGGGCGGGAGGCTCTCCCGCCTGACCAAAACAAGGGAAGCAGACGAACAGTTTGCCTTCCCAGAAAGGAGCAGAAAGATGTGCAATTACACCCCACCAGAGATCGCCCTGACCGAGACCCTGCCTCGGCGGGAGGAGATTTTCCCCATGCAGGAACAGACTCAAGGTCCGGCGCGGCGCGGGACCCAGAAACCGGCTGCCGTTATCTTGGCCGAATGCCTGGCTGAGGCCGGGGCCGGCATGGCCGCGCCGGTTTTCATCCCGTAGAAAGGAGCGCTGTCGTGTCCATCGTTTTCCACCCGCCTTGAAGGAATCTTTTTTTTTTCAAGGTCTATTACTATTCACACCCTCTACCATGAACTATTCACCTAAAAAAGGAGATTTCCATGTCTGACCAAACCCGCTTTACCCTGAACGAAACCGACCTGCCGAAGCAGTGGTACAACGTGCTAGCCGACAGCCCCATGCCGCCCCAGCCGGTGTTGCATCCCGGCACGATGAAACCCGTGACGCCCGATTTTCTCTCGGTGATCTTCCCGATGGAGATCATCATGCAGGAAGTCAGCACCGACCGGTTCATTGACATTCCCGAGGAAGTGCGCGAGATTTACAAACTCTACCGGCCCACGCCGCTTGTCCGGGCGCGGCGGCTGGAGAAAGCGCTGGGCACGCCTGCCCACATTTACTTCAAGAACGAGTCTGTCTCGCCGGTGGGCAGTCACAAGCCCAACACGGCCATCCCGCAGGCCTTCTACAATAAGGTCGCCGGGACAAAGGCCATGACCACCGAGACCGGCGCCGGTCAGTGGGGCGCGGCCCTCTCGATGGCGTGCAACTTCTTCGGCATGGATCTGGAAGTGTACATGGTCAAGGTGTCGTACAACCAGAAGCCCTACCGACGCATCTTCATGGAGACCTACGGCGCGCAAGTCTTTGCCAGCCCGTCAGACAGCACGGATTACGGCCGCACCCTGCTGGCCAAAGACCCCAACAACAACGGTTCCCTCGGCATCGCCATTTCGGAGGCTGTCGAAGTGGCCGCCAAATCGGGCGGGGTAAAGAAATACAGCCTTGGCTCGGTGCTCAACCACGTACTGATGCACCAGACCGTAATCGGCGAAGAAGCCCTCAAGCAGATGGACCTGGCCGGGGAATACCCGGATGTGGTCATCGGCTGCGTGGGCGGCGGCTCAAACTTCGCCGGTCTGGCCTATCCGTTCCTGCGCCAGAATCTGAAGGACGGACAGCGCACACGGCTGGTGGCTGTGGAACCAACCGCCACCCCGTCACTGACGAAGGGCGTTTACACCTTCGACTACGGCGATAGCGCCCGGATGGCGCCCATCGTCAAGATGTATACGCTCGGTCACACCTTCATACCGGCCGGCATCCACGCCGGCGGACTGCGCTACCACGGCATGGCCCCCTCGCTCTCGGCGCTCTACGACGCCGGGTACATCGAGGCGGTGGCTGTCCCGCAGGTGAGGACGTTCGAGGCGGCAGTGATGTTCACCCGCTCGGAGGGCATCCTGCCCGCGCCCGAGTCGGCGCACGCCATTCGCGCCGCCATTGACGAGGCGCTGGACGCCAAAGCCAAAGGCGAGAAGCGCGTCATCCTGTTCAACTTGTCCGGTCATGGTCACTTCGACATGATGGCTTACCAGCAATATCTGGCCGGTGAACTGGAAGATTACGAATATCCCGCCGAGGCGGTGGCAGAAGCGATGAAGGATTTGCCGCAGGTGGAGATGATGGCTGCCTGACAGCGACTGAATAAAAGAAATCTCCCGAAGACCTTGTTGCCTCCGGGAGATTTTTGTTGCCGGTTGGATATGCTATTTCTCTTCATGCTCCCCAAAAACCACCACCACCATGTGCTGATTGAGGAACTGCGGGCGATCGTCCTCTGTCGGGACGATTTGCCCCAGGGTGTAGCCGCCGGCAAGGGGGACGTTCCCGCCCAGGGCCTCGTTGACCGCCGCCACGTCCGCGCCGGCATGGGCTTCGTGCAGGATCTGCCAGGATACATCTGCCAGCACGAGCGCCAGCACCGGGCGCGCTCCGTTCAACTGGGCCAGCGCCTGCTGGACAGCATTCTGAGCGGCAGTGCGGCAGGCCGAGAGGCTCCCAATCAGCAGGTAGGCCTCCGTCCCGTCGCTGACGCCGACGTTCATGCGGAACGATCCATCGGCCTCGACGCGCAGGGGGGAACGCACAACCAGGTTTTTGTTCAACTGCTCCAGCCCAAGCGGATAGAGACGCACCAACTGGTTGAGCGGCGGGAAGGCCCACTCGCGGGCTGGGTAGCCGAAGAGGTGGGCATACGCCTCCGAAGCCGGACGCCCATCCAAGGTCCGCACCCAGAAGCCGCGCGAGCGGGTGACGCGGAAGTGCGCCCCCACCGGCTGCCAGCCGTGGTCGAACCCCACTCCAATCGGGATGTTCCCTTCGATACGCGCCAGCGCCAGGCCGCCCGCGCCGTACTGCGCCCCGCCGATCTGATAGGCATTGCCGCTGTGCAGGTCGCCGGTGGAAAGACCGCCAATCAGGGGGATGCCGGCCGGTAGGCTGGCGCATAGTTGTTCGGTGTCGGTATTGAACCCGTCGGCGAAGAGCAGGGCGGGCTGCTTCGGTTTACGCCTAAAGAGTTCGGCCAGTTGCTGCGAGACTTCGCGGCTGGCCTGGGTGTAGCCGGCCAGCCACTGCACGTCCGCGCGGGCGTCCGAGGAGGCCAGCAGGGCCACCACGACCGAATGGGAATGGACGCCGCTGGCTGTCATCCCGGCCGAGGAACTAAACCCGACCAGCGGCATGCCGCCGGTAAGGCTGGCCACGCCGTTGATTACCTGCTGGGCGTCATACTGATAGGAGGAGATTACCAGCCCCAGGGTGGGCGGGGTATTGCCGAGCCCGTTCAGGGCCTCGTGGGTAGCCTGCAACCCTGCTTCGCGTCCATCCAGGGCGCGGGCTTGTCCGACTGCGGCGATAAGACTCATAAGGGCTATCCCTCTGCAACCGGGACGGTGAAGTGGAACGTCGTCCCTTGGCGGAATTCGCTTTCGAACCAGATGCGCCCGCCCATCATCTCGACCAGGCTGCGGGTGATATGCAAACCCAGGCCGGTGCCGGGTGATTCGCGCGCCTTCTGATCCTCAGAGCGGAAGAATTTCTGGAATATCTTCTTCTGATCTTCGAGGCTGATACCGATGCCGTTATCCTGGACCCAGATATGCACCACTTTGCTGGCGCCTTTGGTGTCCCAGTGGTTTTCGGTTTGCTCCGCGCCGATGAGGATTCTCCCGCCTTCGGGAGTGTATTTGTGGGCATTGCTGATCAGGTTGACCAGGATTTGCATCAGGCGCGTGCGGTCGGCCCATACCTTGGGCAGGTTGGGCGCCAGTTTGACTTCAACGCTCTGTTTCTTTTCTTCCACCTGGCGTGTGACCGAACGCGTGGTCTCGTCCACCGCATCCTGAACCTCCACTGCCTTGAATTCGAGACGCAGACGGCCGGCCTCGATCTTGGAGTTATCGCTCAGGTCCGAAACCAGGGTGGACATGCGCTCCACGTTGGAGCGGATCGTGCTCAGGAAGTTCAACTGCATATCGGTGACCGTTCCCACCGCACCCTTGGCGAGTAACTCCGTGTACCCTTTGATGGAGGTCATCGGGTTCTTGAGTTCGTGCGCCACGAACGAGACGAATTCGCTCTTGGCGTCGTTGGCGCGCTGGATCTCGTTGTACAACTGGGCGTTCGAGATGGCAATGGCGGCGTGGTCGCTCAGGCGCGATAGGAAAGCCATCTCCTGGCCTCGCTGGACTTCAGCCGAACGGCTTTCCAGGACGAGCAGGCCGACAACTCCCGCCTCGCGGCGGATTGGGACCACGATCTGGGTACGCGCGGCGGGTAGCAGCCCAGGCTGGGAACTGTCCAGGGCCAGCAACTGCGGTTGCCCGGTCTCGACCGCGGCCCGCAGGGCAGGCTGCTGGAGGGGAATCGGCTGGTCTTGATAAGTTTGTTCAATCTCTTCGTACCCCTGCTGGGCCATCAAACGAATGCCGAATTCCGTCAGAATGCCGATCAAACCGGCATCAGCGTTGGACTGCCGCAGCGCCCACTCGAGGGTGATGCGCATGGCGCGGCTCACGTCGAGGCTGGCATTGAGTTCGCGGTCAATGCGCTGCATAACCGAGAGTTCCTCCACGCGCTTGTTGAGTTCCTGGTCGGTCAGGGTGTAGAGACGGGAGTTCTCGATGGCAACCGCCGCCTGACCGGCAAAGGCAGCCAGCAGGTTGACGTCATCATCCACGAACGGCAGGCCATCTTTGCGGTTGACTACTTCCAGCACACCGATCACCTGGTCTTTGACCTGGAGAGGCACGGCCAGGATGGCGCGGGTGACGAAGCCGGTATTCTTGTCGGGGGAGGCGAACCATTTGTCCGTCTGCTGGACATTGTTGGCAATCACCGGCTGCCTGCTCTTGACCGCCTCGCCAACGATCCCCGTCCCGGCGGGCAGGCGCTGACCGATGAGCGAGGAGGCCACCGGTCCCTGCACCACACGGAATACCAGTTCGTCGGTCTGTTCGTCCACCAGGAAGAGCGTGCCTGCCTCGCAGTTGAGAATGTTGATGGCGCTGTCGAGAATCTTTTCGAGCAGCGGATCGCTCTCCAGCGTGCCGGTCAGTTGGCGGGTGATGTCGTTCAGGACGGTCAACTGGTAGGCGCGGCGTTCCGTCTCCTGCAACAGGCGTGCCTTGACGATGGCGCCGGCGGCCTGGTCGGCAATGGATTGGAGCAGTTGCATTTGGGCAGGCGTGTAAGTAGTGGTTGCATCGCGGTTGCCGATAGAGAGGCAACCGATGACCTCGGATCCCGCATTGAGGGGGACGCCCAGCCAGGCATGGATGTTCGGCATGTCTGGTGTTATACCGTACTGCTGGCATTCGCGCGTGTAGTCGTTTGTCAGGATGGGGCGGCGCACGCGCACGACCTCCTGGCTCAAACCGGCGCCGGGTGGGAGGGGCAGGTTCTCCCGGCTGCGCAGACGGTCATCCTTTTCCTGGCAGAAGGCGTAGTAGAAATAATCGCTTTCCTTGTTGTAGAGGGTGATGTGGAAATCGTGTACGGGCAGCACCTGGTTGGTTTGGGCGGAGATAAGTTCCAGGATGTCGTCGAAACTGACGGTCACGTTGACGCCCTGCGCTACCCGCGAGAGGATATTCATCTCCCGAACGCGGCGCTCGAGATTGAAAATGACCTGCGCCCGCTCCACCGCCACCGCCGCCGCCGTACTGACCTGGTCGAGGAAAGACAGGTCGGCGCTGCTGTAGGTCTCGCCTGAACGACGCCCGCCAAGCGCCAGCCAGCCGATGAGGCGGTCGGAGCCAGGCATGGGGATGAACAGCGTGGCCGCCAGCAAAGCCAGGCGCGGCGATTCCGGCTTGATCTCGGCCGGCATGGACGTTTCGTCCAGAAAGAGGGGCACGCGGGCATGGCTAAGCGCCTGCGGGAGGGGGTCGCTGACGTTGAAACGCAGGTCGCTGGTGGCGCGCCCGTCATCGCCCGGCGTGGAGGCGTACAGGTCATTGAGCGGGTCGTAGATGTAGATGTGTAACTGCTCCGGCAGGAGACTCTCGTTGATGTGCTGGCGCAGGGTGCGCACGATGGCTGTCTGGTCCACCGTGTTAATCAGGGCGTGGCTGAAGTTCCGGGAACGTTCTTCGTAGGCGCGTACCCCGCGGAAGAAGGCCGTGTCCACCACCTGCTGCAAACGGTTGCGCAGCGGATTCAGAGCCATTGCCAGAAGGAAGACCAGCGCCCCGACGAAGAGGGGATTGGAGGGCCCCAGTTTTGGGCCGAAGATCAGCATCAACCCGCTGACGATCAGGGCGTATCCCACCAGTACCAGGATGGTCAGCAGAGCATAGAGGGTACCTTGCCGGATGAGGAAATCGGTGCGCAGCAGGCGCTGGCGCAGGATGGTGTAACCGGTCATGACCGGGAAAACCACCAGCGGCAGGAGCAGGTAGGGGCTGTAGGACAACCCTGTCCCTTTGGTCAGAGCCACAATCGAGAAGATCACAAACCAGATCGCCAACGGACCGAAGCCCAGCAGGATGGCCACCAGGATAGTGCGCGCCTGGCTGCGCACCACCGGCGAACGGGCTGCCAGCAGGCGCACCAGCATGACCGCCAGGAAGAGGGCGATGCTGGCTCCTGAGAAGATGTAGAGATATTCCCAAGCCTCTGCATACGCCAGCGGCCGGGACATATTGTAGATATTCATAGCGGCATACACTACCAGCCCTAATGCCAGGAGGTAACCAATCCGCCGCAGGAAGGGGAATCTGCGCACCAGGCGCGCCTCCTGCGGGAAGACCAGCGTCAGTTCAATCAGCGCCCCACCGGCAATTCCCAGAGCAAACGTCCAAAAGTAGGCAAGGTAATGGGTGGTGAAGAGGTCGAACAAGGCCCCGCTGGCCACCGCCACCGAGGAAGCAAAAAGCGCAAAAGCGCGCCCGGCCGGTTCAGCGCGGCGCATCCGGTAGATCCACAGGCTGACGCCCAGGTAGATCATACCGATCAGGTAGGGGATGAAGAGGAACGAGACCTGATCGTTGAACGGAAAAGATTGCAGGGTGATGGCGTGGGTCTCCAGTTCACCCGCCGGGCTGCGCAGCGCCACCTCCACCGTCTCGCCGACGGAATAGTTCTTCAAAACGGCGTGCAGGTCAGAGGTCCGGGGCGTCTCGATGCCGGCCACTTGCACCACCTGATAGCCGAATTCCGGCACATGTTCCAGCAGCGGCCAGGCCGCCGGGTCGGACGGCCTGACCTGGTTGACGATCATTGTCTGCTCAATGAACCCGCCCAGGAATGGCAGGCGCAGCCAGTTGTAAGCCAGAAAAGGGATGATTAAGAACGCAGCCAGCGTCATGCCCTGGTAGATGAAAACCACCAGTCGCAGCAGGCGGTCAACGAGTCGGGAAAGGGGTTCGAAACGCGACATAATCAGGCAATCCTGTGGCAAAAAACGATATTACAGACATTTTACACGACTTTTATCGCCGGAAAACAACCATATCATAACATTTTTGAGGAGGTTTCCCCGTGTTTTCCCGCCTCTTTGCCAAAATTCTGGCCTTCCTGCACCTGCCCGTCCCGCCGCGGACCTTTGGCCTGCTCCCGCCAAACCCGTCCCCGCGCCCCCTGCACGCGGACCGGCCGCCTGCCCCCAGATCGGGGTTCATGCTGTGACCCGGCTGCGGGCTATGCGTCCGGCTCCTGCTCATCGAGCAGTTTGTCCACATCCACCTCGTAGTCGCCCCACTTGCTGCCGCTGGCCGTGGAAAAGATCATCTGGCTGGTGATCTCGGACTGCGCCGCGGCTCTTTCCACCGCCTGGCGGCGTTTGCGGGCCGCCTCGAGGGAAACCTCCATCTCCCCGCTCTCCACCGAAAGGATGCGCACTTCGCGCAAGTCGCCGGCCGCGTACGGGAATGTCTCCCCGGCGCGGCGACCCAGCAGGGCGCGCCCGAGCGGGGCGGCCTCGTCCAGCAGCCCGGACTTGAGGTCGGCTTGTTTACTCGTGACCAGCGTAAACTCGGCTCGTTCGGCTTCGCCGGAGGAGCCCACCAGTTCCACAGTCACGCGCGAGCCGAGGGCGATGGGAGGGGCGTCCATGTCTTTATGATACCAAATTATGCCATCCTCCCGCAGGGTTAAATCCTGCGGGAGGATGCACAGGCGGGTTTGATAGCCTTTGATATTCCGCCTCCTTGAAAATACTCTTCATCTTCGCAAAAGGAGCCTTCTCATGCGCGATCTACTCAAACGTCTCGGAATTGTCGCCGTCTATGCCATCGGCATGGCCTGGGTCGAATCGGCGGTGGTGGTCTACCTGCGCGTGCTGATCGGGCGCGTGGACCCCTACCAGGCGGACCCGCTGCCCCACTCGGTGGGCCTGGGCGGGATCGAGGTGGGGCGCGAAGTTGCCACCCTGCTCATGCTCTGGACCGTCGGCTGGCTGGCCGGGCGCACTTGGCGCGGCCGGGCCGGCTATTCGCTGGTTGCCTTCGGCGTGTGGGATATTTTCTACTACGTTTTTCTCGTCCCGATGACCGGATGGCCGACTTCCCTGCTGGACTGGGACATCCTGTTCCTCATCCCCCTGCCCTGGTGGGGACCGGTGCTGGCGCCAGTGCTGATCTCCGTGCTGCTCATCCTCGGCGGGACACTGGCCGCGGCCGGTGAGCAGTTCCAGCGCCCCGTCTGGCCGAAATGGTGGGCGTGGCTGCTGAACCTCGCCGGGGTTGGGCTGGCGCTCTACACCTTCATGGCAGAGGCCATCCGGGCGCTGCCCGGCGGGGAGGCAGCCGTCCGCCAGGCGCTGCCGGTATCATTCAACTGGCCGCTCTTCGGCTTGGCGCTGGCGCTGATGGCCGTGCCGGTGGTGGAGATGGGGTGGAAGATAGGACGAAAAAAAACTCCCGCAGGTTCTGAGCCTGCGGGAGGGTGAGTTCCCTAAATGTCCAAATTCCTCACGCTCCTGGCATGCGTCTGGATAAACCTCTTTCTTGGATCCACCGCATCGCCCATCAGCATATCGAAGGTTCTATCTGCTTCGGCGGCGTCGTCCACGGTGACGAGGAGCAGGGTGCGGTTGACCGGGTTCATGGTGGTCTCCCACAACTGCTGGGGGTTCATCTCGCCAAGTCCCTTGTAGCGCGAGAGAGAGACCTTGTCGGCGCTGACGCCAAGCGATTTGAGCAGTTTGTCCTTGTCGGCCTCGCTGTAGGCGTAATGCACCTGGTTCTTGTAGGCCAGCCGGTAGAGCGGCGGCTGGGCGATGTAGAGGTGGCCTTCTTCAATGAGTTGCGGCATGTAGCGGAAGAAGAAGGTCAGCAGCAGGGTGCGGATGTGCGCGCCGTCCACGTCGGCGTCGGTCATGATGATGACGCGCCCATAGCGCAGGCCTTCCAGATCGAAGTTGTCGCCGATGCCGGTGCCGAGCGCCGAGATGAGCGCCTTGATTTCATTGCTCGAAAGAATTTTATCGAGCCGGGCGCGTTCGGTATTCATAATTTTGCCGCGCAGCGGCAGGATGGCCTGGAAGTGGCGGTCGCGGCCCTGCTTGGCCGAGCCGCCGGCCGAGTCGCCTTCTACGATGTAGAGTTCGGTCTTCGAGGAGTCGCGCTCGGAGCAGTCGGCCAGTTTACCGGGCAGGGTCAGGCTCTCCAGCGCCGACTTGCGGATGACCAGGTCGCGGGCCTTGCGCGCCGCGTCGCGGGCGCGCGCCGAGGTGAGGCACTTGGCCACAATGGCCTTGGCCGCCTGCGGGTTCTCCTCCAGGAAGGTGTAGAATGCCTCGCCCGTCACCTGCGTGACGTAGGTCTGCACCTCCGGGTTCATCAATTTGACCTTGGTCTGGCTCTCGAACTGCGGGTCTGGGTGTTTGATCGAGACGATGGCAGTCAATCCTTCGCGGGTGTCGTCGCCGGAGAAGTTGGGGTCGGCATCCTTGAGCAGGCCGCTCTTGCGGGCATAGTCGTTGACCACGCGCGTCAGCGCCGCCCGCATCCCGGTCAGGTGCGTGCCGCCGTCCACCGTATTAATCGTATTGGCAAACGAATAGATCGACTCGGTGTAGGCGTCGGTGTACTGGACGGCCACCTCGATACCGATGCCTTCGATTTCCTTCTCCACGTACATTACCGGGTGCAGGGTCTCGCGGTTGCGGTTCAGGTAGCGGACGAAGGAGGTGATTCCGCCCTCGAAGTAGAAGGTCATCTGACGGTTGGAGCGTTCGTCCACGAAATGGATGGTCACGCCGCGCGTCACGAAAGCCATCTCGCGGAAGCGCTGGGCGAGGGTGTCGAAGCGGTATTCCAGCGCTTCGGTGAAGATCAGAGGGTCGAACCGGAAGGTGGTTTGGGTGCCGGTGTCTTCGGCCTTCTTGACCTTCCCGATGATCTTGACCGGTTCCTGGGGATAGCCGCGTTCATAGCGCTGGAAATGGATCTGCCCGTCGCGCCGCACCTCGACCTCGCACCAGGCCGAAAGGGCGTTCACCGCGCTGACGCCCACGCCGTGCAAGCCGCCGGAGACCTTGTAGCCGCCGCCGCCGAACTTGCCGCCAGCGTGCAGTTTCGTCATCACCACTTCGAGCGCCGACTTCTTCTCGGTCGGGTGCATGTCCACCGGGATGCCGCGCCCGTTGTCGGTCACGGTCACAGACTGGTCAGGGTGGATGACGATCTCGATGCGGGTACACGATCCAGCCAGGGCCTCGTCAATCGAGTTATCCACCACTTCGTAGACGAGGTGGTGCAGGGCTTTGATGTCCGTACCGCCCACGTACATGCCGGGGCGGCGGCGGACGGCTTCGAGTCCTTCCAGAACTTGAATATCCTTGGCGTTATAACTTGCGTTGGTTGCCATACTTACCTCAAAAGTTATCCCTTTGCCGAAGTTGTTTGTGCTTTCAAACGTTCAAAGACCACCTTGAGCCAATCGTTGACATCCCGGTAGTAGATGAAACTCGCTGCCAGAAGGGCGGTGGAAATAAACGCATGCCCGAGGATGCCGACCAGCATCCACCAGGAATCGGTCGGCGGCGTCTTCCATAGGAATCGCAGGCCGAAACTGAGCAGCAGCGTCAGGACCAGAAAGAAACTGGTGGTGGGAAAGGTGAAGCGCACTATGCGCAGGCTGTTCAGGATGGCATTCAAGGCATCCATCTGGAAAGTGAAAATGCCGTGCGCCGAGAAGTAGAAGGGGATCAGCAGCCAGAGCGTCGCCAGGCCGGTCAAGAAGAGGGTCACCTGTCCCAGGGCGGGGCTGAGGAGGGTTGTCAGTCCGAGCAGCATCAGCGCCGGAAAGCCGGCCGCGAACAGGATGGTGGCCCAGGCCAGAGATACCCACAACGTCTGTGTGACGGATTTCCAGACCGGGCGGGCAGGCGGCTGGAGCGCCACCTTGGAGACCCAGTGGAAGTATGCTGCGCCGATCAGCCATCCGGCCAACACCAGCAGGACAACCAGTCCCAGGATGCCGCTGAAGGAATCGGCCTGGAGGGTGGTGGGGTTTCCCAAAGGCGAGTCCGCCGGCATTTCGAAGAAGAGCAGGCTGGGGGTCCCGACCGGGAACGTGCGCAGGGCGGCGAACAGGTTGAAGCGAGTGAAGAAGTCGGTCCAGAACTGTTGGGCCAGTTCCAGCGTCTCGGCGGAAGCCAGGTTGGTGTAGAGGCGCGGCAGGGCGTCTATCAGAGGCTGGAAGTAGTCGTGCAGGCTCAAGCGGGGGCCGAACCAAAGGAACAGGTCCAGCAGCACGGGCAGGGCGATGACCGTGATGTTGTTTGCCACCGAATTAAAACCGGCCGCGAACGTGGCGATCAGGCCGGGGGGAGAGGGGAATTTGCTTTGTTCCGATTCCACGCCGTTATTCTACCACAGGCGCAAGTTCGTACAAATGTGCTACTTATCCAGTTCCTTGCGGTAGAAGCGGTAGCGCTTATAGATCTTGGCCCCCATGCGGTGCGCCAGTGGGAAGGTATCGGGATTGTTCTCGCCGGTCAGGGAAAGGTCCACCCACTGGTAGCCTTTTGCGTAGGCGCGGCGCGCCATTTCGGCAAAGAGGAGAACGCCCACGCCGGTGTCCCAATATTCGGGCAGGACGATCACGCTCTTCACCGCCAGACTCTTTGGCTTGTGGCGGGCGTAGCGCAGCAGGCGCAGGTAGTCCCAGGGGTAGCGCAGCCCATTGAGGTGGATGAGCACCTCGTTCATGTTCGGCACGCCGGGGAACCAGCCAACCGTTTTGCCGTCCACGTCGGCGAAGAGGACGAGGTCGGGGTCAATGATGTCCAGCACGGGCAGGATCATGGCCTCGATGGAGGCGCGTGTGTAGGGCGTGAAATCGGGGAAATGCGCCAGCCCGCGGTTCTGGAGTTCGAGGATGCGGTCTATCTCGCCTTCGATATCCGCCAGGTTGCCGCTGCGGATGGTGATGTTCTTGCGCTGGCGAATACGGTCTGCCAGGCGCATCAGGTGCTGGATTTCGGGCGTGTTCAGGTTCACGTCTATGGCATACGCCAAGCCGTCGTCGCCGTCCTTGTGGAATCCGTAGCGCTCAAAGAATTCGCGGTAGTAGGGCGGGGTGTGGCCGCAATAGAGGGCGGGAGGACGGTCGCGGCCCTCAATCAGGATGCCGCGCGACTCTTCGCGGTCCAGGTTATAGGTGCCGTAGAGATTGGCGAGGTTGTGGCGGCGCGCCCATTCCGTGGCCTGGCCGAAGAGCGCTTCGGCTACGGCGTAATCGTTCACGCACTCAAAGAATCCGATCATGCACTCGCCGCGCCCTTTGGCCTGGGTATTGCTTTTATCTTCGGCGCAGGCAATTGTCCCGACAAAATGCCTGCCTCGTCGGGCAAGGAACAACTCGGCATAGCCGTTCTTGAAGAACAGGCCGCGCGCCGGGTCAATGGTGCGAGCGCGCTCGGAAAGCAATGGCGGCACCCAAAGCGGGTCGCGGCGGTAGATGCGCCAAGGGAAGGTCAAAAAGGTGCGCCGCTGGCGCGCCGTGCGGACGGGAAAAACTTCGATAGCATTCATCTGCGGTAATGGGGTGACATCTTCAACATGTTGCGCCGGGCAAACGGGCGCGCTAGGGGAATGAAATTCTTTCTCCAGCCCAACTGCGCCGCAACTTCGGCGATGATATCTTCAAACGAGTGGCGCTGGTACTGGAGCAGGCGCTGGCTTTCTTCGGTATCCAGCCAGTCGGTGACGTATTCTTCGTGACCGAAGGCCTCCTCAGGCAGGGGACCGATGCCCATGGCGGTTAACAGGCCAAACACGAACTGGCGGTACGTGACCTGGCACCTGCTCCCGCCCCCGACGAGCAGCAGGCGGCCCTGCCCCCACAACTCCGCCGTCTTCAGCGCGTTGACGGTCGCCAGCGCCCCGTCGGCGGGGTGCATGGTCTCCAGGCGTGTGTCGAGCGGGATGCGGTACATGATCGGATGGCCGGAGCGCAGGCCGATGATGGGCATGTCGGAGTAGCGGATGATGAGGAAATCGAGGCCGGAGGCGCGCGCCATCTCCTCGCCGGCGGCTTTGCTTTTGGTGTAAACGTCGCTGATCTCAATGGGGTCGCTGACGCGGCGCGGCGGCGGGAGTTTCTGGGTGTGGCCGAACAGGTCGAAGGTGGAGGCGAAGAGGAAGCGCGGCGGCGTCTTCAGAGCCTTGCAGGCGGCCAGCAGGTTGCGGGTCCCCTCGGCGTTGACGGCCCAGGCCAGTTCGGGGTCTTCATCGCTGGCAGGCGGGAGGACAGCCGCCAGGTGGATGACGGTTTCTATGTCCCTGACGGCCTTTTCCACGTCCTGCGCCTGACGGATGTCGCCCCAGACGACCTCCATTTTCCCATCGAAGCGGGCGGATTTTTTCTGGTTAGGGGGAGTCTGAACATCGAAAGCGCGGACGTCGTATCCCTGTCGGAGGAGTTCCTCCAAAACGTATCCGCCTAGGTTGCCAAATGCGCCGGTGACGAGGATGGTCATGGATAATTCTTGATGTAAGAGTGTGGGGATATTTTACTGCGTTCTCGTCAAATGGTCATCAAAATGATGGCTGCCAGCGCGAGCAGGATGCCGACAAACTGCGGCCGGGTGATCTTTTCGTGCAACAGCAGCCAGGCCAGCAGGACTGTCGAGCCGGGATAGAGCGAAGCAAGCACCGCCGCCACGTCCATCCGCCCGGCCTGCCCCGCCAGAATGTACAGCCCGTTGCCGCTGACATCCAGCAACCCGTTCAGGACGATGAACGGCCAGGCCTTCCTGACCGGGAGGAGGCGCTCCCGTCTTGCCAGCACATAGACCAGCATTGTCAACGTCCCGGCGGTGCGGGAAGCGACCATTGGCCAGACAAGCAGTCCCTGGCTGCCGCGGTCGATCAGGACAAGGTAGACGCCAAAACTGACCCCCGCGATCAGCGGCAGGGCCAGGTCTTTCAGACCCACCCGCCCGTTCCCCGGACCCTCAGCCGGCCGCGAGATGAGCCAGATGGCCGCCAGCGCCAGGCCAAACCCGGCGAACGTCAGCCAGCCGGGGAAACCCTCCAGCGCCGACCCGAGGGCGACCGGCAGGATCGTGGCCGTCAGGGCCGAGATGGGCGCGGCGACGGTCATCTTACCTTTCGCCAAGGCATGGAAGAACAACAGCAGGCCAAGCACTCCCATCGCCCCGGCAGCCAGGCACATCAGCAGGGAAGCAAGCGGCAACGGCGGCTCGCCGATAATGGTTGCCGCCGCCAGCAGGAGCGCCAGTCCGACAGCCTCACCCAGGAGGACCGCCTGGGAGGCGCGCGCCTTGCGGCTGGCCAGTCCGCCGCAGAAATCTGCCGCGCCCCAGACAATGGCGGAGGAGAGTCCGTAGAGGATGGAAAGCATGATCGGGCAAATCGGAAGAAAGCCGGAGCCTGAAACACCCGCCCCGGGGAAACTAACCTGTAACAAGAAGACCCTGCCATTGGAATTGCAGGGTCTTCCAGTCGGGGCGCCGGGAATTGAACCCGGGACCTCTTGCACCCCATGCAAGCGCGCTAGCCGGACTGCGCCACGCCCCGTTTGAGCAAGGCGGTATTATAGTCGCGATTGGGGAATCTGGCAATAAAGGCTGCGCCAGATCTTGCCCCTTATTTGAAACGAAAATTCCACTCTTTTACGGGATACTCGACTTAAAACACGAACGGCTGGGTGAGGGGGGCACCCAACCGTTCGTGCCAATATAATACACGAGGAGCAAGAAAAATGCAAGAGGTTTTCGTTAGAAATTCATTAAAATTTTCAATCTTGCTGAATGCTCTTTATTGACCGACATCTATTCAAGCCCGTGCGCTTCGAGCAGCGTTTCGTTTGCCAGCAACTCCGGAGTCGGTCCATCGGCGGCGATGCGCCCATCGTCCATGATGACCATGCGCGGCAGGAGTTCGCGCACCATCGCCAGGTCGTGACTGGAGACGAGCATGGTCATCGGCAGGCCGCGCAGCAAGTGGATCAGGGCGCGGCGGGCACGCGGGTCGAGTCCCGCCGTCGGCTCATCCAGCACCAGTACCTCAGATTCCATCGAAAGGACAGGGACAATGTGTTTCTTCTCGCCGACGCTGAGGTGGTGTGAAACGCGCCGGGCGTAGCCTGAAACTCAGGCGCATTTCCATCCCCGCTAAGGATACTGCTCCCTCACAGATTTTACACAACTCTTGACATAGCGCGGCCTCCAGCCGCAACCAACTGGCTGTCATTGCGAATACTATGAGTTTGTCAAGCATTTTTTAGAACCAAAGGGCTGACAGAAACATAGTTTGGAATGTAAGGTTTTTGCGAGGAGGGCGCTCTCCCCGACGAAGCAATCCCCTGTTACTTGGAGATTGCTTCGCTGCGCTCGCAATGACAGCATAACACAGAATCTTCGCGGTGGTGATAGATTCTCAAGGGTAATACTATATCGCCGGAGGAATGCCAGCGCCCCAACAGCCCCTTCCTCTTGGCTTCTTCATGTATCTGAAGTTCTTTTGTCCTCAGCGGCGCGGGCGCGCACTGCAGAATGAGGCGTATAATTGCCACTTGTTTGAGACTGCTCTAACTGGAGGTTTTCATGTCCACAGCCCGCACTGTCCGCGCCCCGCGCGGGAACCAACTCACCTGCAAGAACTGGCTTTCTGAAGCCGCCTACCGCATGATCCAGAATAACCTCGACCCGGAAGTGGCCGAACGCCCCGAAGACTTGGTAGTCTATGGCGGGCGCGGACAGGCCGCCCGGAACTGGGAATCGTTCGACGCCATCCTCGCTGCGCTCCGGGACCTCGAGCCGGATGAGACCCTCCTCGTCCAATCCGGCAAGCCGGTAGTAGTGTTCAAGACCCACCCCGACGCGCCGCGCGTGCTGATTGCCAACTCCAACCTCGTCCCCCACTGGGCCACCTGGGAGCACTTCGACAAACTTGCTGCCCAGGGCCTCATCATGTACGGGCAGATGACCGCCGGTTCGTGGATCTATATCGGTACGCAGGGTATTCTGCAAGGCACCTACGAGACCTTCAGCGCGCTCGCTCAACTGCGCGGCTGGGGTTCGCTGAAAGGAAAATTCTGCTTGACAGCCGGCCTTGGCGGCATGGGCGGCGCGCAGCCGCTGGCCATCACCATGAACGAGGGCGTCGGCCTGATCGTCGAAGTGGACCCCGCCCGCGCCAAACGCCGCCTCGACATCGGCTACGTGGACCGGGTAGTGGATACCCTCGAAGAAGCCATGACCCTCGTGGACGAGTTCAAGGACAAGCAGAAACCGCAGTCCATCGGCCTAATCGGCAACGCCGCAGACGTGTACCAGGAACTTGCCATGCGCGGCGTCATCCCGGATGTGGTCACAGATCAAACGTCAGCGCACGAAGCGCTCATGTACGTGCCGACCGGCCTCTCGGTCCAGGCGGCGGACGAGTTGCGCAAATCCAACCCAACCGAGTACAAGAAGCGGGCAATGGATTCCATGGCGCAGCATGTCAAAGCCATGCTCGAGTTCCAGCGCAAGGGGGCGGAGGTGTTCGACTACGGCAACAACATCCGCCAGCAGGCCTACAACCACGGCGTGACCGACGCCTTCGAGTTCCCCGGCTTTGTCCCGGCCTACATCCGCCCGCTGTTCTGCGAGGGTAAAGGCCCCTTCCGCTGGGTAGCGCTCTCCGGCGACCCCGAAGACATCTACAAGACCGACGAAGCCGTGATGGAACTCTTTCCGCAGGACGAGCACCTCAAGCGCTGGCTCAAGATGGCGCGCGAAAAGGTCCCCTTCCAGGGCCTGCCGGCGCGCATCTGCTGGCTCGGCTACGGCGAACGCGCCAAGGCCGGGCTGAAGTTCAACGAAATGGTGGCGAGCGGCGCGCTGAAAGCGCCCATCGTCATCGGGCGCGACCATCTCGACTGCGGCTCGGTCGCCAGCCCGAACCGGGAGACGGAAGCCATGAAAGACGGCTCCGACGCCATCTCCGACTGGGCTATCTTGAACGCCATGATCAACGCCGTGGGCGGCGCCACCTGGGTTTCGTTCCACCACGGCGGCGGTGTGGGCATCGGCTATAGCCAGCACGCCGGTCAGGTTATCGTGGCAGACGGGACGCCCGAAGCCGCGGCGCGGCTGGAGCGGGTCCTGACCACCGACCCCGGCCTGGGCATCGTCCGCCACGCCGACGCGGGGTACGAGCAGGCCATCGAAGCGGCAAAACGTCACGGCTTGAAGATGCCGATGCTGAAGTAACCTTTCCTTGCCCGCCAAGTTGGATTGATTGCGATAGAAATGGTCGAAGTTCAATTATAATACTGGCGTTCAAAGGAATAGAAACTATGGAAATTTCCACAACCGAATATCAAGGCAATGCGCCGGTGGCAATTCTGCGCGTGGAAGGAAGCCTGGATGGCTCCAATTATAAGGAATTGATTGCCCGCGCCAGCGCCCTGTACGATGAAGGGGCGCACAACCTGTTGCTGGACTTGAGCAAATTGACCTATTTGAGCAGTGCAGGCATCTCGGCGCTGCACCAGATTGCGCTCCTGTTCAAAGGGGAGAAGCCGGCTGAGGTCAAAGAAGGCTGGGCGGCCTTCCGCGCCATGCGCCGCGACCGCAACAAGGGCGTTCAGCAGCACGTCAAACTGCTCAACCCGACCGAACAAGTAAAAGACATCCTGAACCTGGTTGGCTTTAGCGCCTTGTTCGAGATCTATACCGACACGCACAGTGCGGTTGCATCCTTCCGGCAGTAGCCGGCTCTGACCGCAAAAATTACCGTTGACAGTTGCACGAGACATCAGAACGCCCGCGGCCTGCCCGCATGTTTTCTTGACGACGTTCTGTAGCGGGGCCGTGACTCTCTCTGACTTTGAACAGGGTCAAAACGAAGGAAACCGCCGCCACAAAAAAGTTGAGGCTTGCTTTGTTCTATAACCCTTCAAACCAAACCGGGACAGCGTCTGCTGTCCCGGTTCCCGTTCACGGAATTGCTCAGCCTCAATCCATGTGTTTGATGACCGCATCCCCGAACTCGGAGCATTTGAGCAGGGTGGCCCCGTCCATCAGGCGCTCGAAGTCGTAGGTCACGGTCTTGGCGGCGATGGCCCCTTCCATGCCCTTGACGATCAGGTCGGCGGCTTCGCCCCAGCCCATGTAGCGGAACATCATCTCGCCGGAGAGGATGACCGAGCCGGGATTCACTTTGTCCAGGTCCGCGTATTTGGGCGCGGTGCCATGGGTGGCCTCGAAGATGGCGTGGCCGGTGACGTAGTTGATATTGGCGCCCGGGGCGATGCCGATGCCGCCCACCTGCGCCGCCAGCGCATCGGAGAGATAGTCTCCGTTCAGATTCAAAGTAGCGATCACGTCGTAATCGCGGGCGCGGATGATCGTGAATTGCAGGCTCACGTCGGCGATGGAGTCCTTGATGAGCAGCATCTTCTTCCATTTGCCGTCGCCGTGGGTGGGCCACAGCGCCAGCCCCGCCTCCACCTCGGCGCGGATCTCGGCCTGCTTGTCGGGCGCCATCATGTCGTAGCCGGGCTCCACCAGGCGGGCGTTCTCCTCAACCGTCAGGTCCGGTTTGGATTCCTTATTGCCCAGAATCCAGGTCTCGCGCTCGGTGACGATCTTGTCCCGGAACTCGCGCTTTGCGACGCCGTAACCCCAGTCCTTGAACGCGCCCTCGGTGAATTTCATGATGTTGCCCTTGTGGACGAAATTCACGGACTTGCGCTTGTTGTCCAGCGACCATTGGATGGCGGCGCGGACGAGGCGCTCGGTGCCTTCCCTCGAGACGGGCTTGATGCCGATGGCTGCCGTATCGGGGAAGCGCATCTTGGCGTATTCCTTCGGGAAGGTTTCCTTGAACAACTGCATGAATTTTGTGTTGTCCTCGCTGCCGTACTGGAACTCGATGCCGGTATAAATGTCTTCGGTATTTTCGCGGAAGATGACCATGTCCACGTATTCGGGATGCTTGACCGGGGACGGGACGCCCTGATAATAGCGCACCGGGCGCTGGCAGACGTACAGGTCCAGCCGTTTGCGCAAGGCCACGTTCAATGAGCGGATGCCGCCGCCGATGGGGGTCGTCAGCGGGCCTTTGATGCCGACTAGGAATTCCTTGAAGGCTTCCACGGTCTCGTCGGGCAGCCAGTTCTGGAACATCTTGAAGGCTTTTTCGCCCGCGTAGACTTCCATCCAATGGATCTTGCGCTTGCCGCCGTAGGCCTTCTGGACGGCCGCGTCGAACACCCGCACGGAAGCCCGCCAGATGTCCCGTCCCGTCCCGTCGCCTTCCACGAACGGGATGATCGGGTTGTCGGGAACCTGCAATTTCCCATCTTTGATTGAAATTTTCGCCCCGCCAGCGGGGACTTTCACATTGGTATATGCCATTTCTTTCTCCTTTAGATAAGTTCAATTCGATTATAACAAATTGTTCCCGGATTGGGCGAGAATTACAGCGACTCATTGCGTACTTCGGTAACATTTTATTTGAAAGAACGCGCAACCTTCCAACGCGGCAACCTTTCAACTATAATAACGCCGACGGGCGCATAGCTCAGTTGGTTAGAGCGTCTCTCTTACACAGAGAAGGTCAGGGGTTCGAGTCCCTTTGCGCCCACCAAATGTCCCGAAGGTTTTCTGAGAGAGTTAGCCGCTTTCACGACAACCTTCGGGACGGTTTCAACTTGGGCTCTGCCAAGTGCCACGAAGTGGTAGGGTGGGGCTGACCATACCACTTCGTACCATTTTATGGCACAAGAGGCACAGGTAGTTCGGCGATACGTTTGGTTGCGGCTGGAGGCTGCGCCATGCACAATGAAAGCAGGATTCGTTTTTTTGCAAAGGAGGAGACTTATGAGGAGGATGTTGGGGACGCTGGCGGCCGTCTTGTTCCTGTTTGCCTGTGGATTGTTCCAGCCGAACGGCGCATCCGACTCCCCGCCGCCGGTTTCCGTTATCACGGCCGAGGATTTGCCCGAGGCGGGCGCGACCGCCCCAAGCGAGTCTGTACCTGCTTCCGCTGTCCGGCAACTGCCTGATACCTGGGACGGAATCCATGTTTTCAACGACCAGTTGTGGCTCTACGACAACCCGGCCTGGATCGAGTTTTCCGCGACCCACTACGTCGGCGCGCAAAAGATGACCCGTCCCGACGCGGACGCCCTGCGCGCGGTCAACCCCAATTTCGTCATCCTGAACTATCGCCTGGGCATGGGACTGGGTTACCAAGTCATGGACGGTTGGGAAACTTGCAACTTCACCGGCGAATGGTTGGGCGTCGTCGAAGGGAACGACTGGGTGACGGAATGACCGAGCGATTCCGTGGCGGCGGGACGATTCCCGATAACGGCGACACCTCCGCCTGGACGGTGACTTATACCCCCGTCACCCAACTCACTCTGTCTGCCAATCAGGTCGCGGTACTGCTTGTCGCCGCGCCATGAAAAAGGAGAAAACATGAAACGCAAATCACAATGGATAATCATTCCGATTCTCTTGACTGGCATCTTCGCCTGCACGTTGGGTCAAACTCCCCCGCTTCAAACGGACCCGGAACCTGCCACTGTATCCCCGGCCGAATCCCAACCCCAGCCGCTCCCGCCCCCTTCTGGCGATGTGGTGAATCCTGCCGACATCGAATACATCGGCGCGTTCCGCCTGCCCGGGGGTGACGAGCCGCCGCGCACCTTCGCCTACGGCGGCAACGCCATGACCTTCAACCCGGATGGCGACCCCGGCGGCGCACTGCAAGCCATGGCGATCAAATGGGCTTCCGCTTCTCCGTCCAG
>DYKZ01000163.1 GCA_020722345.1 Anaerolinea thermophila | reverse complement strand
CTTTCTTTTGCAGGTATTTGACCTGCTGTTCGCGGTATTTCTGTTCGTACTGTTCCGCGTCCCATTCCCAAAATTCCCCGCCCATTCCGCCCCAAAAGATTGTACAATAAGGGCGGAATTTTCCTGCGGAGGCCCCCCATGAAACTCAGATTTCTCCCCATCCTTCTCATCCCCCTGCTGCTGACCTTCGCTTTTCCCACCCCGGCAGCCGCCGCCGATGACGGCATCTTCTACGGCGACAGCATCCCCGCCGGGGTCGTCGTGGACCATGATGTCGTCCTCTTCGGCGACGAGGTGCTGGTCGAAGGCACGGTCAACGGCAACCTGTTCATCCTCGGCAACCAGGTCATCGTCACCGGGACGGTGGATGGGAGTCTCGTGCTCATCGCCCAAAACGCGGCCGTCAGCGGGGACGTGACCGGCGCGGTCTACGCCCTGGCCTTGACCCTCGACCTGCCCGCCAATTCCCTGCTCGAACGCGACCTCTACACGGCCACCGTCAGCCTGACGAGCGGCCCGGATTCGACCATCGGCCGCCACCTCTACGCCCTCGGCCTGGACGCCGGTCTCAACGGGCAGATCAACGGCGACCTGCACACGGTCATCGGGCCGATCCAACTCTACAACGGCCTGATGCGCCTGCTCGGCTACGAGGAACTGACCCTGGAACTGCATTTCGAGATCCCCGCTCCCGCGCCCGAACCGCAGGGGTTCTCGCCCTTCCGCCACATGCGTTTCAAATTCACCGAGCCGCTCCCGGCTTTCGACTGGGGCGAATGGGGGCTGTCGCTGCTGCGCAACTGGGGCGTGCTGATGGTCTTCGGCCTGCTGCTCTACTGGCTGGCGCGCAAACCGCTCGAACGGTCCGGGGAGCCGCTCAAAGCCCGCCCGCTGCGGACGCTGGCCGCCGGCCTGCTGGTGTTGGTGGTGGCCTTCAACCTGTTCATCGTCGGCCTGATTCTATTCGTCCTGCTCTTCGCCCTCGGCCTGGGGATCAACTTCCTCGGTCTGTGGCAGGTGACGCTGGCGCTGTGGGTGGTCGGTTTCTCCGCCCTGCTCATCGCCGCCGTGGCGCTGGCGCTTTTCATCGCCATCGGCTCCAAGATCGTCGTGGCTTACCTGGCCGCCTCCCTGCTCTTCGGCCTGTTCCTGCGCCGCAAAGCCGTCTGGACCGACCTGCTGGCGCTCCTGGCCGGAGTGGTCGTTTACGTGTTACTGCGCTCCATCCCCTACGCCGGCTGGATCATTGACCTGCTCGTCACCTCCGCCGGGATGGGTTCGGCTTGGCTGGCCTGGAGAAACCGCGCCAGCCTGCCGCCCGCAGCAGAAGAACCGGTCAAGACGGAAAAGGAACGATCGTCGAAGAAATAGGCCCATATCTGCTGCCACAGCCCTCGCGCTTCGTCCCTGCTCAGCACAAGCCCACCCCAACATCGCCTTTGCTATGTTGTCACACCTGACAATCGCAGGTCGTCAGATTAAATCTCCATCATCGTTGGGAGCACCAGCGATTCACTCTTGTCACCCACTAAAAAGCATGGTCATCATAAACTCAGTTGACGGTGTAGCCAGTTCGTTTTGCATAAATCCCGCCAAGGTAAGGCGAAATCACTCCTCGCGCCGCAAGCGTGACCCGCAGGTGCGGCAAAACTGGTCGCCGGGCTGGGCGCGGTTGCCGCAGGCGTGGCAGTAGACAGCCGTCTCCTCCCCCGCTGCGGGGCGCGGCAGGCGCACGGTCCGGGAACGTCGGCGCCGCGCCGGGCTGGCGCTCGCACTCTTCTCCCCTTTCAGGAAACCGAACAGCACGAACATTCCCAATACGATCAGCCCCATCCCCAGGCCGCCCAGCACCCAGGGCAGGATGTCGCCCCAAGACATCTGTCCGCCGGTCTGTTCCAGCGGCCTGGCCGGCTCGACCGGGATCGTGGAGGCGCTCAAAACATCATCCGCCTTTTCGTAGCGGGCAGTGAAGATGAAGGTTTCCCCCGCCTCTAGCGAGATGGTTTCGGTGATGAAACTTTGCAGATTGTACGAGTCGAACTCGCTGCGCACCGGCGGCGGGTTGATGGAAATGTTATCCGAGCCAACAGGCGCCTGGAAAGCCACCGAGAAGGCCTCCACCGCCAGGTCGCCTGGCCAGCGGTACTCGACCCGGCGCGTCGTTTCCTCTCTCACCAGGGCAGTGTAATATTCCACCCACACCTCCAGCGAGGTGGCGCGGATGGACAGCGTGGTCCACTCTTCACCTGCCTTTTGCTCATAATAGGCGTTGGTCAGCCCCACGTCGGGAGTCTGTACCGCAACGGCATTGACTTCGGCCCGCGCCGGGATGCGCAGGTCGAACGTCAGCGGCAGGGTTGTTTCGGGCGGCAGGACCAGTCGAGTAATAATCAGCACTGCCGGGCGGTCGAACTCCGGCCAGACCTGCACCTGCACCACCTCCAGGCGCAACGGCGCCTGCGCCCGCGCCGGGAAGGGAATCAGGAAAACGAGCAACGCCAGGATCATTAAACTTCTTCGCATCCAATACCTCCGGAAACCGGTTGCTTCAATCTTACCATATCCGCCAGTTCATCCGGCGAAAGGTGGCGGCGGGAGAGCACCAGTCCGCGCACAAGCCAGTTGAGCGGCACGGGAAGCCCCAGCGCCTGCCCCTCCCGGACAACTGCCCCGTTGATGGCTTCCACCTCGGTCGGCGCGCCGCGCAGGATATCCCGCAGCATGGAGGAATGATTGGCCGCCGTCCGCCCGGCCACTTCCTCGGCGGCCCGTTCGGGACCCGCGAACGGCAGCGCCACCCCGAGCGCTTCGGCCACCGAGGCGGCTTCGCGCGCCAGCCCCCCCAGCAGAGGGCGCGCCAGCGGATCGGTAAGCAGGCCGCCATTGGGGAGGCGCAGGATGGCCGTCAGCGGGTTGATGGCGGCATTGATCACCAGTTTGCCCCACTGGCGCGGACGGATGTCCGCGGCGCGTTCGACCGGGAAACCGGCCTCCGCCAGCAGAGACGCCAGGGCGTCGAGGCGGGGGCGCTCCTCCAGCCAGACCGGTCCCGTTCCGGCCAGGCGTACCACGCCTGGAGCAGTGAGCGTCGCGCCGAGGGTGGTGACGCCCGCCGAAACGCGCCGCAGGCCGAGGGTCCCGCTCAGGAGCGTATCATTGCCAAGACCATTTTGCAAACTCACCGCCAGCCCGTCGGGGGCGAGGCAATCTGTCAGTTGGCGGGCGGCGCGCTCCGTCTGCCAGGATTTAACCAGCACCAGCGCCAGGTCCGCCGGCGCACAGGCAGCCGGGTTGTTGGTTGCAAAGACCGGCCGCGGCGGCTTCCCCTCCACCTGCGCGCCGGCTTTGTTGAGCGCTTCGAGCGCCTCAGGCCATGTCCCCAGCACCGTGACCTGCGCGCCGGCCGCGGCCAGCCGGGCGGCGAAGAGCGTGCCAAGCGCGCCCGTGCCTACCACGAGAACTTTATTCGCTGCCATTTTTCCCCTCCTCCTGCAAGAATTGCTCCCACTCCCCCGCCGGCATCTCCACACAATGTTCCGGACCAGGAAAGGCGCGCTGACGGACATCGGCCAGGTAGGCGGCAAAGGCCTCCTGCATGGCAGCGTGCAGGTTGGCATAGATTTTGACAAATTTGGGCGTGAAGCGGTCGAACAGGCCAAGCAGATCGTGGGTCACCAGCACCTGACCGTCGCAGCCGGCCCCAGCGCCGATGCCAATGGTGGGGATGGCAAGCCGGGCGCTGACGTACTCCGCCAGCCGGGCTGGGACGGATTCCAGCACGATGCTGAAGCATCCGGCCTCCTCGAGCAGGAGGGCGTCTTCGAGCAGACGGCGGGCGGCGGAGGCTGTCTTTCCCTGCGGGTGGAAGCCGCCCAACTGGTGGACGGATTGCGGCGTCAGGCCGAGATGGCCCATCACCGGGATGCCCGCCCCAACGATGGCGCGCACTGCTTCGATGCGTTCGCGTCCGCCCTCCAATTTGACCGCGTCCATGCCGCCCTGCTGGAGGAAGCGCCCGGCGTTGCGGACGGCTTCCTCGACAGACGCCTGGTACGACATGAACGGCATGTCGCCCACCAGCAGCGCCGACTTTGCGCCGCGCGCCACAGCGCGGCAGTGGTGGAGCATTTCCTCCATGGTGACCGGCAGGGTGTTCTCGTAGCCCAGCACGACCATGCCGAGCGAGTCGCCTACGAGGATGACATCCATGTCGGCGCGGTCGAGCGCCAACGCGGTCGGGTAATCATAGGCTGTGAGCATGGCAATGGGGATGCCCTGCTCCTTCTTCTGGCGCAAAGCCAGGGTAGTTGTTTTTTTGCGCGCTTGGGGCGCGGGAGTGGGGGAGAGAGTGGTCATGGGTGCCCTCCGTGAAAGGTAGAGTCCGGAAAGGTGGGGGGACAGTCGCTTTGGAAGTAACTGTCACATTAGGCCAGATATACAGTCGTCGCGTTCCGGGGATACGCGCGGCAGGGGTATTATTCCACAAAACCGGGCGCATGGCAATCTTCTGCCAGGCCCGGATTTGGGTAGCACTACAGTAAACCGTGGAGTCTCTTTTTCCACAAAGAATCAGCCACAGATTTCACAGATTAGCACAGATTGAGTCCACTGCAAAAACCTTTTTAAACACGAAGGACACAAAGGCAACGAA
>DYKZ01000024.1 GCA_020722345.1 Anaerolinea thermophila | reverse complement strand
GTCCTTAAATTTCCTTCGTTGCCTTTGTGTCCTTCGTGTTTAAAAAGGTTTTTGCTGTGGACTCAAATCATTATTCAAGATAATCTGCGTCGTGGTTCAACATTTTCAAAGCGTCCTTGAATTTCCTTCGTTGCCTTTGTGTCCTTCGTGTTTAAAAAGGTTTTTGCTGTGGACTCAAATCATTATTCAAGATAATCTGCGTCGTGGTTCAACATTTTCAAAGCGTCCTTGAATTTCCTTCGTTGCCTTTGTGTCCTTCGTGTTTAAAAAGGTTTTTGCAGTGGACTCATATTTGCTTGGTGAGGAAGAACTCATGTACATTGCAATCGAAGGCGTCATCGGTGTAGGCAAGACCACCCTGGCGCGGCTGCTCCAGCCGGCGTTCGATTCTGAGATCCTGCTCGAAGTCTTCGAGGAGAACCCCTTCCTCTCCGATTTCTACGCCGACCGCGAACGCTACGCCTTCCAGACGCAGATATTCTTCCTCTTGAGCCGCTACCACCAACAGCGCCGCGCCGTCCCAGAGATACTCGCCAGCGGCAGGCCGCTCATCTCCGATTACACCTTCGCCAAGGACGCTCTCTTCGCCAGCATCAACCTGCGCAACGACGAACTGACCGTCTACCACCAAGTCCACGAGGCGCTGGCCGAGAAGATCACCCTGCCCGACCTGCTCGTTTACCTGCGCGCCAGCACCGACACGCTCATGCGCCGCATCGCCACCCGCGACCGTTCCTACGAGCGTGCCATGGAACGCGGCTACATCCAGCAACTGAATGACGCCTATGAAGAATTCTTCTCGAAGCCTTACGACAATACCCCCGTCTTGACAATTGATACCGACCCGCTGGACTTCGTCCACCACCCGGAACACCTCAGCCTCATCGAGAACCGCATCCGTCAAACGCTCAACCTGTCCCCCTATCAACCCACTTTGCTGTCCAAATAGGGAGGAGACCATGCGCATTACCCGCGAGACCCTCATCCGTGTTGCCAGGGAAACCGCCCAGAAGCGGGCGCTCTCGGACCCTGGGCTGGCCGCCGCTTACCTGACCGGCTCCCTGCGGACAGAACACCCCTTCCTCGGCGGCGTCACCGACGTGGACATCGTTTTCGTCCACGCCGAAACACCCAAGGTCCGTCGCGAGATCGTCCCTCTGACGCCGGAGTTCCACCTCGACATCCTCCACCAGCCGCGCAGCGACTACAACAAACCCAAAGAACTGAGACTGCACCCCTGGCTGGGGCCGGAACTCTACGACCCCCAGCCGCTCTACGTCACCGGGCACTTCTTCGAGTTCGTCCAGGCCGGCGTGCGGGACAAGTTCAACGAACCCGCCTCGGTGCACGCCCGCGCCTCCCGCGCAGCAACAGAAGCGCGACAGAAATGGAGCGAATTGCAGGCTACCCAAGCCGCCTGGCCCGACCTGATGATGGACTACCTGGAGGCCGTGCGCCTGGCCGCCAATGCCATCGCCCTGCTGAACGGCAGGCCGCTCGCCGAACGGCGCTTCCTGCTCCAATTCCCGGAGCGCGCCCAAGCCGCCGGGAGGCCGGAACTGGCCGAGGCCTTGATCCAGATGCTTGGCGGCGGGGACGCGGATATCGAGGCGCTGAAGTCCTGTCTGATCGCCTGGGAGAAGGATTTCGTCGAAGCGGCAGGCAGGCCAAGGGTCGAGGCGCGCATTGCCGCCCCCCGGCTGGCATATTACAAGAACGCCTGCGAGTCCATGCTGGAGAGCGAATCCCCGCAAGCCATCCTCTGGCCGCTGCTGCTCACCTGGACACTTGCCATCCATTCCCTGCCGCCGACGCGCCAAGCCGCCTGGGAATCTGCCTGCAAGGGGCTGGGACTGGTCGGACCAGGCTTCGATGAAAACATGGGACGTCTGGACAGATTCCTGGACATCGTCGAGGAAACGCTCGAAAAATATGCCGAATGACAACCACATCTGGGCATTGCAGGCAGAGCCGCGAGCCGCAAAACTGTGGATAACCGCTCCTTTTCTGTGGATAACTCGCGCGGGCTGTGGAAAAGTCGGACAATTGTTCGAGCATGCACCCCCCATATCTGGCAAGAGTCCGCAAAAAATCCAAAATCTGGATTTGTGGATAAACCGGTGGAAAACCGGTGGAGAATTTATAATAACTTATCCATTGTTTTCCACAACCGGCCTTGCTAACTGGAACCGATTTTCCGGCATATCTAGGGCGGCGTTCGGCCGCCTCGCCACAAATAGGACTACAGGATCGTTTTCCACATATTCACAGTCCCTACTACAATTACTAAAGTCATTAAACTATATACATATGGTGAGAAAGAATAATCAAAGGTGATGTAAAAATGCCGCTCTTTCGCTTCGAAGAATTGACTTGGCCTGAGGTGGCGGCCCTGCCGCGCGACCTTCCACTCATCCTGCCGCTGGGAGAAGGCTATGACCTGACCGCTCTGCCTTCCCTGCTGCGAACGGACGAGACCGGCATCCTGCCCGCCATCCCCTTCGGTTGGAGTGGAAGCGGGCTGGAGGTGCGCCCGGAACTCTTTGCCGAACTGGTCCATAGCCTGGTTGCCAACTTGCTCGAGGATGGTTTCAGCCGCGTCTTCGTACTCGCCCCGCGGACCGTGAGCCTGCCCGCCGGTCTCCCGGTCATTTCCCTGCCCGGCGGCGCGACCCGCATGCCCCCCTTCACAGCAGACGATATTGAAAAAGCGGTTATCGCTCCCATCGGCCATACCGAGCAGCATGGCTACCACTCCCCGCTTTCCACCGATACCCTCATCATCGAAGCCGTCGGCCAGGGGACGGCAGCCGCCGTCCCCCAGCAGGCGGTTAGTTTGCCGGTTTTCCCGTACGGGGTCAGCACGCACCGGCGCTCGTTCCCCGGCACGTTCAACGTCGGCGGGCGGACGTTTGAGGACTTCTGGCTGGCCGTCGTGGATACGCTCGTCTCCCGCGGCTTCACGCGTTTCTACCTGATGAGCGGGCATGGCGGCAACTCGTCGTTCCTGGTCAACGTGGTCAAGTATGCCGGTGAGAAATACCCGCATATTTTCTGCGCCACTTCGTTCCTGTATCTCTCCGGCCCAAAGGGCGCGGCCGCCCTGGAAGCGAAGCGACAGTCGCCGCTGGGCGGGATGGGACACGCCTGCGAATTGGAGACCTCGCTCATGCTGCACCTGCGCCCGGAGTTGATCCATCTGGAACGGGCGGTGGATGAGATGGACTTCGTCACCACCCCCTCCTACTATATGGACTGGATCGAGGGCGGCGCCCTCACTGCCAACCCGCCCTGGGAGGACGATACCCGCACTGGCGCCTATGGAGCGGGAAGTTTGGGCACGGCAGAAAAAGGCGAATACTGGCTGAAAGTCGCCATCGAAGAGAAGGTGGACCATATTGCCGAGATCCACGAGCAATACCGCCGCCGGCGGGAGCGAAGGATGCAGAGCCTCTGATGTTTCGACCGCATGGTCGTTATAGTATTACCGCGCGACATTTGCATTGAACGCGCAAATCTTATCTGGCAATCGTACCGCCAGGCTCTGCCAATCGTAGCGCCAGGCTCTGGCTGGCAGGGCCGACCATAGGTCGGCGTTACATTTGGTGATACGTTTGGTTGCGGCTGGAGGCCGCGTTGTGAATTGAAGTCGGCGGGGAGGGCGGGACGTGTGCCCCGAAGGGGTATTCGAATACCCCCCCCTATCGGGGGCCTGCGGCTGAACAAAAACAAGACACCCTCGTTTCGAGGGTATCTGTCAGCGGGGAGGGCGGGATTCGAACCCGCGGCTGAGGCTCAACACCCCAGCACTCACTTAGCAGGCGAGCCCAATCGGCCATCTCTGGCACCTCCCCATTCACGTTTTGCCGCTTGCTGTTTAGCGGCGACATTCTACCACACAAGAAAGCAGGCCGCAACGTCCGCTTTCGAGAATTCCCGTATCAGGCTTATGGATTCGCGACCAGGAAATTATCGAAACGCACCTGCACACCGCCTTCCTCGAACGATCCGGCCAGCAGGCCGGCATCCCCGGTCGAGAAGTCCGGGTCGCGGGTCAGCGTTACCACCTGCCCATTGACCGCGCCGGTCAGGGCGTCGCCGATGCAGGAAAACGCCAGGTGGTTCGTCCCCATGCCTTGGGCGATGTCGCTGCTGTAAGCCATCATCCCCTGTCCCAGCAGGGAGGCGACACCGTTCTTCGTCTTGCCTGTCGCAAAGTAACCGTCGCTGGAGATAATGAAAAAGTAAAAATTCTCCCCATCCTGGTAGCGGCAGACCAGCCCAAACAGGTTCGCCAGCGGACCGGCAATCCGGGTCGCGTCAACACTGACCACCACATCCCGATATGTTTGCCCCGAGACAGCCCACAACTGGTAGTCGCTGCTGACCACGCTGATGGTGTACACGCCGTCTGCGTAGCCCATGACGCCTTGCTGAGAAGAATATGCGGGCCAGTTGCCCGAGGAATCGGAGAAATCATCCCAGTAGATGGGTTCGCCGGCCTGCGCCGCCAGGTCGGTGATGAGAGAGGTTTGGCAGGCCGAAAGAGCCAGCAGCAGACAGCAGGAAACCAGTGTCAGGCGATTTGTCATGGGAAATATTGCTCCAGCAGGCGCTGGGCCTGCCAGCCGTAGTCGCCCTCAGGGTCGAGTTGAATGGTGTCCACGAGTTTGTCGTAGGCGCTGGCTGCTTGGCCGAAATCCAAGTAAGCCAGGGCAAGGTGCAAATGCGGGGCGGGCTGGTCAGGGGCGAGTTCGATGGCCTTGAGGAAGTATTTCTCCGCTTCCTCGCGGGCGAGAAGCAGGGCTGCCATGCGGCCGGCAATATCGTACGTCAGCCAGTCATCTGGGGCCAAGCGTAGCAGTTGGCGGACCGCCTCCCGCCCCATCTCCTCAACATTCGCGCCGCTTTTGACGCTCACCAGAGCCAGCCCCTGCCAGGCGGGGAGATTGTCCGGGTCGAGTTCGATGGCGCGCCGGTAGTACTCGATTGCCTGGGTGAATTTCCCCGCTGCAGCGGCAGAATCGCCCAAAGCGACTTGCCAGGCAGGGTTTTCCGGCTCGAGGGCGGCGGCCTTGGCGCAGGCCAGCATGGCCTTCTCCGGCTGACCCTGCCTTAGCCAGTACAGCCCGTCCAGAGCCTGGACGGAGGCCGAGGCCGGGTTGAGGAATAGCGCCCGCTCCAGTTGCGGGCGGCCATCCAGACCGGTTTGCTGGCGCGCCTCCCCGAGCCAGGCCCACGCCTCGGCATACTCCATGTCCGCTTCCAGGGCGCGGATGAATGCCTCGGAGGCCAGGTCCCAGTGACCGAGCGCCGCCAGCGCCCGTCCGGCTGTCAGGTAGTGATATGCCGGCTCGTCACGTAGGAAGGCGCGGTTGAGTTCGGCGCGCAGGAATTGGACGGGGGTGTCGAACGCCGGGTCGAGGGCGGCGGCCTGCATCAGTTCAGGCAGGGCTTCCTGCGGGCTGGAGGCTGTCAGGAGAAGTCCCAGTTCGAAATGGGCGTCTGCATTTTTGGGATCGAGTTCGAGTGACTTTTGCAAGGCGGCGATGGATAATTCATAATCTCCGGCCAGGCGGTAGGCTTCGGCAAGGCGCTGTTCCGCGCCGGCCGAAGGACCGAATTGCTCCACACTCTGCTCCCAGACCCGGACAGCCGACTCCATGTCTCCCAGCGCCTGGAAGGCTTCGCCGTAAACCAGCCAGTCGGCGAGGTTCAAGGCGCGGCGCGCTTCTCCCTCGGCGAACCAGCGGAGGGCCTGCTGTGGGTCGCCGGCCAGCCAGGCGGCCTGCCCGGCCTGACCCCAGAGGTCGCCCCGCCAAGGGAGGTGGGAGGCAGCGCGGGCGAACGCGTCGGCGGCCGCGGCGTAGTCCTCGGCGGCGAGGGAACGGGAGGCAGCCTCCAGGTCCAGGGCGCCGGCCAGCGGCCGCGGGGCGAGAAGAAGCACCAGCAGGATGAGCAGGATGGCCGTCTGGCGCAGGCCGAATTTCTGTTTCATGTTTGTAATTATAAATCACGAAACTGATATAGCCGCCAATAACAAAATGGTATAAACTTAAGGGAAAGTTATCAGCAGGCGGTTGATATGAGTTTATTACTTGGCCAAATCTTTTCACTCCTGACTGTTCCGCCGGGGAACCTGGTCTACCACATTGTCCTGGCTTTTTCCATTGCCGGGGCGCTGCAGGGGGCGATCCAGCATTGGCGGACGAGCGGTTTTCCACAGGCCCGGCGCGCGGTGGTTGGGCTTCTCATCTTGCTGGTTTTACAGATCACCCTGTTTGCCGTGAGCGGACTGGGCTGGCAGGGTTTGCTCGACCCGCAGGTGGTGCTCCCGCCGCTCGACCGGGTGGTGACGCTGCTGTCGCTGGTATGGATTGCCTGGCTGTGGGCGTTCCCGGAGCCGGTGCGCCTGGCGGACTCGGCTAGTATCCTGTTGAGCATGCTGGGGCTGACGCTCTTTGGCCTCACTTATGTTTTTAATGTTCAGGCGGAGACGGGGGGGTTCAACCGTTCCCTTTTTGAGATCATTTGGCAGGTTTTCGGCGTGGCGGTGGCCCTGCTGGGTATCCTGGGGCTTTTCCTGCGCAAACCGAACGGCTGGGGGAATGGGCTGACCATGCTGATTCTGGCTTTTATCGGCCATCTGTGTTCCCTGATCTGGCGCCTCGAAGGAGATTTTGCGGGCATCCTGCGCCTGGCACACCTGGCGCTGTACCCGATTCTCTTGACCCTGCCTCAGCGTTTCCCCGCGCCGACGGAGCGGCAGTCGCCCCCACCGGTCAAGGCGGAGGGGCAGGGGGAGCAGCCGATTCGTCAGGAACGACGCCGCTACAGCACCGACCCCAAGACTTTCCAGTCTATGATGAGCCTGGCAGGAGAAATTTCCTCCGAGAAGATCGGTCAGATGCTGACCCGTGCCGTGGCCCAGGCCATGTTGGCAGATCTCTGTTTTCTCTTCACGATTGATGCAAAAAAGGAATTAACCATTGCCTGCGGCTATGACCTGATTCGTGAGGAGAGCCTGAGCGGCGACGTGGTGGACAAGGATGCCCTGCCTCTGCTCGCCAATGCCATCCAGCGCGGCCGCCCGCTGCGTTTACCGGCCAGCAGCACCTCCTCCGATTTGCAGGGGCTGGGGAGGATCCTCGGGCTGAACAACGCCGGCCACCTGTTGAGCGTGCCGGTTGTTTCGCCGGAGCGCGGTCCGATGGGGAGCATTCTCATCCTTTCGCCGTATTCCAACCGCCTGTGGAGCGCCGAGGATCAGACCTATCTGTCGAATGTTGCTCCCTTGTTCCTGCCGGTGCTTGAGCGCAGTGAACGCATCGCGGCGCTGGAACTGGACCGTGACAACGCGCTCCGGCAAGCGCAGTTGGCCCAGACCGAGGCGCTGGAGGCCAGGAACAGGCTCGATGAAGTTCTGAAAGAATTGGAAGCCCTGCGCGAAAAGGTCGGTCAATCTGGCTTGCAGGCTGAGAACATGGCCGCCCTGCTGGTGATGCAGGAGGAGTCGCAGCATCTCATTGAGCAGTTGCAGAACGAGAATGAGCAGTTGCGCAAATCCGGCGCGGCCCTGCCCGGCGCCTCTGAGCAGATGGAGCGCGAACTCCGCCAGACTCTCGAAGAAATGGCGCGCATGCAAAACGCACTCGCCCAAGCAAATGTCCGCATTCTGGAATTGGAGAATCGCCCGGTCTCTCCCATCAGCAACGAGCAGGCCGAGGTGATTGCCTCGATCGCACAGGAACTGCGCCAGCCGATGTCTTCGATCGTCGGCTACACAGATCTCCTGCTTGGCGAGTCGGTCGGCATTCTGGGCACGCTGCAAAGGAAGTTCATCGAGCGCATCAAGGCCTCCAACGAACGCATGGGCGGCCTGGTGGACGACCTGATTCAGATCACCAATCTCGAAACCCGGCACATGATCTTCCGGCCCGAATCGGTTGACCTGAACCTCATCATTGACAACGCCATGGCCTATACCAGCACGCAAATCCGCGAGAAGAATATCTCCCTGCACCTGGACATTCCCGAATCCCTGCCGGACGTGCAGACGGATCGCGACGCTCTCCAGCAGATCCTTATCCATCTCCTGCAAAACGCCACCGTTGCCAGCCGTGTCGAGGGGACTATCACCCTGCGGGTGCAGATCCAGCAGGAGGACAACAGGAATTACCTGTCGCTGCAAGTCACCGACAGCGGCGGCGGCATCCCATCTGAAGACCTGCCCAAGGTCTTCATGCGCCGCTACCGCGCCGAGCATTCCCTTATTCAGGGCGTGGGCGACACAAGCGTCGGCCTCTCGATCGCCAAGGCGCTGGTGGAGGCCCAGAAGGGGCGCATCTGGGTCGAGACGGAGGCAGGCGTCGGGTCCACATTCAGCGTGCTCCTTCCGGTCAGTCTTGAGGCCAAAGGGAAAGAGCCGGACACAGGACAGGAAAGGGGGCAGCAAGAAGAAAAGTAAATGCGCAACCTGCGGCAGATTCTCCTTGGGCTAGGCATTGGCCTTTTTTCCCTTCTCATCACACTGGGCGGCATCGCCCTTTCGTTGACCGAGGGAAATGTCACCGCGCCCACCCGGCCCCCCTTGCTCACGGAGACGCCCACTTGGCAGACCTCCGATCTGCCGCCGCTCTCGCCGACCTCCCCGCCTCCCACCCTGACCTTTACCCTGCCCCCGCCGCCTACTGCCTGTCCGCCTCCTGCCGGCTGGGTGGCCTATATAGTCCAGGCCGGCGACACGCTCGAGAACCTGGCAACCCGCTACCAGGTCAGCGTGGAAATGCTCGGCCAGACGAACTGTCTGCTGACCGCCAGCATCCTGCCCGGTACTGTGCTGTATGTGCCCCCCACCCCGACGCGGACACCCGTGCCTTGTGGACCGCCGCGCGGCTGGGTGACGTACATTGTCCAAGCCGGGGATACCCTCTATCACCTGAGCCAGGTTTATGGGGTGACCGTTCAGCAGTTGCAGAACGCCAATTGCCTGGGCAGTTCCACCTTGATTCGCACCGGCCAGGTTCTGTATGTGCCGCCCGGCCCCACCCGCACGCCGGTGACGACCGGTACTCCCACCCCAACTTCTACGCCGACAGGCACACCCACTTCTACAACTACTCCCTCTGTCACGCCGGGCGAGACGGCCACCTTCACGCCAACCTCGACCGCCACGGCCACCTTCACGCCAACCTCGACCGCCACGGCCTCCAACACTCCCGAAAATACCGCTACCGCGACGCCCATGCCCTGAACGGGGGAATCAGGCCGATTGCCGCCGTACATTCCATGCGCTTTCATCGCTTGTTCCTTTTCATCCTGCTGCTCTTGTTCCTGCCCGCCTGTGGTGCAAAACCCCAGGCGATCCAACCTACTCCCGCATGGGCTACTGTCACCCCGGCGGCCAATTCCACGCCCACCTTGACCCCGTTCGTCCCGTTTGAGAACGCGCCGCCCCTTCTCTCCACCCCAGCCTCCCCGTCCAATGTCCCTGCTCCCGCCGCGCCCCTCTTCAAGCCGGAAGGAGCCGTGAGCATCCTCCTGCTCGGCTCAGACCAGCGTCCCGGTCACAATGATTTCCGCACCGATGTCTTCATCCTGTTGACCCTGCGCGGCGACGGCTCTGTCAGCCTGGTCTCCTTCCCGCGCGATCTCTACGTGTACATGCCGGCCCTGGGGAAGTCGAACCGCATCAATGCCGCCTATGAGTTTGGCGGCTTCGACCTGGTTGCCCAAACTCTGGAATACAATTTTGGCCTGCGCCCCGACCATTTCGTGCTTACCAGTTTCAGCGGCTTCCAGCACATCATAGACAGCCTAGGCGGGGTGGACGTCAATGTCGGCCTCACCCTCTCCGACACCCGCGCCGGCTACCCCGACGGCTACACAGTTTATCCCGGCCTCGTCCACATGGACGGCGAGACGGCGCTCTGGTACATCCGCTCGCGCGCCACCTCCAGCGATTTCGACCGCCTGCGCCGCGCCCAGGAAGTGCTGGTGGCCATCGGCGAAAAACTGCTCACCCTGCAGGGGCTGGCGCGCATCCCCGAACTCTACCAAACCTACCAGTCCAGCGTCGTCACCGACCTGACGCTCGACGACTTGCTCGCCCTCCTGCCGCTCCTCCAGCAGGTGGACAAGAACCGCATTGACCGCTACACCATTGCCCCCCCGTTCGTCACCGTCTGGATTCATCCCGATACCGGCGCCTACCTCCTGCTCCCCGACGTGACCACCATCCAGCAGATCCTCCAGCAGGCGCTGAAAACGCCGTGATGAAACGCGTTGCCCTGCTCCTGGCCCTCCTGCTGGCAGCCTGCGGCGCTTTCCCGGACCCGCCGCCTGCCGCGACCTCTCAGGCAACCCCCACCCCCCTGATCCTCGCCACCATCCCCGGCGACGCCACCCCGACCATCACACCCTTCCAGCCTGACTTCGAAGAGACACAGCCGCCGGCGTTTCTCCTCCCCGCCACCCCAACGTCCGTTCCGCTCGTCTCGCCCACCCCCACGCCCTTCGCTCCGCTGCTCTTTGACCCAGACAGCATTCTCCCGACCGTCGGTGCGCCGGTCTCCTTCTACGTTCCCCCCTACGCCCCCGCGCCGGCGCTGCCCCTCACCGACGACCAGACTGTCACCTTCCTCCTGCTTGGCTCTGACCAGCGCAGCCAGACGCAGACGTATTTCCGCACCGACATTCTCATCATTGCCGCTCTGCGTCCGGCCAACGGTCAGGTCTCGCTCATCTCGCTCCCACGCGACCTGTACGTTTACATCCCTACCGTTGGGATGGACCGCATCAACGCTGCTTACGAATACGGCATCATGTACAACTACCCCGGCGGCGGCAGGGCGCTGCTGGCCGACACCATCCTCTACAACCTCGGCGTACGCATTGACCACATCGCCATCGTGGATTTCGACGGCTTCCGTAAGATCGTGGATACCCTGGGCGGAGTAGATGTGCCCGTCTATTGCGCCTACACGGACTGGCATCTCATCTCCCCGGACCTGAATCCTGCCAACGAGAACAACTGGGAACTCTACACCGTTGGGCCGGGTCTGGTTCACATGGACGGCGATCTGGCGCTCTGGTATGCCCGCTCCCGCTCGAAATCCTCCGACTTCGACCGCGGCCGCCGCTCCCAGGAAGTCCTGCGCGCCCTCTACACCCGCGCCGTCTCCACCGACGCCATCAGCAAGATTCCCGAACTCTACCAAGATTTGAGTTCTTCCGTCACCACCGACCTGGGGCTGGGCGACCTGCTCAACCTGGCTCCTCTTGCCCTGCAGATGAACAATGCCGACATCCGCAGTTACTATGTCGGGCGCGGCTACGTTTCATCCTGGCTTACCCCCGGCGGCGCTTCAGTACAACTCCCCAACGGGCCGGCAATCCAATCCATGCTTCAGCAGGCGCTGTCCCCGCGCCAGCGCGCCCCGGAGGAGGAGACACTGACCATTGAGATCCGCAACGGCACTCCCAATGCAGGCTGGGACGCGCTGGCAGCCGAACGCCTCAACTATGCCGGTTACAACACCCGCATCACCCCCGCCGACCGGCAGGATTACACCCGCACCCTGCTCTACGACCTGACGCCCTCGCCCGACCTGACGCGTGTCGGCGCCCTCCTGACCCTGCTTGGCCTCACGCCGGATGCCTTTGTGTCCGCGCCCGTCCCTTCGGAAACGCCCTATGTTCTGCTCATCGGTGCAGATTACCAACCCTGTTTCAATCCCGGCAGCCTGACGCCATAATCTCAGATTTTTTGGCTGCCGGAAAGAGTCTTTTTATTGTATAATTACATAACTCGTCCAGACATGGACTTGCCGCTTGCGAAAACAAAGTTTTCTCTTGCGGCCACGGCTAAAAAACGGAACTCATGGAAATTTCTGGTACACCCGCCCACTAACTGGGTGATATTTTGAAACCAAATTGTCAGAATGTGAAATGCGCAGAATCATAGCACAAGTAAAAGCGTTCATCTGATAACTGCGTTTTTCCTCTTTATGACCGGCCTTGCTTCCCGGCCGGTCACCGTCGGACAAATCTATGCCTGCCCTGGGCGGGGCGCAGGCGCAGATTGACCAGGAGCATCTCCCCACAGCCGTGGCCCTCTTGCAGGCGGCCTGCGGCTGTGTGCGTTTAATGAGTACCATAACGGCTATCGAACCCCAGCAAAAGAAATCCCAACGGGTGAACATCTACCTGGATGGGGAATTTGCCTTCGGGTTGGCTCGTATTGTGGCAGCCTGGCTGAAGGTTGGCCAGCAACTCAGCCCGGAAAAAATCGCCGCCCTGCGGGCCGAGGATGCCCGCGAAACCCTGTACGAGAAGGCGCTACACTTTCTCGGTTATCGGCCGCGTTCGAGCCAGGAAGTGCGCCGTAACCTGCTCAAACGTGGCTACGACGAGACGCTTGTCGAGGAAACTATGAGCCGCCTGGAGCAGAACGGCCTGCTCAACGATAAGGACTTCGCCCGCGCCTGGGTCGAAAACCGCGCTGCCTTTCGCCCACGCAGCGCCTCGGCTCTGCGCACCGAACTGCGTCAAAAAGGGCTCAGCGACGAGGTGATTCAGTCCGTGCTGAACGAGAATGTGGACGAACAGACCCTGGCGCGGGAGGCCGCCCGCAAGCAGTCCCGCCGCTATGCCGGTCTGGAGTGGGTCGAATTCCGCCAGAAAATGGGCGGATTCCTGGGCCGGCGCGGCTTTTCTTACGAGATCATTGCCCCGGTCATCTCTGAAATCTGGCGGGAACTCCATCAGATGGCGGATGCCGGGAGTACACTTGAAAACAAGGATTGACTTTATGGAAACCATTTTGCCTTACCTTTTTGCTGTCCTGGCCCTTGTGGTGGGGGCGGCTTTTGGCTTCTTCATTGGGCGCTTTAAAACCGAGAGCGCCCGCCGCGAGCAGCGCGAGAAGATCGAGAAGATGATTATCGAGGCTCGCGAGCAGGCCAAAAGTATCGAACTCCAGGCGCGGGATGCCGCTCTGCGCACTACCCAGGCTGCCGAAGCAGAGATCAACCGGCTGCGGTCCGAATTGAACCGGGAGGAGGAGCGGCTGCAGAAGCGCCGCGCAGAACTCGATGCCCGTATGGAGCGGCTCGAGCAGCGCGAACAGGCAGCCAATAAGCGCCAGAGTTCCATTGACCGCCGCGCCAATGAGATCGAGAAACTATACCAGCAGCAGTTGGGAGAATTGCAACGCGTGGCGCAGATGAACACGGACGAAGCCCGCACCCTCCTGCTGGCAGAAGTCGAAAATGAAGCCCGCGGCGACATGGCGCGCATCATCCGCCAGATCGAGGCCGAAGCGCGCGAGGAAGGCGAGAAGCGCGCCCGCAAGTTGATTGCCGATGCCATCCAACGTGTGGGAGCGGAGCATGTCGCCGAGGTGACCACTTCCCTTGTCCCCCTGCCAAACGAGGAGATGAAAGGCCGCATCGTTGGCCGCAATGGGCGTAACATCCGCGCCTTTGAGCAGGCAGCGGGGGTGGATGTCATCGTGGATGATACGCCGGAGGCAGTCACCATTTCCTGTTTCGACCCCGTCCGCCGTGAGGTAGCCCGCCGCGCCCTTTCCCGGCTCATTCTGGATGGACGCATCCACCCCGCTCACATCGAAAAGGTGCTGGAAGACGAGCAGAAGGCTGTGGATAAGGCCATTGTCGAAGCAGGCGAGCAGGCCACCTTCGACGCCGGAATCTCCGGGTTGCACCCGGAGGTCGTGCGCATGATGGGCCGCCTGAAATACCGCACGTCGTATGGACAGAACCAACTGGCACATGCTGTGGAAGTCGCCAAACTGGCCAGCATCCTGGCTGCCGAGTTAGGCGCCAACGTGGACATTGCCCGCCAGGGAGGTTTCCTGCACGATATCGGCAAAGCCATGGACCACAACCAGGAAGGCACCCATGCCATGCTGGGCGCTGAATTCTGCAAGCGCTATGGCGTGCATCCTCTGGTGGTCAATGCAATTGGCTCGCACCACCATGAGATTGAGCAAGAAAGCGTGGAAGCCGTGATTACCGAGGCCGCCGACGCCATTTCGGGGGCGCGTCCCGGGGCGCGGCGCGAGGACCTCGAGGCGTACATCAAGCGCATCCGCACGCTGGAAGATATGGCGACATCCTTCAAGGGTGTTTCGCAGGCGTATGCCATCCAGGCTGGCCGCGAAGTACGCATCATTGTCCGGCCTGAAGAGATTGATGACCTGGCCGCCGCCCGCCTGGCCCGCGACATTGCCAAGCAGATCGAGGAGACCATGCAGTATCCCGGCCAGATCCGGGTGATGGTCATCCGCGAGACCAGAGCGGTGGAAACGGCCAAATAAAAAGATGGGAGCGGCGCTGGTCGCCTGGCGAACCAGAAACATCCTTCTGACCATCCTGGCAGGCATATCCGTTCTCTTGATTCTCCAAGCCTTGGCCGGAGGGCTATAATTAACTGCCTGTCATTTTTGGAAAGAATAGGATGGTTGTTTTGTAGAAATGGGTAAGCCGTTTGGTTTTTACATGACATAAGCAACTAATCTGGCGGCTTTTCCTGCGCGATAATATGGTATGTCTTTTCATTACCTCAAAGTGAATGGAGGCCCTATGTCAAAAGTAAATGATGATGAAGCCCGTGAGTATCATCGCCTGAAAGGCAAGCCGGGCAAAATATCCGTTGTACCTACCAAGCCCATGGATACGCAGCGGGATTTGAGCCTGGCCTATACGCCGGGCGTTGCCGTCCCGGTGCTGGACATTGAAAAGGACCCCGAAGCGGCCTACGAGTACACTTCAAAGGGTAACTTGGTAGCAGTCATCTCCAACGGCACGGCCATCCTCGGCCTGGGCGACCGCGGGGCTCTGGCAAGCAAGCCCGTAATGGAGGGGAAAGGTGTGCTCTTCAAGAAATTCGCCGATGTGGACGTATTCGACATCGAGGTGGATACCCACGACCCAGACGAGGTTATCCGGGTGGCGCGCGCCATCGCCCCCACCTTTGGCGGCATCAACCTGGAAGATATCAAAGCGCCCGAGTGCTTCTACATAGAAGAAACTCTCAAAGGAATGCTCGATATTCCCGTCTTCCACGATGACCAGCACGGCACGGCCATCATCTCTTCGGCCGCGCTGGCCAATGCCCTCGAAATCCTTGGCAAGAAGCACAGTGAGGTCAAGATGGTCATCTCCGGGGCGGGGGCTGCGGCCATTTCGTGCGCCAAACTGGCCCTGCGCTGGGGCGTCAAGAAGAAAAATATCATGATGCTCGACAGCAGGGGCGTAATCTACAAAGGCCGCACCGAGGGCATGAACAAGTACAAAGAGGAATTTGCCGTGGATACCGACTGCCGCACCCTGGCCGATGCCGTGCGCGGTTGCGACGTGTTCTACGGACTTTCGGTCGCCAATGTGTTGACCCCGGAGATGGTCAAGACGATGTCAGATCGCCCATTCATCTGCGCCATGGCCAACCCGGACCCAGAAATCAGGTATGAACTGGCCAAGGAAGCCAACCCCCACGCCATCATTGCCACCGGCCGCTCGGACTATCCGAACCAGGTAAACAACACACTCGGTTTCCCCTTCATCTTCCGAGGCGCCCTGGACGTGCGCGCCAAAGCCATCAACGAGGAAATGAAGTTCGCCGCCTCCAAGGCGCTCTACGAATTGACCCACGAGGACGTGCCCGATTACGTCCTGCGCGCCTACGGCGTGGAGAGTATGAAATTCGGGCCCGAGTACATCGTCCCCAAGCCGCTGGATACGCGCGTCATGCTGTGGGAGTCCGTCGCGGTGGCCAAGACTGCCATGGAGACGGGCGTGGCCCGCAAGACGGTTGACATTGACGAGTACCGCGAGCAACTGGCCTTCCGCCAGGGCAAGGGTGCGCGCGTGCGCTACTTCTTCATCAACAAAGCCAAGGCGGCCAAACCGAAGAAGCGCGTGGTCTTTGCCGAAGGCGAGGAATCCAAGATCATCCGCGCCGCCGTGCAGGTGAAAGATGAAGAGATCGCTGCTCCCATCCTGATTGGCCGCCCCGATGTGATCCGCGCCAAGGCGGCGGAACTGTCCATTGACCTGAAGTGCGAGATTGTTGACCCAACAGACTTTGCCCGCTGTGACGAGTACGTCCAGGCTTACTACGAACTGCGCGCCCGCAAGGGCATGACTCTGGCCAAGGCCCGCAAACGCGTCAGCGAACCGAACGTGCTAGGCCCCCTGATGGTCAAAATGGGCGACGCGGACGCCTACGTGTCTGGTCTGACCTCCGAGTACCCGGACGTGATCCGCCCGGCCCTGCAGGTCCATCACGCTCGCGAAGAAGCCCACCTTGTCGTCGGCGCGTACATCATTATCGTTGAGGATAAGGTGTATCTCTTCACTGATGCGACCGTCAACATCGAGCCGACCGCCGAGCAACTGGCGGAGATCGCCTCCCTGACTGCCGACTTTGCCCGCAAGATCGAGATGGAACCGCGCATTGCGTTCCTGTCGTTCTCCAATTTCGGCTCCACCGACCACCCGCTGGTTGAAAAGGTGCGTCAGGCTGTTGAACTGATCAAGTCCCGCCACCCGGACCTGAAAGTGGACGGCGAGATGCAGGCCGATACCGCCGTGGTGCCGGAAATCGTCGAGGAGCGTTACCCCTTCAGCGCGGTCAAAGATGCCAACGTGCTCATCTTCCCCTCGCTCGAATCGGCCAATATTGCCTACAAACTGCTGGCCCGCCTGGGGAAAGCGACCGCCATCGGCCCCATCCTGCTCGGTACCGGCGCGCCCATCCACGTTCTGCAAACCGGCGACGAGGTAGATTCCATCGTCCAGGTCGCCGCGATTGCCGCCATGGATGCCATGGATCGCCTGTAAACTTTGCTCCTCCGCAATTCAGACCTGGCAGGTTCAGCCTGTCAGGTCTTTTTTCGTGTAAAATAGGAAACATGAACGAGATGAAAGAATCCCCCCCGCTTGATTCTCCCGGCCTGCGCGCCCACAAACGCCAGCAGATCTGGCAAATCCTTGTGCCGTTCCTGGTGATGATGGCCATCATCCTGGCGGCGGCCATCCTGGTCGTTGTAGGCGGTGAGACGCAGACCCGCCTGTGGGCCGATGTCTCGCTCATCTGGCTCATCGCTCCCATGCTGGCGCTGGCGCTGATTCTGGCAATCGTGCTGGGCTTTGCCATCTATGGGCTGGCGCGCTTGCTGAAGGTAACGCCGCGCTTCACCTCCCGCGCCCAGGGGATCGCCGAACAGGCCGCCCTGGGCGTGCGCCGCGTGGCGGACGGGGCGGCGCAGCCGTTCATCTGGGTGGAGCAGGCCGGGGCGGCGTTCCGTTCCGCCATTGCATTCCTGCTTGGAAAGAAAAGGTAACCCATGGAAGAGAATCTTGTCCCTGTAGAGGAAATTGTTCCCGATAATTCCTGGAAAGTCAAAACGCTTGTTGCCGGCGGTATTCTGGGCGCGCTGGTGGGGCTGGGAGCAGCCTTCCTGCTGACCAAGCGCGCCGAACAAAAAGGTACGCCGCTCGCTCTGACGCCCAACAAGGGTGTTCAACTGGGCGTCATGATTGCCGGACTGCTGCGCTCTATCCTTTCACTGGGAGAATAGGGCTGCCAGCGGCGGGTATCCCTCGACGCCCGTTTGCATCTCTCAACAGTGCTATTCGATCAGCCTTTGCCGGGCGAGTTTCCGCGCCCTGCAAGGCTGGTTGCATGAATTAACCTTTTTAGGAGAAAACAAGCATGAGTAAAAAGAAAGTCCGCGTCGCCATTATCGGTGTGGGCAACTGCGCCTCCTCGCTGGTGCAGGGCGTCCAGTTCTACAAAGACACGCCCGAAGACGCCAGCGTGCCCGGATTGATGCACGTCAACCTGGGCGGCTATCATATCCGCGACATCGAGTTCACCCTCGGCATTGACGTTAATGCCACCAAGGTTGGCAAAGACCTCTCCGAGGCTATCTTTGCCGAGCCGAACAACACTTACAAGTTCGCCGATGTTCCCCACCTCGACGTGCCGGTGGTGCGCGGCATGACCCACGATGGCCTGGGCAAGTACCTCTCCGGCGTCATCACCAAGGCCCCCGGCCCAACGGCTGACATCGTCAGCCTGCTCAAGGAAACCAAGACGGATGTGGTCGTCAACTTTCTGCCGGTTGGCTCGGAGATGGCGACCAAATGGTATGTGGAACAGGCCATCGAAGCGGGCTGCGCCTTTGTCAACGGCATCCCGGTCTTCATCGCCTCGTCCGACTACTGGAACAAACGCTTCAAAGATGCCGGTCTGCCCGTGCTGGGCGACGACATCAAGAGCCAGCTTGGCGCGACCATCCTGCACCGCGTCCTCACCAGTTTGTTCGTAGACCGCGGCGTGCGCATTGACCGCACTTACCAACTCAATTTCGGCGGCAACACCGACTTCCTCAACATGCTCGAACGCGAGCGCCTCGAGAGCAAGAAAATCTCCAAGACCGGCGCGGTGACCAGCATGATTCCCTACCCCCTCGACCCCGACAATATCCACGTCGGCCCCAGCGACTACGTCCCCTGGCTCACCGACCGAAAATGGTGCTACCTGCGCATGGAGGGCACCACCTTTGGCGAAGTGCCGCTCAACGTGGAAGTCAAACTCGAAGTGTGGGACAGCCCCAACTCGGCCGGCGTAATGATAGACGCCATCCGCTGCGCCAAACTGGCCCTCGACCGCGGCCTTTCCGGCGCCATCATCGGCCCGTCGTCCTACTTCTTCAAGACCCCTCCAAAACAGTTCCGCGACGACCTCTGCCGGGAGAAGACCGAAGCCTTTATCCGCGGCGAGAATAATGAATAGATGACTCTTGCGAAGGTCCCGGCCTTCGCAAGTTTTTTTGATGTCGTGTAAAATCAGTCCCATGCACTCCAAATTCGCTTCGCTCTGGACCCTGATCCTGCTCGCCGTTTTCGCAGCCGGTTGCATCCCCGCGTCGCCCGCCGCGCCTGCCCCTGCAACGGTGACAGATTCCCCGGTCCCGACCCGCACGCCCGAACCGAGCGCGACGCTCACCCCCACCGCCATCCGCACCCCGCCGGACCTGCCGGCCGCGTACCAGGCCTCCTTCCTCTATCCTGGCGATACGCCCCATACCTACATCTCCGACACCTGCCAGTACCTGCGCGACAAGTGGACCTCCACCAACGCCGCTCCGGGGACGGTGGTGATGGTTATCATGTTCCACTCGGTAACCAATGAGCCGGTCACCAGCCCGAACCAGATCTCGGAGGACGATTTTCGCCAGTTGATGCAGTCGCTGCACGACAAAGGCTTCGAAGCCATCACCACCGCGCAACTGGCGGATTTCATGGAGCGCAACGCCTACATCCCGCCGCGCTCGGTGCTGCTTACCGCCGATGACCGTCACTATCGCCAGTATTTCGATATTCTCTTCCGCCAGTACTGGGAGGACTGGGGTTGGCCGGTAGTGAATGCCTGGATCAGCACCGACCTGAGCAGCGCCGACCTGTGGCAGCAGCAGGTGGACTTGCACAACGAGGGCTGGGTGGATTATCAGGCGCACGGCGTGATCCACAACGTGCCGATGGGGCCGGATTCGAGCGATGAATATATCTATGGGGAGTTGCAGGGTTCGATTGACCGCTTTTTGGAGCATTTCGGCGAGCGTCCGATTGCCATCATCTGGCCGGGCGGCGGATTCGCCGAACGCCCCGTGGAGGTGGCCCGCGAACTGGGTTACCGCCTGGGGTTCACGGTCAACCCGCGCGGGCCGCTGATGTACAACTGGGTGCCGTTGGCGGACTCCCTCGACCCGCGCCGGCCCTCCTGGCTGCCCGAAGGCGGCATGGGCGATCCGCTGCTTGTGCTGCCGCGCTACTGGGATACGGACGCCATTCTGCACATGGACGAGGTCATCCAGATGGGGGAGGAGGCTGCCGTCTACGCCGAGGCTAACAAGGCTGTCGAACTGGAGTATTACGAGATCGTCTGTTCCCCCACGTACGGACCGCTGCCATGAGTTGCATCTTCTGTAAAATCATTGCTGGAGAGGCTCCGGCTGCCATTCTCTACCGCGACGAGCAGGTGATCGCTTTTCGCGACATCCACCCGATTGCATCCACACACATCCTAATCGTCCCGCTGCGACACATTTCCTCGGTCAACGAACTGGAGGAGGCCGACGCGGCGCTGGTGGGGCATATGGCCCTGGCGGCCAAACAACTTGCCGTGCAGGAGGGGGTGGCCGGGCGCGGCTACCGCCTCATCATGAATACCGGCCCGGAGGGCGGGCAGTCGGTCTTTCACCTGCACATGCACCTGATTGCCGGGAAAAGCGCCCGCTCCCTGCTGGGGTAAGGGAAGGCTGGAAGAACTGCCCGCTAATGTGCTTCCACTTCCAGTCAACAACGAAGAGAAAAACCTGTAAAATCCACGCCCACCCGCATCCAGTTTTCTGCAACCGAAATGCTAACTTCTCACCGCATTGATGAAATCTGCCAGCAGGCCACAGGCGGTCGTCTCCGGGCCGGGATTGCCCTCCACGATGGACAGGGCGGGGAGGGTATCGGTGTGGAACTCCACGATGGACGACGAGCCGTCCACGCGGTAGAGCGGCGAGGCGGGGGAGACTAGTTCCGGGGCGACGCGCCCCTGCACCCGGTCGCCATCCCGTTCGGCAGTGCAGACCAGTTTCCAGCGTTTGCCCTCGGCTTTGGCCGCGGCAATTTTTTCGGGCGTGATGGACCGGATGCCTGTCCGCTCTACCTCCTGCGGCTTGAGCGGGACACCCATCAACACGGTCGCCAGCGCCGCCACCTTGATGGACGCGTCCCAGCCGTCCACGTCGGCGGAGGGGTCGGTCTCGGCCAGTCCCACCTGCTGGGCGTATTGGACGGCTTCCTCAAACGACTCACCCTCCTCCATGCGCCCCAGGATCAGGTTGGTGGTCGAGTTCAGGATGCCGCGCAAGGAGGTCAGTTGCGCGGCGGGCAGGGCGGAGCGGAAGAGCGAGAAGATCGGCGCGCCATCCATGACGGTGGACTCGAAGTAGAATTTGCGTTTCTTCCGGGTGGCGAGGTCGGTTAGGTCGCGGTAAGCATGCACCACCGGCCCCTTGTTGGCTGTCACAGCGTGCATGCCGCGCTCCAGCGCAATGCGCAGGAAACTGATCGCAGGCTCGCCGTTCTCGTGGTTGACCGGCGAGTTCTCGAACAGCACGTCCGCCGGGACGGAGTAGACGAAGTCAAGGGTGTCGGTAATCGGCAATTGGGTGATCAGGGACAGGGAGTTGCCGCGCTCAACGAGGTCGAGCGCTTTGTCTATGTCCAAACCGTTGGGGTCAACGGCAATTCCATGACGTCCGGTGGCGATGCCGGTGACGATGAAACGAATGCCGTACTCTTGTTCGAGTTCGGCTTCCTTGCGCTGCAAGAGACGGGCAAAGGCGCGGCCAACATTGCCGAAACCGAGCAGGGCAAGACGATAGTGCATACAGTACTCCTGTTCTCCGGTGTCACGTGTTGTGGTAGCACACGATTCTGGAACACGTGACGCTGGTAAGTGGTCACAATTAATGCTTATGCCCGTTCTTCTTGGGGCAAAAATGCCCTTCCGGCTCCATCGGCTGCCCGCACTGCGGGCAAATGGGCCGCCCGCGGTTGACCACTTCCATACCCCAGGCTGCCAGTTGGCGCGCCTGCCTGCGGCTGCACCAGAAACGGACGACGGCAGACTGCTCCGCGTCCTCGCTCTCCATGACGATTTCGCGCGCCAGGATGATGATGAGGTCGCGTTCCACATCGTAGCCGAGGCCCATCTCCCCGGCGCGGAAGAGCGGGTCCACCGGCGGGTGGATGTGCATCTTCTCCTCGTCGAAGTCCGCCGCCGGGACGGCTAGCGCCGGTTTCTGGTTGGCGATCTCGTTCACCATCTGCTCAAGGCCGAGCACCAGACTCTGGAGTTGGATCTTCTCGATGATTACTGTGACGGGCTGTGGATCGGTCTCGCGCCAGCCTTGAAGGTAGAACACGCGCTGGCCCGGCTGGCCGATAGCGTCCGCTGTGATGTGGCTGACAGGGTTGAGGTCCAGTTCGAAGCGGGGCACGAGTCTCACCGTGAGAGGATGTGCGCCATCTCGAAGTATTCTGGGTTGATGGAGCGCGTCTTGTTGGTCACTTCGGTCAGCGGAACAAGTCCCATGGTACGCCCTTGCAGGGCGGCCATCACGTCCGTCTGGCCGGAGACGAGCGCCTCGACCGCCTTGACCCCCATGCGGGTGGCCAACATGCGCTCGAAGGCGGTCGGGGAGCCGCCGCGCTGGATGTGGCCCAGGATGGTGACGCGCGTGGTGAAGCCGACATCCATCTCGTCCATGGCCCTGGCCAGGTCCACCACCTTGAGACTGGCGCCCTCGGCCACGATGATGATGGCGTGGCGCTTGCCGCGCAGGTAGGCATCCTCAACTGCTTTGGCTACCTCCTCCACCGTGACCGGCGACTCGGGGGTGATGACCATCTCGGCCCCGCTGACGATACCCGCCAACACGGCCAGATAGCCGCAGCCGCGTCCCATCACTTCCACCAGGAAAGCGCGCCCGTGCGAGGAGGCGGTGTCGCGCAGTTTGTCTATCGCGTCCATGATGGTGTTCATGGCCGTGTCCACGCCGATAGCCATATCGGTGCCCCAGATGTCGTTGTCAATGCTGCCGGGTATGCCCACCACCTTGATGCCCTGTTCGGCCAGGGCATGCGCACCCTTCAGCGAGCCTTCCCCGCCGATGACGATCAGCCCGTCCATGCCGGCGCTGTTCATGTTGCGGATGGCTTCGCGCTGGTAGGTTTTCTCCATGAAACGCTTGGAGCGCCTCGTTTGCAGGATCGTCCCGCCGCGCTGCATGATGCCGCCCACGTCGCGCGGGCCGAGGGGCCGGAACTCGCCGTTGATGAGGCCTTCGTAGCCGTCCATGATTCCAATCACCTGGGCGTCATGGGAGGCCGCCGCTCGCACCACGGCCCGGATGCAGGGGTTCATGCCCGGCGAGTCGCCGCCGGAGGTGAGAAGCCCGATTGTGAATTTCTTGTTCGCCATCGTTCTATCCTTGCTTGATCTGAAAAACATCGAAATCGCGCGCCACGCGCACTTTCGGGAAAACGCTCTGCGCTTCGGCCAACACTTCCCGCTCGCCGTAGCGGCGCGAAAGGTGGGTCAGGATCAACTGTTTCACATTCGCTTTGACGGCCAGGCCGGCGGCCATCTTCGCCGTCAGGTGCGAGAACTGGTCGGCGAGTTCGGCCTCCTCCTCGAGATAGGTGGACTCGATCACCAGCGCGTCGGCGTTCTCGCAAACGGCGACCAGGTCTTCGGTCCGGCCGGTATCGCCGATGTGGACGAACGTCAGTCCCGGCTTGAGCGGCCCCAGCACGTCATCAGGCCGGACCTCGCGCCCGTCTGCCAGCCGAATGGTTTTTCCCTCCACCAGGTCGCGGCGCTGCGGTCCCTGCGGCACGCCCAGGGCGTCGGCCTTTTCGGGCAGGAACGGGCGGCGGGCGCGTTCCTCGAACTTGAAGCCCAAACTGTCGGAGCCGCGGTGGAAGACCGGGAAAGCCGTGATGGTGAAATCATCGGCCTCGAAGAAAACGCCCGGCTTGATCTCGCGCAAGTTGAGGGTCATCGGCGGCTTGCGGCCGCGCAGCACCACCCCGAAAAGCAGGTCGTGGACGCGGTCGAGCGCCCAGCGTCCGCCGTAGATGTTGAGTTCCTCGATCGTCTCCCAGCGCATGAAGGTGGACATCAGTCCCGCCAGCCCCAGGATGTGGTCGAGGTGGCCGTGGGTGATGAGGATGTGGTTCAGGTTGCGGAAGCCGACGCCTGACTGGAGGATCTGGCGCTGAGTACCCTCGCCGCAGTCAATCAGGAAGCGGAACTCGTTGTGCTTGACGATCTGCGCCGGGAGCCCGCGCCGCGCCGAAGGAGCGGAGGCCGAAGTGCCGAGGAAGATGAGTTCGAACATTGGGGGTATTTTACCTCACTCTATTGCCCCACCCGACCTCCCCCATTTCCGGACTCCGAAATGGGGGGATGAAAAGGGGGTAGACCATTTGTGCTATAATCTCGTAGTGACGATTTAGACTGTCCCCGCGAATCCCCATGCCGATTACCCGCAGCAAATCTTCCTCCCGCAAAACACCCTCCCGCTCCGCCGCGCGGACCTCGAGCCGGGCGCGCTCCGCCGGGCATTCCTCCTCGCGGACGCGCGCCGCGCCGCCCCCTCCGAAGCCGAAGATGAGCGCCGAGACGAAGATGGATCTCGTCGGCGCGGGGATGGCTATCGTTGGCCTGCTGACGGCGCTGAGCCTGTTCTCGGCCAACCGCAGCGCACTGAGTGGCACGTGGGTGAAACTGCTGGCGCAGGGCTTTGGCTGGGGCGTCTACATCCTGCCGCTGGGGCTGCTCATCCTTGGAATCTGGCTGATTGCCCGCCGCGTGGACCGCCTGCCGCCGCTCTCGCCGGAACGCGGCATTGGCATCCTGCTGTTGTTCCTGGCGCTGCTGGTCACCTTCCACGGGCTTTCCGGCCCGGCGGCGGAAGCGCTGGCGCGCGCTGAAGCGGGAGTGGGCGGCGGTTACGTGGGCGCGCTGCTCCAGCAGGGACTGGTGAACGGGCTGGGCGGGGCCGCCGCGACCGTGATCGTCATTGCCTGGCTGGTCATCTCGCTGGCAATGACGCTCGACCTTTCCATGGAAGAGATGTTCCGCTGGGCAGGGCCGCTCTTCACGAAGGCGGGCGAGAAACTGAAACAGCCGCTGGCCGCTTCCCAAAACGGGAAGCAGGCGGCGGGTCCCGGAGCGGAAGCGCTGGGAGAATTCACCCCGCTGACGACCCGCCCGGAGGCCGTTCCTCCCCCTGCCGCGCTGCCCGCCGGGGTTGGCGTCCGCACGGGGATCCCGTCTGCCCCGCCCATCACATGGACGCTGCCAAAGGTGGCCGAGATCCTCGACAAGCCGCAGGCGCCGGAGGTCAACGATGAGTTCATCGAGCGGCGCGCCCACATCATCGAGGAGACGCTGGCCTCGTTCGGCGCGCCCGCCCAGGTGGTGGAGATCAGCCGCGGCCCGGCGGTGACCATGTTCGGGGTCGAGCCGCTGTTCGTGGAGGGGCGCAGTGGGCCGATGCGCGTGCGCGTCGGCAAGATCGCTGCCCTTTCGGACGACCTGGCACTGGCATTGGCCGCGCCGCGCATCCGCATCCAGGCGCCGGTGCCGGGGCGCGGCTACGTGGGGATCGAGGTGCCGAACGAGGAACTGACCCTGGTGGCGCTGCGCGAGGTGGTGGAGAGCGAGGCGTTCACCCGCGGGCGCTCCCCGCTGCGCTTTGCCCTGGGCAAGGATGTGGCCGGGCATCCCAAGGCCGCCAACCTGGAGACCATGCCGCACCTGCTCATCGCCGGGACGACCGGCTCCGGCAAGTCGGTGTGCGTCAACGCCATCTTGAGTTGTTTCCTGCTCCATAATACCCCCGACGACCTGCGCCTCATCCTGGTTGACCCTAAGCGCGTCGAACTGACCAATTACAACGGCGTGCCGCACCTGCTTGCCCCGGTGGTGGTGGAGATCGAGCGCGTGGTGGGCGCCTTGCAGTGGATGACGCGTGAGATGGACAACCGCTATCACAAGTTCGCCGAGATGGGGGCGCGCAACATCCAGGACTACAACAGCCGCATGGCCTCGCAGGGCGGCAAGAAACTGCCCCACCTGGTCATCGTCATTGACGAACTGGCCGACCTGATGATGATTGCCCCCGACGAAACCGAGCGCACCATTACCCGCCTGGCGCAGCTGGCGCGCGCCACCGGCATCCACATGATCCTGGCCACCCAGCGCCCCTCGGTGGACGTAGTGACGGGTCTCATCAAGGCCAACTTCCCGGCGCGCATCGCCTTTGCGGTGGCCTCCAACACCGACAGCCGCGTCATCCTCGATCAGCCGGGCGCGGAACGCCTGCTGGGACGCGGCGACATGCTCTTCCAGGCCCCCGACGCGCCCGCTCCGGTGCGCCTGCAGGGCGTCTTCGTCTCGGATGTGGAGATCACCCGCCTGGTGGACTTCTGGCGTATGCAGGCCGGCGCCGCCAGCCCCTACGCCGCCGCCGGGACCCCCAACCTGCCCGCCGGGGCGATGCTCCCGCAGGGCGTGCCGCTGAAGCAAGTCCCCATGTTCGAGGACATCACCGCTATCCAGGGCGACCCACTGATAAACGAGGCCATTGACATCTGCCGCCGGGAGGGGCGCGGCTCGGTCTCGATGCTCCAGCGCCGTCTGCGCATCGGCTACACCCGCGCCGCCCGGCTGGTGGACACGTTGGAGGAAAAGGGCATCCTCGGTCCCCCCGAACCGAATACCGGCGTGCGCGAGGTGCTGGATTACGGTCCCGCCGCGCCGCCGAAGGAGGGGTAGTAGGGGCGACCCATTGGGTCGCCCCTACCCGTAGGTTTCGAATTCGAGTTCGGCGGCAAGGACTTCTGTCAGGCGAAGGTCGCGGGTCAGGACAGGCAGACCGGCTGACTTGGCTGTTGCCGCGATCAACGCGTCCATCCAGCCCAGGCCAACAGCGGCGTAATGCTGCATCCAAGCCCCGGCCAGCCGGGCCATGTCAGATTGCAGTGGGATGCTTACAAAACGAGAAAGAAGCGTCTCGTGAAGTTCCACTTCCTCCAGTTTGACGCCGCGCCAGAGTTCCGCTTCCGTGACCACGGAAACGTATGGTTTGAGTTCGCCCCCAACAACGGCGTCGAACAGCGGCTTGATCTCCATCCGCCCGCGATAAATGTCCACGAGCGCGGTGGTATCGAACAACAATTCGCGCGGCTGGCTCATTTCGGCCACTCACTGTCCCACCGGGAACGGCCTTCGGCCACCCAATTTTCGCCGATATCAGCGCGGCCGCGCCACATTCCGAATGCATTTCCAAGCAGCTCTGCTTTTTCATTGGCTGCCGCCGCACGGCGCGTGCGCTCGAACTCGCTGACGCTGAGGATGACCGCCACCGGCTTGCCGTCACGTTCAACGTAGATGGGCCCGCCGGATTTTGCCACCTCGCGCAAAACACGCCCCAGGCGGTTCTTGACTTCGGTTGCAGGCAAAGAGCGGAGCATCTTTTTCTCCTGTTGGCTAATTTGATTGGCTAATCAAATTATACTCTGATTCACCGGTTCAGTCCATCCACAACCCGCCGGTGGACTCCATCCAGTCGGCGATCTTTTCGACCGCGCCGGGGATGTCATTGTCGGATATATCCAATTCCAATCTCGGCAAAAACGACTCGCCCACCAGCCGCCGCATCAGTTCCTGTTCGCGGACGAAGACCGACAGGTCATCGTACTGGTCCGGTTTGCCGGAGACTTTCAGGCGCTCCTCCCGCGCCGCGGCAAAGGACTCGGGTGTCCGGTTCAGGAAGACGAGGCGGAAGTTGAGCGGCAGGAGGCGTTCCTCGATCCAGCGGAAATCGTAATCCTTGCCGTAAGTCTGCAACTGGTAGGCGCGCGTCGAGATGTGGAAGCGGTCCACGATCCAGGAGTAATAGCGCTGAAGTTCGAAGAGTCGCAGCCAGGTGGCGTAGGTCTCCATCGCCAGGGACTCCTCCTGCGGCTCGAAGTTAATCGGTCCGCGCCCCCAGGGGAAGTTGGTAAAGGCGCACCACTCCGCCGAGATGAGCGGGGAATGGTAGCGGTATCTGCGCGCTCCCACGATGCGCGGGTGCTCGTTGAGGGCAAAGGCGATCTCGGTCTTGAAGGTCAGGCGGGTGCCTTTGAGGATGTCTTGGGGGTGAGTTTGTGTCCCATGTCTGTCTTCGGCGGTATTTCTAACAATATGGTTAGATTATAAGCCGGATTTTTATGGTATGATT
>DYKZ01000162.1 GCA_020722345.1 Anaerolinea thermophila | reverse complement strand
TTCCTGGCGGTCTTCGCATGCTGCGCGGTGCAATAGCCTTTTTGCAGGAGAGTCAAATATTATTTGGGTGTTGATATCAGGTTAAGGATACCATAATCGCGCTTGACTTGATATACCCCGGTAGGTATAATCTGCGCATCATCGTTGTGAGTAGTAAGCGGCCTGCACGCTGATAGAGAAGGAGGTCTCGGCTGGAAGCCTCCGCAGTATGGCGACTGCCGAAGTCGCACAACGCCTTTGCCGAAGAAATCGCAATGAGAGTAGAACGGCACGGGAAGTCCCGTTACAGACCGGCCGGATGATTGTCCGGGCAGAGTGCACCAGTTGGTGAAGTGAGGTGGTACCGCGGCGCCCGCCGTCCTCATGAGGATACGGGCGTTTTTGTTTTGGAAGAATGAGATTGCTTCTCCCCTTGGTCTCGGTCAGCCTTACAGGCCACTTGACCGGCGGGGCTTGCAATGACACATAAAAGGATGCAGAATGACCGAATACCAGTTACCCAAAGCCTACGACTTCAAATCCACCGAGCCGCGCGTCTATGAGATGTGGGAGAAGGGCGGATATTTCCAGCCGTCGAACGACCCCCGCAAGCCGGACTTCGACCCGGCGAAGAAACCGTTCGTCATTTCCATTCCTCCGCCAAATGTTACAGGGGAACTGCACCTCGGCCACCCGCTCTTCGTCTCGATGGAAGACTTGATGATCCGCTACCACCGCATGAAAGGCATTCCCACGCTCTGGGTTCCCGGCACCGATCACGCTGGCATCGCCACCCAGTTGCAGGTCGAAAAGGCCTTGGCTAAAGAAGGGCTGAGCCGCGAACAAATTGGCCGCGACGAATTCCTGCGCCGCATCTGGGACTGGAAGGAAAAATATGGCGGCATCATCACCACCCAGATTCGCCGGCTGGGTGCCTCCTGCGATTGGAAACGTGAACGCTTTACCCTTGACGAGGGCCTAAGCCGCGCTGTGCGTGAAGCCTTTGTCCGCCTCTATGAGAAGGGACTCATCTACCGCGGCCCACGCCTCATCAACTGGTCTCCTGGCCTCAAAACGGCCGTCTCGGACTTGGAAGTGGAGTACTCCGAGGAGCCGGGAAAACTGTATTATTTCAAATATATGTTGGCTGGGATGAAAGGCGAATACATCCCCGTCGCCACCACCCGCCCGGAAACTATCCTGGGCGATACCGCCGTGGCCGTCCACCCCGAAGACGAACGCTACAAGAAATTCATCGGCAAAAAGGTAATCGTGCCGATCCTGGGGCGTGAGGTGCCGGTCATCGCCGACGAGTACGTGGACCGCGAGTTTGGCACCGGCGCGCTCAAGATCACGCCTGGTCACGACCCGAATGACTACGAAATCGGCCAGCGGCACGGATTACCGGTGCTCTCGATGCTCGACCGGGAGGCGAAGGTGACCGAGGTTGGCGGGCCGTACGCAGGTCTGGACCGGTTTGCCTGCCGCGAAAAACTATGGGAGGACATGCGCGCTGCCGGCCTGGTCATCAAGGAAGAGCCTTATACGCTCAACGTACCGCGTTCGCAGCGCGGCGGCGAGATTGTCGAGCCGATGATCTCTGAGCAGTGGTTTGTCAAGATTGAGCCGCTGGCAAAGGCCGCGCTGGAGGCCGTCCGCGACGGGCGTATCAAGATCGTCCCGGAGCGCTTCGAGAAGGTTTATTTCAACTGGCTGGAGAACATCCGCGACTGGTGCATTTCGCGCCAATTGTGGTGGGGACACCGCATCCCGGTCTGGTACTGCGCCGACTGCGGCGGGCAGACCTGTGCCCGCACCGACCCGCTGCTGTGCGCCCACTGTGGCGGCAAGAACATCCAGCAGGACCCGGACGTGCTTGATACCTGGTTTTCCTCGGGACTGTGGCCGTTCTCCACCCTCGGCTGGCCCGACAAAACGCCCGACTTGGAGTACTTCTACCCGACCACCGTGATGGAGACCGGCTACGATATCCTGTTCTTCTGGGTGGCGCGCATGATCATGATGGGGTTGGAATTCACCGGCGAAGCGCCGTTCCACACGGTCTATCTGCACGGGCTGGTACGTGATGAACATGGCCGTAAGATGAGCAAGTCATACGGTAACGTAATTGATCCACTTTTGGTGATGGACGAGTACGGCACCGACGCCCTGCGCTTCACTCTTCTGGTTGGCTCCACGCCTGGCCAAGATATGAACATCAGCGAGAAAAAGGTCGAAGCCAATCGCAACTTCGCCAACAAGATTTGGAATGCGGGAAGATTTGTGATTTCAGCCATCGCTTCGCTCGACGACCGCGGACTACAGACCGCAGACCATCGTCCATCTTCCACACTCCACGGTCAGTCCGATTGGACGCTGGCCGACAGTTGGATTTGGGCGCGGCTCCAGCAACTCGTGCGCGCTGTGGAGCGGTTGTTCCAATCCTACCAATTCGGCGAGGCCGGGCGGCAGATCTACGAGTTCTTCTGGTCCGATTTCGCCGACTGGTACGTGGAGGTCGCCAAATTGCAGATGCAGAAAGAAGAAACCAGGCAGCAGACAGTCGTGACACTTGCTCGCGTTCTGGATATTTCCCTGCGCCTGCTGCATCCGTTCACCCCCTTCGTGACCGAGGAACTGTGGGGTCACCTGCGTCGCGCGGTAGGACAAAATGCCATTTTGTCCTACCTTGCCAAAGACTGGCCACAAGCCCTGATCATTGCCCCCTGGCCGGAGCCGCGTCCAGAAGAAGGCTGGGAAGCAGGGAAGACTGCGGACTTCGCGCTGGTGCAGGAGATCGTCCGCGCCATCCGCAACCTGCGCGCCGAGAAGAAGGTCAGCCCGGCCAAGCGCCTTCCGGCGATTCTCGTCGGCGGGGCGAAGACGAACCTGCTGGCGGAACAATCGCCGGTCATTGCCGCGCTGGCGGGGTTGGCCCCGGCCCAGTTCACTATTCACCGCTTGCTGGCAGCGAAGCCGGAGAATGCGATTACCCTAGTGGTAGGCCCGGTCGAGGTTCACGTTCCCCTTGCCGGGATGGTGAACTTGGACGAGGAGCGCTCCCGTCTGGAGAAGGAGTTGAGCAGCCTCCAGGTCCAGATCGAGCGGCTGGAGAAACTGCTCGCTTCGGATTTTGCCGATAAAGCCCCTCCCGCGGTCGTTCAACGGGAGCGGGAACGGTTGGACTCTTTCAGAGAAACCGCCGAGAAGTTGAAGGCGCAGTTGGGCTGATAAAAAAACCGCCCGGTTCGTGAGAGCCGGGCGGGTTACTTATCGTATCATGGTGGAGAGTACAGATGTGCTGATCTTGGGCAGGAGCACTTTGAAGGTCGAGCCTTTGTTGTGCCCCTCGCTTTCGGCCCAAATCCTGCCGCCGTGCGCTTCGATTAACCCCTTGGCAATCGGCAGACCAATGCCCAGCCCGCCATGCTTGCGGGTGGTGTGCGGTTCCACCTGGTAGAATTCGTTGAAGATTTTCTTGAGTTCGCTTGGCTCGATCCCGATGCCGGAATCTTGGATTGTGACCAGCATATCTCCGCCTGGGTTGAGTGAAGCGCTGACCGTAATCTTTCCGCCCTCGGGAGTGAATCGCACGGCGTTGTCCATCAGGTTGACGAAGACCGTGTTCAACTTCTCGGGATCGCACTTGACCGGCAATGGCGCCTTGGGCAGGTTCAAACTTACCTGGTGACCCTTGGCTTCGGCTAATTTCTTCACCTCGTTGTAGGCTCCGCGCAAAATGAGTTGGATGGGGACCATGACACGCCGCATCACCATCTCTTTGGAGCGCAGCATGTTAAGGTTGGTCATAGCGTCCACCAAGGCGCGCATCTGCATGGCAGCGTTAAGCACCTGCTTGGCATGGTCAGACAGTTCGCCGGGCGATTCTTCCTGCAGGAAGGTTGCATATCCGATAATGATCCCCAGGGGGGTGCGCAGTTCATGGGAGGCCAGCGCTAGGAAATTTGTTTTCAGGTAGTTGGCTGCGCTGATCTCGTTGTAGGCCTCACGCAGGGCTTTGACTAGGCGGGCATTGTGGATGGCCACTGCGGCTTGTGAAGCAATGATGGAAAGGATGTCTTCGTCTGCTTCGGTGAATGTACCGTTGCGTTTGTTGAGGGCTTCCAGCACGCCAGTTGGGCGGTTCTTGGTCCGCATCGGCACGACCAGCATGTTATGGACGTCAAAGGCGACGGAGGTTGATACAAGTTTGTAGTGGCGGCTGTGGCTCTTGACATCCGAAAGGATGGTGGGTTTGTTTTCTAAGAATACTTCTCCGGCGATGCTGTTTTCCAGAGGAACCGGAATCTCTGCCAATCTCTTCGAGTCTGATCCGGTAGCCGCGGCGAAGATCAACTGGGCGCGCTTCTCGTCGTACAGCAAAATCGAGACAGATTCACAATTCAGGATTTCTTCTGCTGTTTTGATGATGAATTGGAGCAATTCATCCAGGTTGAGAGTCGAATTGAGCGTGACGCTGACCTCGATCAAGCGGGCAAGTTGCTCGGCCATGTGGCGGAGTTTGGGCTTGGTTTCTTCCATCCTTCCAAGTTTAGCCCGAAATCACCCCCAATGCAATACATTGTGTGAGTCCACTGCAAAAAGGCCAAAATCAAACCACAGAGTATAAATGGATGAGGTTCACCCCGAAGCATGAAAATCGAACCACGAAGGCACAGAGTCACGGAGTTTTTTCTCAGTGTCTCCGTGTCTCAGTGGTTTGCGCTTGGAGTTTGTTTTCATATC
>DYKZ01000161.1:1131-4756 GCA_020722345.1 Anaerolinea thermophila | reverse complement strand
AGGTAATCGACCACGGTTTTGTTAAAGCGCTCGCCGGGGATCAGCAGGGGGATGCCGGGCGGATAGGGTGTGACCAAGCTTGCGGTAATGCGGCCTTCCAGCTCGTCCACGGGCACGCGTTCGATCTGGCGGTGCGCCATTTTCGCCCAGGCATCGGCAGGGCGCATGGCCGGAACCATGTCGGAGAGATACATCTCGGTGGTCAGGCGCGCCACGTCATATTGCTTGTACAGGCCATGCAGCTTGTTGCACAAATCCTTCAAGCCCATGCGCTCGTACACGGGATTTTTGGCAATGAACTCCGGCAAAATGCGCCAAAGTGGCTGGTTACGGTCGTAATCGTCTTTGAACTGCTGCAAAGCAGTCACCAGTGTGTTCCAGCGACCCTTGGTAATGCCAATGGTGAACATGATGAAGAAGCTGTACAGGCCAGTTTTTTCCACCACGACACCATGCTCGGCGAGGTATTTGTTGACGATTCCCGCCGGAATGCCCCAGTCGGCAAAGTCGCCATCCATGTTCAGTCCCGGTGTGATGACAGTGGCCTTGATCGGGTCAAGCATGTTGAAGCCGTCTGCCAGATCGCCAAAGCCGTGCCAGCGGTCGCCCTGTTTAATCATCCAGTCTTCGCGCTCGCCCATGCCTTCGCTCGGTAGCTCGTCCGGCCCCCAGACCTTAAACCACCAATCCGCACCCCATTCTTCATCGACTTTGCGCATGGAGCGGCGGAAATTGAGCGCTTCGACCAGTGATTCTTCGACTAGCGCAGTACCGCCCGGCGGTTCCATCATGGCCGCCGCCACGTCGCAGGAGGCGATAATCGCGTACTGCGGCGAGGTGGAGGAGTGCATCAGGTAGGACTCGTTAAACACGTCACGATCAAAACCGCCGTTTTGGCTGTCTTGCACCAAAATCTGCGAGGCTTGCGATAGGCCTGCCAGCAGTTTGTGCGTGGATTGAGTGGAGAAGATCAGTGATTCCTTGCAGCGCGGACGGCCTTCGCCAATAGCGTGATAGTCGCCGTAGAACTCGTGGAACGCAGCATGGGGTAGCCACGCTTCGTCGAAATGCAGGGTTTCGATTTCGCCATCCAGCAGTTCCTTGATGGTTTCGACGTTGTACAAAACACCATCGTAGGTGGACTGGGTGATGGTCAGAATGCGTGGCTTTTTGATGGCGGCATCGCGGGCGAAGGGGTGTGCATCGATTTTCTTTTGGATGTTTTCCATCGTGAATTCGGACAGCGGAATCGGCCCGATAATGCCGAAATGGTTGCGCGTTGGCGTGAGGAATACCGGAACCGCGCCGGTCATGATGATGGCGTGCAGGATGGATTTGTGGCAGTTGCGATCGACCACCACGATGTCGCCGGGGGCGACCACGCTGTGCCAGACCATCTTGTTGGAGGTGCTGGTGCCGTTGGTGACAAAATACAGGTGGTCAGCATGGGTGATGCGCGCGGCGTTGCGCTCAGAGGCGGCGACCGGGCCGGTGTGGTCAAGTAGCTGGCCGAGTTCTTCGACCGCATTGCACACGTCGGCGCGCAGCAGGTTTTCGCCGAAGAACTGGTGAAACATTTGCCCAACCGGGCTTTTCAAAAACGCCACGCCGCCGGAGTGACCGGGGCAGTGCCAGGAATACGAGCCGTCCGCTGCGTAGTGGGTGAGCGCGCGGAAAAACGGCGGCGCGAGGGTGTCAAGATAGGCCTTGGATTCGCGGATGATGTGGCGCGCGACGAACTCCGGCGTGTCTTCAAACATGTGAATGAAGCCGTGCAGCTCCTTGAGGATATCGTTAGGAATGTGGCTGGAGGTGCGCGTTTCGCCATACAGAAAAATCGGAATATCGGCGTTGCGGAAGCGAATTTCTTCAACGAAAGAACGCAATTGACGCACCACGGCAAGTTCTTCGTTGGGAATGCCTGAACTAAATTCTTCATCGTCAATCGACATGATGAAAGCCGAAGCACGGCTTTGTTGTTGGGCAAACGTGGACAGGTCGCCGTAACTCGTGACCCCCATGACTTCAACGCCTTCCGCTTCAATGGCGGTGGCGAGGGCACGAATACCAAAACCGCTGGCGTTTTCGGAGCGGAAGTCTTCGTCAATAATGACGATGGGGAAGCGGAATCTCATGGGCGACCCTCTGTGGTGCTAAATAAAATGCGCGATTGTACAGCCTGCAAGATGGCAAAAGCATGTCAAACTTTCGTCGGTGTCAAAGGGTCTAGCAGCCTGTCGGACTTGAGACGATCTGGCTGCAAAAGCCGCTGACCGATCCATATTTCACCGATTTTTTAGCCAATAGTCCCTGCTATTGCCGAAAAAATCGTCAAAATCTGTCCTCGGTCGGCGATTTTTTCGCTTCAGCCGCTCAAGTCCGACAGGCTGCTAGGCGGAAACTAATTCGGGGGAAGGTGATGAAGATTAAGCAGATGGGTTTAACGGCGGTTTTGTTGCTGGGGGGCGCGTCAATGAGCGCGCAGGCTGATCTTACTGGCGTGTATAGCCTGACGAACGACCAACAAAAGGACGCGGGTACATTAACAATTCAGTACAAAGATGCGCAGCACATTCGCTATGACTTTGCGGGTAAAAAGCCCGATGAAGCGGGCGCGTTGCTGCTCGTTAATGACAAACTGTATGCCATAACCCAGCAGGGCGAGGTGATGGATATGGCCATGGTCGCGGGCATTGCGGGGGCGTTGGGTGTCGCGGGTAAAAAGACAAAAACAGCGCCCAAGTTCACGCTTGAAGCCACGGGCAAAAAGGAGGCGGTGGCTGGTTTAGCCGGGGAGGCGTACCGCTGGAGTGATGGCACCCATGCGGGGGAGTTGGTGTTATCAAAGGATGCACGCGCCAAGCAATTAAGTCAGGCGATGGAGCGCGTGGGCGATCAAATGCAGCAATCCATGGGCAACGCCCACGTTGCGGCCACCTTCCGCCAAATGCGCGACCATAGCGCTTTGCAAGACAAGGGTATTGTGCGTTCGCAAGAGACGACGGGTAGCGGAATGCGTCTTGAAAAAATCAGCGAAACACCCTTAGCCGATGCGCTTTTTATCTTGCCGAAAAAGACCAATGCCGCAGCCCTGCCGGGATTGCCCAATGGCCTACCCAATATGAACGACCCGCAGATTCAAATGTTAATGAAGGAAGTGCTGAAGCAGCAGGGGCGTTGATTCATTGTCTATCGACGACATACCCCCGCAAAAAAATGCGCACTGTCCTTGAGCGTGCGCTTTTGCGTGGATGGATCGACATGCACCAAGCCGAAACGTTTGGAATAGCCGAACTGCCATTCGAAATTGTCCAGCAGCGACCAAGCGAAGTAGCCGCGCAGGTTCACGCCCTGTTCAATCGCTAGCGCGGCGGCGTGCAGGTGTTCGCGCAAATAATCGACGCGCGCTGTGTCAGCCATTCGACCGTTGATGAGGGGCGGGTCGTTGAAGGCAGCGCCGTTTTCGGACACGTACAGTGGCAAGCCTTGGGTGCGTTCACTTAGCCAAAGCAGGGTGTCGGTCAGGCCTTGCGGGAAAACTTCCCAGTGCATTTCGGTGTGCGTGCCGGGTTGGCGCACGCTGGTTGTGTCGAGAAAGCCGCCCGCTTGGTGGCGTACCACGCTG
>DYKZ01000161.1:0-1030 GCA_020722345.1 Anaerolinea thermophila | reverse complement strand
AGGTTTGGGCCATTCGCCACGGAAAATTGGGTCGATGAACAGGCGGTTCATGTAACTTTCAGCGCGCACTTGTGCAGCTTGGTCGTCTAAAGAGTCACTGGCGGCGTATTTCGGTTCGATATTCACGACGAGGCCAATGCGATGCGAGCCATTGGCGCGGTAGGCGCGCACGCTTTCCGCATGGGCGCGCAACAGGTTGTGGGCGACGGTAGGCGCGTGAGCCAGATTGTGCAAGCCGGGCGGATGCGCGCCGTTGACGTAGCCTTCGTGCATGATGACCCAGGGTTCGTTGAAGGTGCACCAGTCCTGAATCTGACCATCCAGTGCGCGGGTCATGATTGCGGTAAAGTCAGCAAAGCGGTGCGCGGTGTCGCGGTTGAGCCAGCCGCCGTGGTCGTCCAGTGTGGCGGGTAGGTCCCAGTGGTGCAGCGTGGCGAAGGGTTGAATGCCGTGTTCGAGCAGCGCGTCCACTAGACGACGGTAGAAATCCAGTCCCTTTTCATTCACCGCACCCTTGCCGTGCGGCTGGATGCGCGCCCAGTTGAAACTGAAGCGATAGGCATCCACACCGAGTTCTTTAATCAGCGCCACATCGTCATGATAGAGGCGATAGTGGTCGCAGGCCGTTTCGCCGTGGTCGTCATTGAGGATGCGCCCGCTTTCCAGCGCGAAGCGGTGCCAGTTGCTCAAGCCCGCGCCGTCGGCCAGCGGCGAGCCTTCAATCTGGTAGGCGGAGGTGGCGACACCCCAGGTGAAGTCAGGTGGGAAGTGCATTGCAGTTATATTCCAATAAAAAAGGCTCACATGGAGCCTTTAGATTGTGACTTAGGCGATGTGTGTCGCCATCAGGTCATAAGTTATTTTTTCTTTTTCTTGCTTGATGTGACAGGCGCGGCCCCTGGAGGGAGTTGCTCGGCCTGAACGCCAAGTTGTCCGCCAGTGCCCAATCCACCTTGAACTTCTTGTGCTTTGTATTGGCGAACCGCACGCACGATGTTGTTATACGAGTCCATGAAGGCCGCAACAATCA
>DYKZ01000160.1 GCA_020722345.1 Anaerolinea thermophila | reverse complement strand
TCGACCAGCCAATTGGTCAACGCAATCAGCGACCAGGTCGTCTCCTGCGTGGAAGCCCAGCGCCCGGCAGTGCGGTGCGCCATCAGCCAGCGGACGGCCTGCGCCGTGACGGGGCTTTCCGGCGCGACCTGCACGAAGGCGTTCAGCACGATGGCAGTGGTGCGCGTGTCCGTGTTCCAGTTCCAGTAGTCGGCCTCGGCCTCCTCCCAATGCGCGCCGGAGGCTGACGTAACGGTAGCAGCCCCAAGGTCCGAAAGAAGCGAGGCGATGCGCTCGTCTTGCGGGTCGAGCAGGTGCAAGGTCTGCATCAGGTAAGCGCGGGCGTACAGTCCCAGAATGGCGCGCTGTTCGTACAGGCCGTTGGGTTCGCCGGCGCCCAGTTCGCCGCCGCGCGCAAGGACGTACATCATGAAGGCGTAGCGGTTGAGTTGCCAGGCCAGGCCGCCTCCGCCGCCGCCCCCGCCGCGCAACCGGGTGTGGGAGGCGATGTCGGGCAGGTTGTCCTTGAGATAGCGCAGCCCGGCATCCAGCGCGGCTTGCGCCACCGGGTAGCCGCTCTCGCGCGCTTCGAGCAGGCCATAGACCACGTAGGCGGTGACGTACGGGTCGCTCTCGTCGCCGTCCCACCAGTGCCAGCCGCCGTCGTACAGTTGCTTGGCGTAGATGCGTTGCAGGGCGGCGTTCACCTGCCGGTTGAGATCGCCCTTGAGTTGGGGGTCGTCCAGCCCGGCGGCCGCCAGCGCGCGCGCCGTGATGACGTTGGGCAGGAAGCGCGAGACGGTCTGCTCCATGCACAGGTAATCGAAATCTTCGAGATAGGCCAGCCCGCCTTGCAGCGAAGCCGCCAGCGACGGCTCGACGCGGACGGAAAGGCTGGCGTCGCTGTAGTCGAGCGTTTGGGGCAGTTGCAAACTTTCGGTGACCGAACCCGCTTCGCGCAGCAATCCCGACGTGCCGACCGTCTCCCTGGCGGTGAAGGTGTAGACCGGGAGTCCCTGGCCTGCGAGCGTACCCAGCGCCGGTTTGCTGGCGTCCTGGTAGCCGCCGCCGGAAGCGCGGACGGTGAGGTCTACCCGTTGGACATCTTGCACGGTCACGTCCCAGGCGACGTAGGCCTGTCCCTTCGCTTCCACCTGGACCTGCTGGCTGCTCCCGCTATCGAGGGCGACGCCTTCCGCCTCGAGTTCGACCTCCACTTCGAGCGCGGCGCTGGTGTTGTTGTGCGCCACCGCGCCCACCTGGGCCTGGTCGCCCACGACGAAGAAGCGCGGCGTGGTCAGTTCGACGAACAGCGGTTTGGCGCTGAGGACCTCGTTCGTCGCCTGCCCCACTTTGCTGTCAGCGGTGACGGCGCGCGCATCCGCCCGCCAGGTGGTCAGGTTTTCCGGCAGTTCCACCGTCACCTGCGCCTGGCCGTTTTCATCGGTCATCACCAGCGCCTTGAACGCGGCCGTGTCCTTGAAATCCTGGCGCACGGTGACCACCCCCAAATTCTCGTCGCCGCCGCCCCCGCCGCCTCCGCTCCCACCGCCCTCCGCGATGCTCTCGCGGTATTGGGCGTTGAAATCGTCCGCGCTGGAGACCAGGCCGAGCGCGGTGCGCACGCCCAGCGCCTGCTGCGGGTAGAAACTGTCCAGCATCGGCCCCGAATTGGACGGCGCCAGCGCCAGCGCGGCCTTGTCCACCACTGCCAGCGAGGCTTCGGCCTGCACGGGCTTGCCGGAGGCGTCTTTGGCGGTGATGGTGTAGGTTACGGACTGGCCCGGCCCGCTGGTCTCTTTGTCAGCGGCCACCTCCACTTGTAGGCCCTGCTGGCTGGTGTCCACGCCCAGGCGCGTCATGCCGACCTTGAAATCGGGCGCCGACTCTCCTTGCGCCCCGCTTACCGCCACTACCGAGAGATAGATCATCGGGGCCATGTCGCCGGTGATGGGCAATTCGTACACCATGCTGTTGTCTTCCAGCCGCAGCACTTCCTGGTGATAAATATGCCCGCGCTCGTACGTCACCAGCGCGTAAACGTCCTGCGCAAACGGCTGGGCGATCAGGATTTCCGCCGTCTCGCCGGGCTGGTAACTCTCTTTGTCGGCCACCAGGCTGAAGGTGCGGTCGTTGGTCTGCCGCCAGGCGATGTAGTCCTGGCTTGCCACCCAGACGTACGTGGAGGCCTGGTGGGTGTTGCCCTTCGCATCCCTGACCGTGACCAGCGCCTTGAACGTCCCGCCGTTGGGCGGCGTGAACGAGACCGCAGCCAGCCCCTTCTCATCTGTGACAACCTTCTGCGTCCCGACCGGGATTTCCTCGACTGATGTGACCCAGCGCAACTGGCCTTGCTTGTCCTTCTCCTGCACGCTGTACCATTTGCGCTCAATGAATTGCACGCTCACTGCTTGGCCCGCCACCGGCTGCGAATCCCAATCCAGGACCGCCGCCTCGAAGGATTGCGCCTCCCCCGCCGCGCCGATGTATTTCTCCGCGCGGATGCCGGCGTACACTTCGCTGGGGTGCATGACTATGCTCGTCCCCCCGCTGACCAGGCTGCCGCCTACGTCGGTCACGTTGGCTTTGAACGTGACCAGTTGGCCGCCCTTGCCTGCGGCCAGTTTCTGCGTCACGGTGAACAGCCCGTTCTCGTCGCTCACGCCCTGTCCCTCGGCCAGGGTGCCGCTCGCGCCCGCCGATTGCGGGGACCAGTACGTGTCGCGCTCCCAATCGGTGAAACTGAAACGCTGGTACGCCTTGGACGGCTCGAACGTGTAAGGGCTGGCTTCGAGGAACCATTCCACTTCCGCGTTGGCGACGTTCCCGCCGGAATAGTAGGTCGCCTGCGCGCTGAAATCCACGCTCGTCCCTGCCAGCGCCTGGGAAGGCGCAGCCGAGGCGCTGACCTGGAACTCCGGTTTGTGGTATTCCGCCACGCGGAAGGACAGGCTGCCAAACGCATTCTCCTCCCCGGCGTAGCGCACATAGATGCTATAGGTTCCCAGCGCGGCGGCGTCCGACAGGGTGAACGAATCGTTGAAACTGCCCAGGTCGGATAGCGCCAGTTCTTGCGCGTAGACCTGCTCGCCCCAGTGGTCCACCGTCACGTAGACCGACTCCCTGGCGGGCAGACTGTAATGCAGGTCGTCGTTCTTGCGCACGATGCCCTTGAAGAACACCTCCTGCCCGGGGCGGTACAGGGGCCGGTCGGTGTACAGGTAAGCAAAGGAGGCCGGGCGGTTGTCGTAGTAGTTTTCGTACAGCCCAAAGTCGCCCGCCCAAACGCCGCTGCCCCAGTCCAAGGCGGTGAAGGCGGCGCGTCCATCCCCTTCCACGCGGGCGTAGAGCGGGGCGTTGCCGCCCAGGCGCGCCAGGCCGTCTTTGTCCGTTTTAGCCTCGCCCAGGCGGATGAATTTGTCGTTGTAAAACGTGACCGGCACGCCCGCCTGCGGCTTTCCGCTTTCCAGGTCGGTCACCCAGTCCAGGCCTTCGCTGGGCGTGGCCTTGAAAGTGATATTGTCCGTAGCCACGATGAACAAGAAGCCCTGGTAGTATGCGCCCTCATATTCCAGCGGCGCCCCTTCCAGGCCAATAAAGTAATAACCCGGTTCCAGTGGATTCCCCTTCGGGTCTTCCAGTTCGATGTCCAGGAAGTGCGTCTGGTTGCGGGCGGCCTGCACATCCGGCTGCCAGGTGCGCAGCGGCTGGGTTTTCGGTTGGAAATCTGTAGTCGAGATGTCGCCTTTCAACAGGCGGCTGAATTCGACGTAACTCAACGCATACAAGGAAACCTGCGCCGACTCCAGGTTGAGATGCTCGAAGAACACCTCCTGCGGCCCCCCCGCGCGGTAGACCAGCGGCGTCCACGGCAGCGCCAGGCGGGCGTAGGGCGAATAATCCGGGTTTGTGAATGTGAAGGCGTATTCCGCCTGGATGGCGTTGCCGTACAGGTCGGTCATGCCCGGCAGCAGGCGCACCACGTACTCGGTGGCCGGCTCCAGCCCGTAGACGGTAAGTTGCCAGGCGCTGTCGTTGTAATAGAATTCCAACCCGCCTTCCGGTTCCGGCGAGACGCGCACCCGCGTTTTGAGCGTCTCGAACTTCATCGGCGAGGCAAAGTTCACCCGCAGCGAGGAGCGGTATTCCTGCGGCGTAGACCCCGGCGCCGGGTCCACGTTCAGGATGCGCGGCAGGGAGACGGTATCGAAGAGCAGCGCCAGCCCCTCCCGCAGGGTCGCGCCGTCCTGCGACTGCGCCGTATCCGCCACCGTCAGTTGGTAGAAACTGGCGATCTTGAAGCGCCCGGCCGGTTCGACCGTCAGGTTGGTGAAGTCCTTGTTCCATTTCAGGCGGGTGGGGAAGACCTGCCCAGTCTCGCGGTCGTGGATCGTCACCGCCTTGGTCACGCTATCTGCGTTCATGGGCTGCAAGAAAGTGACCGTGAAGGTCTGGTCGAGCAACACATTTTCGACGGTTTTCTTGGGGTTTTGGACTCCCCCCTTCAACCCGTAATAGCCGATGACCGGCGCGCGCGTGCTGAACTGCCACAGGTACGGCTCTTCCAGTCCGTTCCCGGCGGCATCTGCCAGGGACGCATCTACCCGCACCGTGTACCTGCTTCCGCTCAACAGGGGTTCCCCCGGCTGGAAGACGTACACCGACGAGTTGAGCCATTCACCCGCGCCCGTCACTGCAGGCGAGAACTCCAGCGGCTGGGGCAGGCCCTCCTGTTCCTCGGCCATCACCACCGGCGCGACCCTGAATTGGTCCAACAACTTGAACTCGAAGCTTTGCCGGCCCTCTC
>DYKZ01000023.1 GCA_020722345.1 Anaerolinea thermophila | reverse complement strand
CAGAAATACGGCAGCAAGTTCCCGGCCATCCGCACGGCAGTCCTGGCGATGAGCGCCGAAGAAGGGGCCCACACCCTGCTCTCCGGCCAGCCGCTCACCGTGACGGTGGACGGCGAGACCTTTGACATCCTGCCCGAAGAAGTGGAAGTGCGCGCTGAGGCCAAATCTGGCTTTGCCGTGGCCGCCGAGGGCGCTTATCTGGCCGCCCTGGTCACCGACCTGACGCCGGAACTCATCCGCGAGGGGCTGGCGCGTGAGTTCGTCCGCCGCGTGCAGGACCTGCGCAAGACTGCCGGTCTGGAAGTGGCCGACCGCATAAAACTCTACGTGGAAGCCTCCCCCGGCTTGAAGGAGGCCATCGAGGCCCATCGCGACTACGTCACAGCCGAGACGCTGACCGTGGCGCTGAACTTCACCGCCCCGCCTGCCAATGTTCCTGCTATGAGCGACGAATTTGACGGCGAGAAAGTCACTGTTGGGCTGGTGAAAGCCTGAACCATAAGAAACCTGCTCCCTGAGGAGCAGGTTTCTGCTTGAATATGGGTATCGGTTGTGCTATAGTGTTCACAACCATTCGAACGTTTTTTTGTCCAATCACTGCTAGAGGAGGCGAATGTGTCCAACTCCTACAATGGTCCCTTTGAGCCAGACCGCTGGCGCTCCACCGTCTGGGCTATCACCAGCATCTTCGAGTCGGGCCGCCCGGAAGGGAATCCGGCTGCCTACCAGAATTACGACGCCGGTATCGTCAGTTACGGCAAACACCAAGCCACCCTGGCCTCCGGCACGCTCGGCCAGGTGCTGGCGGCATATTACGCCCGCAGTCAGAGCGCGGTCAGCCGCGCCCTCCAGCAGGACTACGATCTGCGCGTTCGCAACCGCGACCAGTCGCTGCGCCACGATAACGGCTTCCGCGACCTGCTCATCCAGGCCGCCGCAGAAGCGGCTATGAACGAGGCGCAGGACCTCGTCTTCGAGCAGCAGTTCTACCAGCCGGCAGTGACGCGGGCGCGGCAGTGCAACCTCGCCTCCCCGCTGGCCTTGGCGGTCGTATACGATATTTCCATCCAGGGAGGCTGGGGGCAGGTGCTGGAACGGCTGACCAACCGTCTGGGCGGCAGCGTGGTCGGACAGAACGGCATAGACGAGGAACGCTGGATCGAGACCTTCCTCGACGAACGCGAGGCCTGGCTGAATGACATCGCCCAGGCTGCCGACGAGCGCGGCGACCACGCCACCGCCGACGCGCTGCGCATCTCCACCTACCGCCCGCGCGAACTGCGGGCGCTGGCCCGGGCCGGCAACTATGCTCTTGAAGGCCCCTTCCAGGTGCGCGGCGTCAACCTTCCCGGTATCCCGCGTCCGGTCCCGGTGGCGGACCTGGCGCTGCTCGGTTTCGACACCTCCGCCGACCTGCTGGCCGTCCGTCCCGGGGCGCAGTTCACCGTCACCTGGCGGGTGCGCAACACCGGCAACCTGCCGTGGGACGCCGACTTCCTCCTGCTCAATCTTTCCAATAGGCCGGCGCGGCTCTTCAGCCGCCGGCAATATCCGCTGGACGAAGTGACCAACCTCCTGCCGGTCGCGCCCGGCGCAAACGCGGCGCTCACCGTCCGCCTGCGTGCCCCGCGCTTTGGCCGCCGCCATCACAGCGAGTGGCGGATGGCCGACAGCCGCGGCAACCTGTTCGGTCCGCTTCTCTCTTTTGATTACGAACTCGCTTCAGGTCCCACGCCCATGTGATAAGCCCAACTAGAAAACCTCCCGAAGGCGCCGAGCCTTCGGGAGGTGGTAGCACTACAGTAAACCGTGGAGTCTCTTTTTCCACAAAGTATCCATGAACGGGGTTCACCCCGAAGCATGAAAATCGAACCACGAAGGCACGGAGTCACGGAGTTTTTTCTCAGTGTCTCCGTGTCTCAGTGGTTTGCGCTTGGAGTTTATTTTCATATCAGAATCGGCCACAGATTTCACGGATTAGCACAGATTGGAACTCAAAACCTGTGAAAATCTGTGTAATCTGTGGCTAAAAAAACAGACCACGTTTAAGCGCGGCGCCACCCGGGAGGTCAGTTTCAGGCAAATTCTTCCATCAACTCCATTGGCACGACCGCCGCGCCGACGATGCCGGGGCCGGTGTGGACGCCCAGCACGGGGGAAATACGCAGGATTTCCATCTTCGCGATGTTCAATTTCTGTCCCAGTATTTCAGCCAGTGACTTGGCGCCGTCGCCAAAGCGCCCATGCATCACGCTGACCCAGAGGGCTTTGTCTGCATACACCTCGTGCAGGTGGTCGGCAATTGTCTCCAGCGCCGACGGGATGGTGCGGGTCTTGCCGACGGTGCTGTATTTGCCGTCAATCTTGTCCACGTGGATGATAGGTTTGATCTTGAGCATCGAGCCGAGCAGGGCCTGGGCGCGCCCGATGCGCCCGCCGCGCGCCAGGTATTCGAGCGTTTCGAGGGTGTAGATGACTTCGGTGTTCTGGCGGATCTTGTCCAGCCGTTCGAGGATGGAGTCCACGCTCCAGCCTTTTTTGGCGGCTTTGGCGGCGGCCAATACTTGGAAACGCTGGCCGCCGGAGAGGGTCATCGAGTCCACCACGCTGATTACTTTCTCTTTGATCTGTTCGGCGCCCATGCGGGCCGAGTTGATGGTGCCGCTCAACCCCGAGGAGACGTGGATGGAGAGCACCTGCGCGGCGCCGGTGATTTTGTGGTAGAGGTCGGCAAAGATGCCGCTCGAGGGCTGCGCCGTGCTGGGGATTTCAGGCCGCATGGCTTCCAGCCGGTCGTAGAACTCGTCCGGGGTCAGGTCGGCGGAGTTGACTTCGCCGTCAGGGAATTGGATGTATAAAGGGGCTTCGATAATTCCAAGTTCCTCGCGTTCTTCAGCCGGGAGGTCGGCGGCGCAATCGGTCACGATTTTCATGGTTTTTCCTTCTCTTTCTGACTTTTCAAATTTGACTCTACTGCAAAAAGGTTGTTGCACAGCGCAGCACGCGAAGACTGCCAGGAAAATGCAAAATCACAAATCATTATTCAAGATAATCTGCGTCGTGGTTCAACATTTTCAAAGCGTCCTTAAATTTCCTTCGTTGCCTTTGTGTCCTTCGTGTTTAAAAAGGTTTTTGCAGTGGACTCAAATTTTATCAAGTTCATGCAGTTGGTCAGGATTCTCTAATGAGATTATAAATACTGAGGCGGTATTCAACCTAATAAGCGGCTAACAGGCCACTATCAACTTGACTCAAAGTTCTGACCGGTTGTGAAGCAGCCGTTTCGCCATTTCATGCAAGAAGCAGTAAAATAAGCCCCATGTCCATCAATCAGCCGGTCATCGCTACGAACGGCGACGTGCGCGCCACCTGGGCGGAAGTGAACCTCTCGCGCCTGCGCCGTAACCTGGAGGCCATCCGCGCCGCGGTCGCGCCGGCGAAGGTGATGCCGGTCATCAAGGCCAATGCCTATGGCCATGGCCTGGCTGAAACGGCGCGCTGCCTCGCTCCGCACGCCGACTACCTCGGCGTGGCGGTGCTGGAGGAGGGCATCTTCCTGCGCGATCTCGGCCTGCGGACCCCCATCCTGGTCCTGGGCGGCATCTGGGGCGAGCAGGTGCCGCGTTACCTGGAATATGACCTGACCTTTACCGCCTCCTCGGTGGAGCGCCTGGAGCAGATAGACGCCGCGGCGGCGGCCGCGGGCCGCAAGGCCAAAGTCCACCTGAAGATTGATACGGGCATGGAGCGCATCGGCGTGCATTACTACAATGCCCATACCCTGCAGGAAGCCGCGCTGAAGTGCAAAAATGTGGAAGTGGAAGGCATCTATTCCCACTTTGCCAACGCCGACGCCGCCGACCTGACCCATGCCCGCTTGCAACTGGAACGCTTCAATGAGGTGCTGCGCTTCTACGAAAAACACAGCCTGCCCATGCCCATCCGCCACATGGCCAACTCGGCGGCCATCCTCCAGTTGCCGGAGAGCCGCTTCGACATGGTACGGCCCGGCATCCTGCTCTACGGCGTGAATCCCTGCCCCGAAGCAGAACGCAGGATCGAGGTCCGGCCGGCGCTGACCTGGAAGTCGCGGGTGGTTTACTTCAAGGTCGTGCAAGCCGGGCATCCGGTCAGTTACGGCTCCACCTGGCAGTCCGACCATCCGACGCGCATCGTCACCGTCCCGGTTGGCTACGGGGACGGGTATTTCCGCGCCATGTCCAACAAGGCGCAGGTGATCCTGCGCGGGAAAAAGTACCCCCAGGTGGGGCGCATCTGCATGGACCAGATGATGGTGAACATCGCGGACGATTCCGCCTTCAACGGCGATGAGGTGATCCTGCTCGGCGAGTCCGGCGGGCGAGCCGTCACCGCCGACGACCTGGCCGGTTGGGCCGGGACGATTCCCTACGAAATCCTGACAAATATCAACACGCGCGTGCCGCGCGTCTATATCGAGGAGTGAACTTTGACCGAAGAGAAACCGCGCAAGATCAAACCAATTTTGCTGGATTACCTTTACCTGTTCCTGGTGAGCGGCGGCATCATTGCCCTGGATCAATGGACGAAGTTGGTGGTACGCGCCCGCATCCCGCTGGGGACGGACTGGCTGCCCGAAAGCCTGGCCTGGCTGCTGCCCTACGCCCGCATCCGCCACTGGTACAACACCGGCGCGGCGTTTGGCTTCTTCCAGAACGGCAACCTCATCTTCACCATCCTGGCCATCATCGTCTCGGCTGTCATCATCTACTATTTCCCGCGCCTGCAAAGCCGGGAATGGTGGCTGCGCCTGGCCCTGGCAATGCAACTCGCCGGGGCGGCCGGCAACCTTGTTGACCGCCTGCAATTCCAGCATGTCACCGATTTCATCTCCGTCGGCGATTTTCCCATCTTCAACATCGCCGATTCGAGCATCACGGTGGGCGTAGCCATCATGACCATCGGCGTCTTGTGGAAGGAACGGCAGGCGAAGAAACAAGCGCTGCCCGAAGAGGACGCCGGTGAGTGACCGGATCGAGCATTTCACCTTCCAAGAACCCGCCCGCGAACGGCTGGATATTTTCTTGACCGCCTGCCTGCCGGAATTTTCTCGCTCCCGCCTGCAGGGGTTGATTCGGGACGGTTTCGTGCTGGTGAACGGCAAACCCGCCGCCAAGGCGGGCCTGGACCTGGAGCCTGGCGCGCGTATCGAGGTGCGCATCCCGCCCCCCGTTCCCAGCCGCCTCATCCCAGAAGCCATTCCCTTGGAGATCATCTTCGAGAACGACGACCTGCTCATCGTGGACAAACCGGCCGGGATGGTCGTCCACCCCGCGCCCGGACACGAGAGCGGCACGCTGGTCCACGCCGCGCTGGCGCACGTCCCCGACCTGGAGGGGATCGGCGGCGAGGAGCGCCCCGGCATTGTCCATCGCCTCGACAAGGAGACCTCCGGCCTGCTGGTGGTGGCCAAGAACGAGCGCGCCCACCGCTGGCTGCAAGACCAGTTCCGCAAGCGGACGGTCGAGAAAACCTACTTGGCGCTGGTGGACGGCCGGCCGCCGACCCCGTCGGGACGCATCGAAGCGCCCATCGGGCGCAACACCACGCACCGCAAACTGATGGCTGTTGTGCCGCTCGAAAAGGGGCGCACCGCCGTCAGCGAGTACCGCACCCTGGAAAATTTGCCCGCCCACACCCTGCTCGAGGTGCATCCCCTCACCGGGCGCACGCACCAGATCCGCGTCCACCTGGCCTTCCTGGGCTGTCCGGTGGCCGGCGATACGATTTATGGCAGGCGCAAGCCCTCCCTGGCGCTGGACAGGCATTTCCTCCACGCTTTCCGGCTCAAGATCGTCCTGCCGGGCGAATCTTCAGCGCGGGTGTTCGAGGCAAAACTGCCGCATGAGTTGGCGGAGGCCCTGGAGGAGGCGAGGGGAAACAAGAGTGAACAGTGAAGGAAGAAGCGAGGAGTAGAAAACATGGACTTTGTTGACTTGCGTTCTGATACCGTGACCAAACCGACGCCTGAGATGCGCGCTGCCATGGCGCAAGCGGAGGTGGGCGATGATGTGTATGGGGAAGATCCCACCGTCAACCGCCTGCAGGAACTGGCCGCCGAGCGCACCGGCAAGGAGGCTGCTTTGTTTGTCTCCTCAGGGACAATGGGCAATCTGACGGCTATTCTGGCGCATTGCGGGCGCGGCGACGAGGTTATGGTGGGCAATAAGAGCCACATTTTCCTGTTCGAGGCGGGCGGGATTTCGGCGCTGGGCGGTATCCACTCGCGCCAGTTGACCAACCAGCCGGATGGCTCGCTGGCGCTGGCAGATGTGGAGGCGGCCATCCGCTCCGATGATCCGCATGAACCGGTAACGCGCCTGATCTGTCTTGAGAATACCCACAACTACTGCGGCGGCACGTTCCAGACCCCGGAATATACGCGGCAACTGGCCGACTTTGCCCACGAGCGCGGGCTGGCGGTCCACCTGGACGGGGCGCGGGTGTTCAACGCGGCCGCGGCGCAGGGGGTGGACGTGCGCCAATTGACCGAGCCGGTGGATTCGGTCATGTTTTGCCTGAGCAAGGGGTTGTGCGCGCCGGTCGGGTCGGTGTTGTGCGGATCGAAGGAATTTATCCGACAAGCGCACCGCGTCCGCAAGATGCTGGGCGGGGGGATGCGTCAGGCGGGTATCCTGGCTGCGGCGGGGATCATCGCCATCGAGAAAATGTCGCTGCGGCTGGGGGAGGATCATGCCCGGGCAAAGCAACTGGCCAATGGGCTGAAGCAGATCCCCGGTCTGGTGGTGGACGAGCCGGAGACCAACTTGGTCTTCTTCTCGCTGGATGAATCCATCCCTTATTCGGCAGAAGAAGTGAGCAAACATGTTAGGAGGCGCGGCGTGCTGGCAGACGTTGTCGGGCCGCGGCGCTTCCGGCTGGTGCTGCATTATTGGATTGATGACCTGGGGGTGGAGCGGGCGGTGGAGGCGTTCTGGGCGGCTGTTGGATAGACTCAGGAGGTGATGAGGTCTTTGAAGCGCTGTTCTTTCAGCATGTTCGTGAAGGCAGCCACGATCTCCGGGTCGAAGAGAATCCCGGCCTGCTCTTGCAGGTGTTTGATGGCGTATTTTTCTGAGGTGCTTTTGCGGTAGGGCCGGTCGCTGATGAGGGCGTCGAAGGCGTCGGCGACGGCGAAGATGCGCGCCAGGAGGGGGATTTGCTCCCTGGTCAGGCCGAGGGGGTAACCGGAACCGTCCCAGCGCTCGTGGTGGTGGCGGATGATGGGCATGATTTCGCTCAAGAAGGGGATATTGGCGACGATGCGCGTCCCAATGTCGGGGTGCTGGCGCATGATCTGCCATTCTTCCTCGGTCAGGGGGCCGGGCTTGAGCAGGATGGCGTCAGAGACGCCGATCTTGCCGATGTCGTGCAACAGGCCGCCGCGTTCGAGGGCTTTCGTTTCGGCGGGGGAAAGCCCCATGTAGCGGCCGAGGCGGCTGGCGATGATTCCGACGCGGGCGCTGTGGCCTTCGGTTTCCCGGTCACGCGCGTCCAGGGCGGAGACGAGGGCGGCCAGCGTTTTGTCGTAGTTCAGTTCGAGTTCGTGGTAGGCTTCCTGGAGTTGCTGGGCCTGCTGGCGGGTCTGGGCCAGCAGCATGGAGCGTTCAAGCGCAGCGGTGGCCTGGTAGGCAAGCATTTGCAGGTTGTTGGCGTAGCGAGGGTTGTGCCAGCGGCCTTCGGGGATGTCGAGCCACAACGCGCCATACGTGCGGTGCGAGGTCTGGAGGGGCAGGCAGATCATGCTTGCGAACTTGTCATCGGAGATCATGATGGTCTGGCCGGTTTCGATGGCTTGTTCAATCAACGAGGCCGGGGTGGACGTGGGAGTCTGGATGCCGTCCGCGTCTATTTCGAGGCAGAATTCTCCCTTGCTGTCGGGCGTGTAGAGAAGGACGCCGCCAAGCGAGGCCTCCCCAAGCCGGTAGGCAGTGGCGGCGATTGATTCGGCGGCCTGCTTCATGTCGGCGGCTTGAAGGATCTGGGCGCTCATCTGGTGCAATTCGGTGCTCCATTGCAGGTTCGAGCGCACTTCCTGGTACAGCCAGGCGCTTTCGAGGGCGCCGGCAGCCTGGGTGGCGATCAGGCGGGCCAGGGATTCGTCGTTCTCCGAGAACACGTTCTGGTTATTCTTCCCAAAGGCCAGTATGACGCCGATGTTGTTTTCGTGCAGGCGGATGGGAAAGGCCAGCACATTCCTGAGGATGGCAGGGTCGGAGCGTAGGTGTGTCGTCAGGCTGGATTTGCCGATATCGCGCAGATGGACGACCTGGGAAGTGTGCAGGATGGTTTTGATGAGCGGGTCTGTCTCGATGTCTTTCTTGAGCAAGCGCAGCGTTTGCGGTGCGTCGCCGGCGTGAGCGGTGCGGGTGAAGCGGCCGTCCTGATCGGTGAGGGTGACAAAGGCGAACTGGGCTTCGAGAATCTCGCAGGAGATTCTGGCAATATTCTCGATGACCACCTGGGTCTCGACCAGCGTGGAGAGTTTGACCCCTTCCTGGATCAGGAGCGTCAGGCGCTCATGGTAACTCGACCGTTCCCAGGCGCTGACCATTTGGTTGGCTACAATCTCCAGCGTGGCCACATCCGTGGTGCTGAAGGCCGCCCGTTTTTCATCGTCCACGACGAGAATGCCCCGCAGGACGCCGTGATGGATGAGCGGTATGGCAATTTCGGAAAGGAAGGCATGCCCCTCGAGGGGCAGGAAGTCGGGCTCCTTGCTGGTGTCGTTGACGATGATGACCCGCCGCAGCCTCGCCGCCCGGCCGATGATTCCCTGCTCAATGCTCTGGCGGTAGAAAGGCGGAAGGCGGCCGTTTTTCTGACCGGCGCTGGCCAGCACAGAAAACTCCTTTTTGTCTGCGTCGTAGAGCAGGATCGCCGCCAGCGCGGCCCCCAGGGCTTTACAGATAGCATTGGACACCAACTGGGCGGCAACAGGCTGGTCCAACACGGACTTCAGGTGCTGTTCCACTTCGTTCAGCAGGGTGAATTGGGCCGAACGTTTTCGCTCCGAACCCAGCATACTGTTCAGCAGGCGGATCTGACGTTCCTGCTCGCTGACCAGTTCGCGCAGGATGCGGTTTTCCTCGCGCAACGATATCTTAAGCCTGCTGAACCAGCGCTTCAGGCTGGCGCGCAGGCTTGTGCGCGTTGTTGTCTCGGGCATCTTGTTTTTTGCCATGATATTGGACGGGAAGCATAGCACAGGAGGCTTGAATTTTCAACCTTTTTGGAGGCGTAATTTTCTGTTTGTCCCTGTCAGCCGCCGTCCTCGGCGGGAATCAATCTATGCAACCATCGGACTTGGTATAATTCGGATGCTCGAATACGATTTGTGGAGATTATGATGCAAATAACTCTAGAGACGATAGATCGGGTGGCAGGGGCAATTCGTTCGAAGATCAAAGACCAGCCGCGCCTCGGCCTGATCTTGGGGACGGGGCTGGGGAACCTGGCGGAGAGTGTCGAAGAGCCGGTCATCCTGCCGTATGCAGAAATCCCGGAATGGCCTGTTTCGACGGTGATGGGACACGCCGGCCGCCTGGTCATTGGCAGGCTCGAAGGTCAGCCGGTCCTGGTGATGCAGGGGCGTATTCACTACTACGAGGGATACTCGATGCAGCAGGTGACGCTGCCCGTGCGCGTCATGCAGCGGCTGGGGATCGAAATCCTCATCGTCACCAACGCCGCCGGAGCGATCAATCCCGACTTCACGCCCGGCGACGTGATGCTCATCACCGACAACCTCAACTTTTCCGCCATGGCAGGCCTGAACCCGTTGATTGGTCCCAATCTCGACGAACTGGGTCCCCGCTTCCCCGACATGAGCCAGTCCTACGACCGCCGCCTGTGCGAACTTGCCCGCCAGGCAGCCCGCCAGGCGGACCTGCCCTTGCGGGAGGGCGTGTACGTGGGCCTCAGCGGGCCCTCCTTTGAAAGCCCGGCAGACCTGCGCTTCCTGCGGCTCGCCGGCGCGGACGCGGTGGGCATGTCCACCGTGCCGGAGGTGATCGTAGCGCGTCATGGCGGGACCCGCGTGCTGGGTTTCTCCGGAATTAGCAATAAAGCCAACCTCGACGGGAATACCGTCACCTCCCACGAAGAAGTCTTGGAGGCCGGGCGCATCCTGGTCCCCAAACTGGAGACGTTGATCCGCGCTGTCCTGCGAGTCCTCTGACAGGCTGCAATGGTTGAAGTTTTACAATTCCTTTACGAGTACGCCGAGTTGATCTATCTGCTCCTCCTGCTGGGAGCGATTTTTGCCATCCGCCAACTTGCACGGGGGCGCGACGAACAGCGCCAGGCTGTCTTTGGGCTGGAGAAGGAACTGGCGCGCCGCCATACCAGCCGGGCGGCGGCGGCCCTGTCCATCATCGGCTTCCTTGCGCTGACCGAGTTCATCGTCATTGTTTTCCTGATCCCTGCACTGCCGGCTTTGACCTTTCGGAGCGCGCCCACCTTGCAACTTGGTGCGCTTCCTACCAGCACCATTCCTCCCCAACTCCTAGAGACGTTGAACGCCTCCACCCCGGCCTCCACCGCCACCGCTGAATCTACAGGCTGCATCCCCGCCCAGATCATGATCACTTCCCCGAAGGCAGGGGAGGAGATCCGCGGTAAAGTCACGCTGATGGGGACGGCGGACGTGCCCAATTTCGGTTTCTACAAATACGAGTTTTCCCCTGCCGGGGTGGAACTCTGGACGACGGTCCAGGCAGGGAACGAAGCCGTCCAGGATGATGAACTGGGCGCGTGGGATACTTCCGAATTGACTCCTGGCGATTACCTTCTGCGCCTGGTTGTCACCGACAACCAGGGCGAAGCCTTCCCGGCCTGTGTTGTGCCGGTGCGAATCCTTGCCCCGTGAGGGAGAACCATGCCTGAGGTCCAGATACGCCCGACGGTTGCCACCGACCTGCATGCCCTGATGGCGCTCGACCATTCCTGCCAGTCCGAATATGTCTGGCAGATGGACGTCAGCCGGGAGGGGAACCAGGTCTCGACTGCCTTTCGCGAGATCCGCCTGCCGCGTTCGGCGCCGGTCTCGTATCCCCGCCCCCCTTCTGCTTTGACCGAAACCTGGACCCGCCGCGTGGGCTTCCTGACCGCCCTGGTGGACGGGGCGCCGGTCGGTTACGTGTGCATGAACGACTTGATGATCCCGCACACGGCCTGGATCACCGACCTGGTTGTCTCGCCGCGATACCGCCGTCAGGGAGTGGCCACTGCCCTCATCCTGGCTGTCCAGGCTTGGGCGGAAAGCCGCCATAGGACGCGGCTGCTGCTCGAAATGACCACGAAAAACGTGCCTGCCATCCGGCTGGCGCAAAAACTCGGCTTCGAGTTCTGCGGGTATAATGACGCATATTACGAGTCACAGGATATTGCCCTTTTCTTTGGTCGTTCGATTATTTGAGTGTTGTAACGGTAGGTTTCCATGGTTGATCATTGGGCCCAACAGATATTGGCGGGAATTGTCACAATCAATCAAATCCTGACTGCCGGGATTGCCATCACAGCCTTTTCGCTGTTTCTGTATTCGTTGACCTTCAACCTCCGTGACCGAGTGGCGCGGTCATTTGCTTTAATTCTGCTGTGCATTGTGGTGATCTTTGCCTTCGAGGCGCTCGGGAGTTCATCGGAAAGCCTCGACTTGATTTCGCTCTTCCTGCGCCTGGAGTGGATCGGGATCATCTTTTTGCCCGCTGCCTATCTGCATCTCTCGGACGCCCTGCTGGTTACCAGCGGCATCCCGGCGCGCCGACTGCGCCGCTGGCTGGTGCGCCTGACATACCTGATCTCGGCAGGATTCCTGCTCTTGCTTTCCCTCGGCCGCCTGCTGGGACCTGTGATCATGGACGGCCAGCCCGCCCCTCACCTGGAGCGCACTCTCTGGACGGAAATTTTCACCGCCTATTACGTGGTCATCATGGTGACAGCCTGGGCCAATTTTGCCCGCGCCTACAACCACATCCTGACCCGCTCCGGACGCCGGCGCATGCTCTACCTGCTGGCGGGCGCCACAGCCCCCGCACTCGGATCGTTCCCCTACCTGCTCTACGGCTCATCGCTGGCCGGTGACCATCCCTACTTTTTCTGGGGGACAGCCGTGGTTGCCAATGTTCTGGTAGGCGCGCTGATCATCGTCATGGCTTACGCGGTGGCCTTCTTTGGCGTCTCTTGGCCCGACCGGGTGGTGAGAAGCCGCTTGTTCAAGTGGCTGATGCGGGGTCCGGTAACCGCCTCGCTTGCCCTGGGCGTGATGACCATCGTCCGGCGAGTCGGCGAGTTCTTTGGGGTGGTCTATTCGGGGGTAGTCCCCACCTCCATGGTCGTGACCGTCCTGCTGATGGAACACATCATTACCCTCGTTGCCCCGCTTTGGGACCGGCTTATCTTTTACGGGCGCGACCGCGACGACCTGGCGCTCCTGCAAAACCTGGAGGACCGCCTGATCACCCAGAACGACCTGCGCCAGTTCCTTGAAGCAGTGCTGGCGGCGGTGCGCGACCATTTGCGCTCGCCCTCGGCCTTCATTGCTGCCCTGGATGAGGAAGACTTGTCGCTGATTGTTGCCACCGGCCAATCTCCCCTCCTGAAGGATGCCAATCTGGGAGAGGCGCTGCAAATCGTCAGCGAGAACGGCAACGGGAACGCCGAATACGCCTGGGGGGATTACTGGATCTTCCCGCTCCACCAGGACCCGGAAACGGCGGACGGCTTCCCGGTCCTGCTCGGCATCCTGGGGGTGGCGCGCCAGCCTGGCCAGCAGATCAACGACGACCAGCGCCAGGCGCTGCGCCTGCTCCTGCGGCGCGGCGCGCTGGCCCTGCGCGACCGCCGCCTCCAGCAGCGCGTCTTCCGCTCGCTCGAAGACCTGAACCTGCAGGTGGATATGTTCCAGCGCCTGCGCGCGGTTGGCCGCTACGACAGCAAGACGACCCTGCTCCAGGAAGTCCTGCCGCCCGAATCGGACCTGGCCTCTTGGGTCAAGGATGCCCTTACTCACTACTGGGGCGGCCCGAAATTGACCCACAGCCCCCTCCTGCAATTACAGATCGTCCAGCAGGCGGTACGCGAGCAGAACGACAGCCCGACCAACGCCCTGCGCGCCATCCTGCGCCAGGCGCTCGATTCGGTGCGACCGGCGGGGGAACGCCGTTTTACCGGCGAGTGGATTTTGTTCAACATCCTGGAGATGAAGTTCATCGAGGGGCGCAAAGTGCGCGAAGTGGCGGCGCGTCTGGCTATGTCGGAAGCGGACCTGTATCGCAAACAGCGGGTGGCAATCGAGGAAGTCGCCCGCGTACTCCTCGACATGGAACGCAATTTGCAGAAAGACAACGGGAAGGAGGCTGGACGACCTTAATGGTAACGAAATTGACCCCTGACAAGGAAAACCCCATCCCAGACGAGGGGTGGTGGGCCTCGGTGTTGGCTGATGAGGAGAGCCGCCTGGCGCAGCAAAAAGCGGAGCCAAAGGAGGAGACTCCCAAGAAAGCCCCGGCCGTGGACTGGGAACGCGCTATGCAGATTTACAGGCAGGACGAGATCGTCACCCTCGACGTGGTTGGCTACAACCGGGGCGGCCTGCTGGTGGAAGGCGAGCAGATAAGCGGCTTTGTCCCCTGCTCGCATCTCACAGACTTCGCCCCCCAACTAGACGAATCGCGCCGCGAAGGCTGCTTCTCCAACTACGTTGGGCGTCAATTGAAACTCAAGATCATCGAGTGCGTTCCTAAGGAAAGCCGCATCGTCTTCTCCGAACGCGCCGCCCGTTCAGAGGCCGGCAAACGCCTGAAGATACTCGATTCACTCCAGCCCGGCCAGCGTGTGCGCGGGGAAGTGACCAACGTCACCGATTTCGGCGCCTTCGTGGACTTGGGCGGCGTGGAGGGGCTGATCCACATCTCCGAACTCTCGTGGGGACGTGTGGGACATCCCGCCCAGGTGCTGCAGGTCGGCCAGCAGGTGGAAGTGATGGTGATGGATGTCTCTGCCGAACGCTGCCGCATCGCCCTCAGCCTGAAACGCCTGTGCGAAAATCCCTGGGAGACGGTCGAGAGACGTTACCCGCTCGACACCATCACACCTGCGGTGGTCACGGCCATCGTCCCCTTTGGCGTTTTTGCCCGGCTGGAGGAAGGCCTGGAGGGTCTCGTGCACACCTCCGAGATTCCCCTGCCCCCCGGCACAACGCTGGAAAACTTCCTCGTTCCCGGCCAGGCGGTGCAGGTGCGCGTCATCCAGGTGGACGCTTCCCGCCAGCGTCTTGGCCTCTCGATGAAATCTGTGCTGTGAAAAAGGCCTCCTGAAATGCCCTCCCGCTCCCCACAACCGCCCGAAGAAGACCGCCCGCGCGCCGACTTCCTCGATCGCCTCGTCCGCCTCCAGACCCACTTTGGCCGCTTCCTGTGGGACATCCTGGGCGTCCTGCTGCTTACCCTGGCGCTCGTCACCCTGCTCGGCCTGTTTGGCCTCTCCCAAGGCGACCTGATGAGCCTATGGGTGGGCCTGCTGCGGCTGGCCTTCGGCTGGGGCAGCATTTTCGTAGTTGCCGCCTCGGCCGCTTTCGGCGTCTATGCCATCCGCCGCTCCCGCCGCGAGATTCCCCTCCGCTGGGGGCGCATCATCGCCCTCGAACTGGCCGCCTTCCTCACCCTGGCGCTGCTCTCGGCCATCAGCGGCAATCACCTGGCAGCCGCCGAAACGGGGCAGTGGGGCGGACGCGTCGGCTGGGCACTGTCCTCGTTGCTGGCGCAGGCCGCGGGTCCGATCTGGGGCGGGGCGATCCTCTTCCTCTTGTGGACGCTTTCCAGCCTCAGCGCATTCGGGTTGTGGAAGTATGTGGAGCGCTGGATTCTCCAGCAGGCGGGCGAGCCGTCCGCCGCGGACCTGGGGTCTGCCCCCGTCAAACCGGCCGTTTCCTCCCCCGCCGAGGAGCCGGTCGTCTCCCCCCTGCCGGAGGCGTCATCCGTAAGGAAGACTGCTGACAAGAAAGCCCTCCCCCCCGAATATCGCAAGAATTTCAAAGTTCCCGCCCGGCAGGACAAGCCTCCCGCCGTTCCCCAGCCGCGCAGTGACCGCCTGCCGCCCCTCAACGTACTGATGGGCGAGCAGTCTGTCCGCCCGGACGAGCGCACCATCAACCAGGTCGCCGGGCTGATCGAAAAAACCCTGGCCGAGTTCGGCATCCCGGCCAAGGTGGTCGGCTTCCGCGTCGGGCCGACCGTGACGCAGTACGCCGTCCAGCCGGGCTTCATCCGCAAGGGGACGGAGGAGGACGCCCAGCAGTTGAAGGTGCGCGTGGCGCAGATCGCCGGCCTGCAGCGTGACCTGGCGCTGGCGCTCTCCGCCGAACGCCTGCGCATCGAGGCCCCCGTGCCGGGGCGCGGCTACGTGGGAATCGAAGTGCCGAACTCGCGCTCCGCCTTGGTGCGCCTGCGCCCGCTGCTGGAGACGGAGGCGTTCTTCAAGGTGGCCTCGCCGCTGGCGATTGCCCTGGGACGGGACGTCTCCGGCAACCCGCTGGTAGCCGACCTGGCGCGCATGCCGCATCTGCTGGTGGCCGGGACGACCGGATCGGGCAAGTCGATCTGTCTCACCGCCCTGGCAGCCTGCCTGGCGATGAATAACGCTCCTGAAGACCTGCGCCTGGTGATGATCGACTCGAAGATGGTGGAACTCATCCGCTTCAATGGCCTGCCGCACCTCTACGGCAAGGTGGAAACGGACATCCAGCGCATCCTGGGCGTCCTGCGCTGGGTGGTGGTGGAGATGGAGCACCGCTACCAGTTGCTCGAAGCCGCCAAGGCGCGCGACGTGGACGCCTACAACCGCCGCCTGCAGCGCCGCAAGGATGTGCAGCCCCTGCCGCGCATCGTGGTGATGATTGACGAGATGGCCGATCTGATGATGTCGGCCCCCGATCAGACCGAGCACAACCTGGTACGCCTGGCGCAGATGGCGCGTGCCACCGGCATCCACCTGGTGGTAGCCACCCAGCGCCCCAGCACCGACGTGGTAACCGGCCTCATCAAGGCCAACTTCCCCGCCCGGCTGGCGTTTGCCGTGGCCTCCGGCGTGGACAGCCGCGTCATCCTCGATCTGCCCGGCGCGGAGACTCTGCTCGGGCGCGGCGACATGCTCTTCCTGAACCCGGAGGTCGGCAACCCGGTCCGCGCCCAGGGCGTGATTGTCACCGACCAGGAGATCGAGCGGCTGATCGCTCACTGGCAGAAGGCTGCCCCGCCGCGCGAGGCCGCCCCGCCCTGGGAGACGATGGTCAACGCGCCGGACGACAAGACCGGCGATGACGTGCTGATCGAGCGTGCCATCACCCTGCTCAAGAAGGAACAGCGCGCCAGCGCCTCCATGCTCCAGCGCAAACTCAATATCGGCTACCCGCGCGCCGCCCGCCTGCTCGACCAGTTGGAGGAGATGGGGGTGGTAGGTCCCTCCATGGGCGGCGGGCGCGACCGCGAGGTCCTGCTTGAACCGGACGAAGATAATGGGGAGAACGGCGAAGAGTAAGTTCCTTCCCGCCTCTCGTTAATTATCCGCAAAGTGGCTGTCCCCGTCTTTGTGGTATCATTGCCCCGTTTTGCCCTACCCCTCTCGGAGGAAGGAATGGACTTGAGTCAGGTTTCTGAACCCAAAAAGATGAGTTTTTCCGACAAGATGCGGATCTGTTTCCGCTGGCTGCTGATCCCGATCGTTACGTTCCTGGACCGTCTTGGGCTGCGCCCGAATATGGTCACCATCATCGGCCTGATTGGGACAATCGGCGTGGCCGTGCTGATTGGTTTTGGTCACATAACCTGGGCCGGCCTGCTGCTGCTGATTATGGGACCGGTGGATGCCCTGGACGGCGCCCTTGCCCGCCTGCGCAACGAGGCCAGCGACTGGGGCGCTTTCGTCGACTCGGTCACCGACCGCTATGCGGAGTTGCTGGTTTTCGGCGGCTTGCTGGTGTATTACCTGCTCCAGGCCAACCCGACCGGCATCCTGCTTGCCTACCTGGCTGCCGCCGGTTCGGTGCTGGTTTCATACGTCAAGGCGCGCGCCGACGCCTCCAAACTGGACGCTAATGTCGGCGTGCTGACGCGCATGGAGCGCTACATTGTACTCATTCCATGCCTGATTTTCAACATCCCGCTGGTGGCGCTGGTGATCATTGCCATCTTTGCGAATTTTACGGCGTTGCAGCGCATCTTTCGAGCGCGTGCAGATGCCCATCGCCGCATGACTTTATCTAAGGAGTGAAGTATGCCCAACGGATTCGACATCCCCATCCCGTTTCTGAACACTTCTTTTCACGTTTACTTTTATGGCATTCTGATTACCGTTGGCGTGATCGCGGCGGCGCTACTGGGCGCGGCAGAAGCCAAACGGCGCGGCATAAACCCCGATTTCATCTGGGATGCCCTCTTCTGGGTGGTGCTGGTTGGCATCATCGGAGCACGCCTGTGGCATATCTTTACTCCGCCGCCCTCCATGGTGGAGCAGGGCATTACCACCAAGTATTATCTCACCCACCCGCTGGACATGCTGAATATCCGCAGAGGAGGGCTGGGGATTCCCGGCGCGGTCATCGGCGGCGTGCTTGTCATGTGGTTCTACTGCCGCAAGAAGAATCTCTCCTTCCTCGCGCTGGCCGATGCAGTTGCTCCGGGCGTGGCGCTGGCGCAGGCGATTGGCCGCTGGGGCAACTTCTTCAACCAGGAAGTCTATGGCCTGCCCACCGACCTGCCCTGGAAGATCTACATCGAGCCGCCCTACCGGGTGGCCGGTTACGAGAATTACGAATATTTCCATCCGCTCTTTCTGTACGAGTCGCTCTGGAACTTGCTCAACATGAGCATCCTCCTGTTCGTCGCTCGGCGCTTCGAAAAATGGCTCAAACCTGGCGACATCTTCTACTTCTACTTCACCACCTATGCCATCGGCCGCTTTGCCCTCGAATTCCTGCGCCTCGACTCGGCCCAGGTGGGCGGCATCAACTTCAACCAGACATTCATGATTGTCCTGGTTCTGATCGGCGGCGTTTTGTTGTTCCTGAATCACCGTCCCAAGCGTGCTGAAAAGTAAGTTGTCTCAAATCAAAGTGACAGGCGTGAACTGTCACCTTCTCGTTCAACCATGATCCAGACTGAAGATCTGAGCAAACAATTTGGCGACTTCCTGGCCGTGGACGGCGTCACAATCAACGTCCAGCCGGGGCAGGTACTCGCGCTTCTGGGTCAGAACGGCGCCGGCAAGACCACCACCGTGCGCATGTTGACCTCGCTGCTGGCTCCCACGCGCGGCTGGGCGCGCCTGGCCGGCTACGATGTGGTCCGCGAGCCGACCAGAGTCCGCTCCCTGGTGGGCGTTCTGACCGAACAGCACGGCCTCTACCTGCGCATGACCGCCGTCGAGTACCTGGATTTCTATGGCAAGGTCTTCCGCCTGGATTCCGCCACCCGGCAAAAACGCAGCGCCGAACTGCTCGACTACTTCGGCATCACTGAGTTTGCCCGCCGCCCCATCGGCCAGTATTCCAAAGGCATGCGCCAGAAACTGGCCCTCGCCCGCACCCTGCTCCACGAACCGCCCGTCCTCCTGCTCGACGAACCCACTTCGGCCATGGACCCCGAATCCGCCCGCCTCGTCCGTCAGGCGATTGCCGGGCTGCGTTCGGCCAACCGCACCATCATTATCTGCACCCACAACCTGGTTGAAGCCGAACTGCTGGCCGACAAGATTGCCATCATCTACCGCGGCCGCATCCTGACCCAGGGAACGGTGGAGGAACTGCGCCGCTCCCTGCTCGGACCTGCCGAGTACAATGTTCGCCTGCGCAACGGCTGGCGGCCCGGGACCCTGAACCTGCCGCCCGGTGTGACGCTTACCGGCGAGACCGACGCCGGTCCCCGCTTCCGGGTCGAGGACCCGCTGGCCGCCAACCCCGAACTGCTCAAGTCGCTCATCGCCTCCGGCGCGGAGGTGGTTGCCATGCAGGAAGTGCCGCACACGCTCGAAGAAATCTACCTGGCGGCCATGTCGAAGGTGAATGATGCCTAAGCGCCGGCAGGAGGCCCTGCAAATCGTCTGGCTGGTGGCCTGGCGCGAACTGCGCGACCAGTTGCGCGACTGGCGCATCATCATCCCCATGTTCATCCTGACCGTCATCCTGCCCTTCCTGGCAAACGCCGGAGCGCAGGCGGCCATGAATTTTGCCTCCCGGTACGGCACGCCGCTCATTGCCGAGCGGCTGGTGCCTTTCCTGCTGCTGGTGGTAGGATTCTTCCCCATTACTGTTTCGCTGGTCATCGCCCTCGAAGCCTTCGTCGGCGAGAAGGAACGCGGCACCATCGAACCGCTGCTGGTCAGCCCGCTCGAAGACTGGCAGATTTACATGGGCAAATTGCTGGCCGGGACGGTTGCCCCGTTGATTACCTCCTACCTGGGCATCGCCGTTTACCTGCTTGGGCTTGTCTTTCAAGGCATCCCCCTCCCCGACCCGAACCGCATGGCGCAGACGCTCACCCTGACGACCGTCCAGGCTTTCCTGATGGTCAGCGGCGCGATCCTCATCTCGACCCAATCCACATCTGTACGCGCCGCCAACTTGATGTCGTCTTTCATCATCATCCCCATGGCGCTGCTGATCCAGGGCGAGGCCGTGATGCTCTTCTGGGGCAACGACCAGGTGCTTTGGCTGGCCGTGGCAGGCGTGGCCGTCCTGACCGTCCTGCTGGCGCGGGTGGGGATTGCCCACTTCCAGCGCGAGGCCCTGCTTGGGCGCGAGATAGATGTGCTCAACCTGCGCTGGGTGGGACAGGTGTTCTGGCGCGCCTTCAAAGGGCAGGCAAAGTCCGTTGGGCAGTGGTACAGGCTCGAGGTCCGCGCTGCGCTGCGCCGCCAAGCCCCCGCCATCTGGGTGGTGACAGCCATCGGCCTCCTGTCCATGGCGGGCGGGTACGCGCTGATTCAGGCCAACCTGCCTTCGGTCTCACAAGATGTCATGGACGAATTCAGCAGCATTTTACCGGTGGGCGTAGATGTGCCCTCGCTGGATCAATTTTCCTTTTTCTACATCCTGGGACACAACCTGCGGGCGGTGGTTGTCATCTTCCTGCTCGGCCTGTTCTCGTTCGGGACGCTGGGCGCCCTGCTGTTCGTCCTGAACACGGCTGTGGTGGGTGGGCTGGTCTCGCTGCTGGATGTGATGGGACTTTCGGCATGGAAGGTGGCTGTCTTCGGCATCCTGCCGCACGGGATTTTCGAACTGCCGGCGCTGGTCCTTTCGAGCGCTTCCGTGCTGTATGTCGCCATCATCCTGGTCACGCCGCGCTCCCAGCGTTCGTTGGGCGAGGTGTCCATCGAGGCGATCGCCGAATGCGCCCGACTCTTCGTGGGGGTGATCTGCCCGCTCTTTATCCTTGCAGCAGCAGTGGAGACGTGGGTTACTCCTGTGCTATTGTCAACGTTTGGCGGCTGAGGGTACCATAGGGGGCAGAAAGGTGCAGTTATGCCGAAAATCGTTTTCCTAGGCACTTCGAATGCCATCCCCGATGAGACTCACGAGAATACCCATCTGCTGGTGGTGGGCGACACACGCCTCGTGCTGGTGGATTGCGTCAACAGCCCCATCCTGCGTCTCCAGAAAGTGGGTGTGGATTTCCACAACCTGACCGACCTGGTGCTGACCCATTTCCACCCGGACCATGTGGCCGGAGTGCCGCAACTGCTGATGAACATGTGGCTGATGGGACGCCGCCGCCCTCTCAATGTTTACGGCCTGCACTACACCCTCGACCGCATGGAACGCCTGATGGAGTTCTACGGCTGGGCCGACTGGCCGGACTTCTTCCCCGTGGCCTTCTACCGCATCCCGGCCCAGGAGATGATGACCGTATTGGACAGCGAGGAGATGAGCATCTACGCCTCGCCGGTACGGCACATGATCCCCTGCATTGGCCTGCGCGTCGAGTTCAAGCGCCAGAACAAAGTGGTGGCTTACTCCTGCGATACCGAACCTTGCGCCCAAGTGATTCGCCTGGCGGAGGGGGCCGACATCCTCATCCACGAAGCCGCGGGTGCATTCCTCGGACATTCCTCCGCCGCCCAAGCCGGAGACGTGGCGCGCCAGGCCGAGGCGGGATCGCTGTATCTCGTCCACTACCCAACCGGCCTGTTCGCGGCCGGCAACCCCGTCTCTGAAGCGGCCAAACGGTTCCAGGGTCCGGTGACGCTGGCCGAGGATTTCATGACGCTGGAGATTTGACCGGAGAGGAACTGAACAAGATGGTCAAAAAAAAACAGTAGGGCGAGATGTTATCTCGCCCTACTTTGTTGTCAGATTGCCGTTACCATCCCTGAATGAACTGCTCCCATTCGGCGTTCTCTTCCAGGTTGCGCCCGAACATGTAGATGGCGCTGCTGGGCGGCTCCTCGGGGGGGCGCAGCAGGAACATGTGCGCCTCGTGCAGTTCGCGCCCGCCTTTGCGGTGGTTGCAGGCCGGGCAGGCCGCCACAACGTTTGTCCACTCGTGCTTGCCGCCCAGGTGGCGTGGCAACACATGGTCAATCGTCAGGTCGTTGGTATGCCGCCCGCAATACTGGCAGGTATAATTATCGCGGCGAAAGACCTCGCGGCGGGTGAGTTTGACACGCGGGCGCGGCCGGTGCACCATCTGATCCAGTCGGATGACGGACGGCCGCGGGATGGAGAGTTGCACGGTTTGAATGTAACCGCGCCCGTTCATCACCATCCCCGCCTTGCCCGCCAAGATCAAGCCCACCGCACGGCGCGTGTTGCAGACGTTAATCGGTTCGAAATTGGCGTTCAACACCAAAACCGGGGCATTCATGTTGCACTCCTTAACGGCGTGTATTATACTCCAACTGCCTTGGAAAGGATGAGACGATGAATATTTTGATGACCGGCGGGACAGGCTTGATTGGCAAAGCGCTGACTGCCTCTCTGCTCGCGGACGGGCATTCCGTCTGGGCGCTCACGCGCCGGGACCCGCTGCCTGCCCCCGCCAAACCTGGCCTGACCCTGCTCCACTGGGATGGGCGCACCCCCTCCGGCTGGGGCCAGATCGTCTCTGGCATGGATGCAGTGCTTAACCTGGCCGGTGAGCCGCTGGCGCGTTGGCCGTGGACGAAGGCGCAGAAACAGCGCTTCTGGGACAGCCGGGTGAATGCAGGGCAGGCTGTCACAGAGGCCATCCGCGCTGCCTCGCCGCGCCCGAAGGCGCTTATCCAAGCCTCGGGCATCAACCACTACGGCCTGCGCGGCGGCCCGGCAGACGAATCCACCCCGCCGGGGGACGACTTCCTGGCCCGTCTGACGATAGCCTGGGAAGACTCCACCCGCGAAGTGGAATCTCTGGGCGTGCGGCGCTGCGTCATCCGGCAGGCGGTGGTGCTGGCGCCCAAAGGCGGCCTGCTGCCGTTGATGGCTCTCCCCGTGCGGCTGTTTGCCGGAGGGCGGCTGGGAAGTGGGGAGCAGGCGGTACCCTGGATTCATCTCGACGATGTGGTAGGGGCAATCCGCTTCCTGCTGGAAAATGAGCAGGCTTCAGGTCCGTATAACTTGATCGCCCCCCAGTCGGTCACCAATGCGGCGTTTTATAGATTGCTGGCTACTCGCCTGCGCCGTCCCTACTGGTTCCCGACCCCGGCCTTCCTGTTGAAACTTGTGCTTGGGGAGATGTCGGTCCTCGTGTTGGAGGGGCGCGCCTCCCAGCCCAGACGCTTGTTGGAAGCCGGTTATGGCTTTAAAGTGACGAGTCTGGAGGATGCCTTCAGGCGGTCGTTGCCTTAAAATCCGGCAGCAGCGAGGGGATGATCTTTAGGAATGCCTGAACCACCTGCGGGTCGAAATGCGTACCCGCCTCCTGGCGGATGTATTCGATCGCCTCTTCGTGAGACCAGGCTTTACGGTAGGGGCGGTCGGAGGTGACCGCATCGTACACGTCCACAACGGCAAACAGACGGGCGGCGAGGGGAATGTTTTTGCCTTTCAGGCCGCGCGGGTAGCCGGAACCGTCCCACTTTTCGTGGTGGCAGTAGGGGATGTCGAGCGCCGGGCGCAGGTATTCAATCGGGGAAAGCATATCGTAGGCAAATTGCGGGTGCTTGCGCATCATCTCCTGTTCTTTTTTGGTCAGTTCACCCTGTTTGAAGAGGATGTTGTCGGGGATGCCCATCTTGCCGATATCGTGCAGGAGCGCGCCCCTGCGGATGTGCATGATCTGTTCTTCGCTCATCCCCATGGCGCGCGCCAGGTTGATGGTGAGTTCGGTGACGCGCTGGGTGTGGCCTTCGGTCTCGCGGTCGCGCAAATCCAACGCCCGCGACCAGCCTTCGATGGTGGCGTCGTATGCCAGCATCAACTCCAGGTTGGAGCGCTGCAAGCCTTCATAAAGGGTCGCATTGTCCACCGCCACCGCGGCCTGACCGGCAAGCGTGGACAGGAAATTGCTCCACTCGGGGGATGGCCTGAGTTCCGAACGGTGGAAGACTTGCAGGACGCCCTGCACCTGTCCCTTGGCGATGAGCGGGACGGCAAACTGGCTGACGAAATTCTCTTCTTTGAAGATGTCTAGTTTTTTCTGACCGGCCCCGCTCAGCGAGACCATCTGCCGCTCGATGATGGCCTGCCAAGCCAGCCCTTCTCCCGGCTGGAGGCGCACCCCCTCGATTGTGCGGGAGTGGAAGCCGTGGGTGGCGACGTACTCCAGCGTCTGGGACTGGGGGTGCAGAAGCGCGATGGCGGCCGCGTCCACGCCGAGTTCTCTGGCCGAGTTCCCCAGGATGATCCTGAGCGTGATACGCAGGTCAACGCTGGCATTGATGGCGGTATCAATGTTATGCAGGGCGGAAATTTGTCTCAGCCGCTTCTGGGTTTCCTCGTACAGCCGGGCGCGCTGCACAGCATTGCCGGCCATGTCGGCGATGGCGGTGAGCAGGCTCTTCTCGGCCTCGGTAAACGTGTGGCTCCTCTGGAACCACAGGTGCATCACGCCGATGATGGCTTCTTCGTCCCGTAATGGCAGGGATATGCCGCTCTCGAGGTCGTTCAGGTAGGCCAATTCTCCGGGCAGCGGCACACTGATCGGATCGGTGCGCCAGTTGGCAGTCACATATATCTCGCCGTTCGATCCCACTAGTCCGGTCACCCCTTCGTTAGGTTGGTGACGCAGATCACCCGTGCTGGGTCCCCATTCCCCCTGGGCGGTGATCCAACCCTGGGCAACCCATTTGCCGGTGGATTCTTCCAGCAGGTAGATCGAGCCGCTCTGCGCTCCAATGGCCTGGGCGCTGTATTTTACAAAAATGGGGAGCATTTCCTGAATGCTGCGCGCCTGCCGGAGGGCGGAAGAAACCGCCTGCACCGTTTCCAACTCGTACAACCGACGGCGGGCTTCGTCGAACAGGCGGGCATTCGAAACTGCGGAGGCGGCCAGGGAGGCAAAGGCTTTGAGGAGTTCCAGGTCGGCAGACTTGAAGGGTCGGTTGGCGCCAACCCGGCGGATGCTGATTACGCCAATTGTCTGCTGGCGCTGTTTGAGCGGGGCGAACATGATTGCCTCCGGCCCCTCTTCGGTGCCAGGGACCTGCATGGCGCGTGGGTCGTGAATCATGTCATTGACGATCTCAGCCTGCCCGCTGGCAGCCACGGCCCCCGTCACACCCTCGCCGAGGCGGAGGGTCAAATTGGAGAAGGCGATCTGGTTTTCCTGCAGGGCCAGTTCGCAGCGCAGGGTCTCGCCGTCGGGTTCGAGCAGGAATATGCGGCACCCATCGGCTGCAAAGATGGACCTGGCATGTTCGCCGATAGTTTGCAGGATTGCTTCCGAATTGAGGTTGGAAAGAGACATAGAAGTGCTGAGCAGCGCGGCAGTCTCTTCCACGCGCCGGCGGACCTCGTCGAACAGGCGGGCATTTTGCAGGGCCAGAGCGGCCTGCCCGGCAAAGGCCTGGAGCAGGGAAAAATGCTCAGCTGTGAAGAAGTTAGGTACGGTATGTTGCAGGGAGAAGAAAGCGATGACTTCTTGGTTGACGATGATCGGCACGCCAATCCAGGAGTGGAGATAAGCGGTTTCCTCGCACGGAATCCAAGCAGGATCCTTTTGCGTGTCGGGGATGGCCAACGGCAGTTTGTGTTCGTACATCCAGCGCAGGTTTGCTGTTGAGGCAATCTCTAAACTTACTTTTTGAATCACTTCACGCACTCTTTCACTGACCTGATCATAGCCGCGTATTCTGGCGGTCTGTACCCTGCCTGTTTCAGGCATGACAAGCAGAACGCTGCCTCCATCAAAGGGCACGACCTTCTCGACGCCTTCCAACAGCCGGTCGAGGATCACTTCGGACTCCAGGCTGGAACTGAGAGAGGCGCCAGCCTCCAGCGCGTTGCGCAGGGCGTCGGACAACGCTCGCTGTTTGCGCTCAGACTCTTCGGCCTGTTTACGCGCCGTGATGTCGGTTAGCGAGCCGACAATAGCAACCGTTTTGCCGTCTTGCAGCACCGGACTTTCGTCTACTTGCACCCAGACTTTACGACCCTTGCGGGTGATGAGTTCCAGTTCATACGGCGGTTGCCGCTCCCCGGTCTGGATGGCGCGTTCGGTGGCTTCGATCCCCTGCTGGTTGACCGGGTTGTCCGACAGGAATTCCTGCCAGCGCACCATAGCCTCCTCCGGCGCGCAGCCCAGGATATTCCAAGATTGCGGGCTGACGTAGGTCAGCACGTGGTCAGGAGTGTGTGAATAGAACATGCTGCTGCTGTGCCGGATGATGTTTTGGATCCTTTCCTCGCTCTGCCGCAGCGCCTCCACCGCCCGCTTGCGCTCGGTAATTTCATTGAACAGGATGGCCACTTTGCCGGGCGTCATCTGGAAGGCATGCACTTCGAAAGCCCCGGCAATGCCTTCGGACTCATAATTGACTTGTTCGGTAAACCAGTTCTCGCCGTCGCGAGCCGCCCTGCGGTAGTGCTCCGGGATCTCCGTGCCAGCCAGGGGAGGAAAGGCCTCTTCAATCGTCTTGCCGATGAACTGCGAATGATCCACGCCCAAGAGCCGGTCGGCGGCCGGGTTGGCGCCCATGAAAACCAGACGATTGTCTTCTTCCAACTGGTAAATGTGGATTCCCATGGGCGATGACTTGACAATGCTCCGGAAGGTCTCTTCGCTCAGTCTGAGCGCTTGCTCTGCCTGCTTGCGATCCGTGATGTCCCGGACGATGACTAGGTCGGCTGGCGCTCCCTGATGGGTGATGATGCCTGCGTTCAATTCCACGAACACTTCGCTGCCATCCTTGCGCACCAATTTCGTTTCGTATATGGCCGGGACATCCTCGCCGGCCATGCGCTTCCTGTACCTTTCGACCAGGATACTGGCTTCGGCGGGATGAATGTACTTGGTAAACGGCGTCTCGAGAACCTCCTCTACGCCTCCCCCCCACAGGGCTGCCAGGCGTTCGTTGGCATATTTGACTTTGCCGCCCTGGATGATCGCCACGCCGTCGCCGGCCCGTTCCACCAAACTGCGGTATTTCTCCTCGCTGGCGCGCAGCGCCTCCATCGCCTCCGTCATCTTCCCCTGTTGTGCCTCTAGTTCGGCAACGCGTCTGCGTAAATCCAGCAGTTCGGCAATCAGTTGTTCTTTTGTCTTGTCTTTCATTGCTTCTCCTGAGCCGGCCAGACGTGAACGGGGAGCCGATGTCTGGGCTTGTCTGCGGTTTCCACAGGCAATTGCGGCTGGTTAATCATGCCCATCTTACCGCTTTTCCGGTCATGGTTCAATAGACCTCTTGCATAACGCGGCCTCCAGCCGCAACCAAATGTACCGCCGACCTGCGGTCGGCATTGCCAGGCAAAGCCCGGCGCTACGGTTGCCGGATAAGATTTGCACGTTCAAGACAAATGTTGCGCGGTAATACCATAAGTGCGTCATAATTTCCCACATGGAGTGGCCGTCGAGGCGCTCGTAAATCAGCCCAAGTCGGTCGTTCACCCGCCGCCGGGACGGGTAGCCCGCCGGCATGGACGGCCTGCGCCATGCGCTGTTCGAATTCGATGTCGCCGGGCTCGAACCGGTTGTGGAAAAGTTTGAATGAGTCCACTGCAAAAACCTTTTTAAACACGAAGACACAAAGGCAACAAAGGAAATTCAAGGACGCTTTGAAAATGTTGAACCACGACGCAGATTATCTTGAATAATGATTTGTGATTTTGCATTTTCCTGGCAGTCTTCGCCTGTTGCGCGGTGCAATAACCTTTTTGCAGTAGAGTCTTGAATTCCAATCTGTGCTAATCCCATCAGTTACAACTTAAGGGTTTTAAGGGCGTGTCAAGGGCAGTTTTGAGCAGATTTGCTGGTCGGAAACGCCCAACTGCATGAGCAAGGGCCGGTTGTCTGGTCAAACCTTGCCAGAAAGCGCGGCTTTGTAACCGAAAATTGCCAAGATTTTGAAGTTTGTGACTTCTGGCGGTTCAAATTTGCTCCTTGACATCTGTCAAAAAGGCTTAAGTTGTAAGCAATGTGCTAATCCGTGAAATCTGTGGCTGATTCTTTGTAGAAAAAGAGACTCCACGGTTTACTGTAGCGCTACCGAATTACAGATGTGCATTGAGGAATGCGCCGATGCGTTCGATGGCAGTTTGGGCTTCGGGGATGTAAGGCGCGAACCCCTGGAACACGTGCCACATCCCATCCCAGACCTCGAACTGGTTCCTGACCCCGGCGGCGTTCAACTTCGCTTCCAGGCGGGCGGAGTCGTCGTAGAGGATCTCCTCGCTTCCCACCTGGATGAAGGTGGGCGGCAGGCCGCGCAGGTCGGCGAAGAGCGGCGAGAGAAGCGGGTGGTCGAGCGGGTAATCCCCGGCGTAGGGATTTTCCAGCCATTCGTCTGTGATGGTGAGGACGGGGTCGCGGTTGGCGCGGGATTTGATGGAATGGCCGGAGAAGGTCAGGTCGGTCCAGGGCGAGATGAGGAAGAGGGCGGCAGGGAGCGGGCGGTCTGCATCCCGCAGGGAAATGGCTGTGGCGAGAGTCAGGCCTCCTCCGGCGGAGTCGCCGCCGATAGCGAGGTGTTCGGGCGCAAAGCCCTTGTCGAGCAGCCAGGCATAGGAGGCCAGAGCATCCTCCAGCGCGGCGGGGAAGGGGTGTTCCGGGGCAAGGCGGTAGTCTATCAACAAGATGCGGGCGCGGGCGGCGCAGGCGATCCTCCCGGCCAGGCCGCGGTGCGTGGTGGGCGAGCCGATGGTGTACGCGCCGCCGTGAAGGTAGAGAATGGCGCGGCCGGGCTCGGCGTTGTACGGTTCGAACCAGTCGGCGGGCACGCCCCGCGCCGACATGCTGCAAAGCGATACGCAGCGCGGGACGCGGACACCGCGCCGGGCGGCCGCGTCGAACCTCCGGCGGCGCTCCTGGATGGATACGCTGGTAAGCAGGGCATTGTGGGCGTCGCGCATGATGCGCTGGATGATCTGACTGCGGAAACTCGGCATGGTGACACCTATTTCATCATGGCATCGGTCATAACTTAAGCAGCTGACTGTGCGAGAGCGGGCGCGGACTTCTTGCGAAGGCGTTTGACCACACCCAGGTCTTGGTTTTCCGGCGCAGACAAATACTTGATGGGGTCTGTGGCT
>DYKZ01000159.1:3221-4884 GCA_020722345.1 Anaerolinea thermophila | reverse complement strand
TCACCACCTGGCGCAGGTTGATTTCCGCCGCCGGGCGCGCCAATTTCAAGCCGCCCTCCCGCCCCGGATAGGTGACGATGAAGCCGCCCTGTGCCAGTTCGGCTACCACGCGCACCGCCAGCGCCTTTGGGATGAGCATGTCTTCCCGAATCTGCGAGGTTGGCAGCATGGCGTCATCCCCTTGTTTGGCAAGCGCCAGCAGGACGCGGATGGCATAGTCGGTCTTGCGATTGATGCGGATCATGACTTCTCAAATACATACTAACTCAGTAAACGATTACTTATATTGTAAGCATTTGTGAGCAAAAATAACGTTACAAATGTAACATTAATATAATGACTTTTGTCATATTCGCAATTGATATAATGGGCATATTCTTCCTCACGAGGTGTTCCTTTGATAGACCCGGTCATCTTTTCCATCAAACTGTTTGGCGGCCTGACCCTGACCCTGCGCTGGTATGGCGTGCTGGTCATGGCGGGTGTGATTGTGGCGGCTTGGCTCGCAGAACGCGAATTGACCCATCGCGGCGAGAACGGCGAGCATATCTGGAACTCGCTCATCTGGGCCTTGCCGGCCGGGGTGATTGGCGCGCGGCTGTGGTACGTGGCCAACGCCACCCTGGGCGGCAATTCCTACTACATGGACAACCCCGGCCAGATCCTGAACATCCCTGCTGGCGGGCTGCATTTCTACGGCGGCCTGCTCTTCGGCGCGCTGGCGATGTTCTTCTACATCCGCCGCTACAAACTGGACCTGTGGCTGCTGCTGGACGTGGCCGCCCCGGTCACCATGATCGGGCAGGCGGTGGCGCGCCCGGCCAACTTCATCAACCAGGAACTCTACGGCCAGCCGACGACCCTGCCGTGGGGTATTCCTATCGAAGCGCCGCATCGCATCCCGCCTTACAACGATATGAGTTTGTACCCGGAAAGCACGCGCTTCCACCCGGCCTTTGCCTACGAAATGCTGTGGAACTTCCTGGCGGCTGGACTCCTGTTATGGGCCGCGCGCCGCTTCCCCGAAAAGTTCAAGCCCGGCGCCATGTTCGGTTGGTGGCTGGTATTGGCGGGCGTGGGACGGGCGCTGATCGAATTTTTCCGCCCCGACCAACCCCGCATCCCCGGCACAGACGTCAGTTACACCACCGCCGTCTCGGCCTTGATGGCGTTGGCAGGCGCGCTCACCCTGCTTGTGCGTTACGGGTACCTGCGCTTGAAGTTCGCCGAGGGCTGGGAGGATGCCTACCAGGTCGCGGCCCAGCCGGGAGAGGCGGAAGCCGCGCAAGTCACAGTTCGCATATGGGGCGCTAAAGAACGTCCCGAAGGTTTTGTGGAGACATTTCCTCGCTCTTCGTCACAACCGTAGAAGGAGGTAAAAGCATTATAGATCACCGACCAACATAGGGATATATTTGCTTACGTCGAGGGGGGGGCGGGAACGCCTTCTCCGCTGCTGTCGTTCACAAACTACTAAAAGATAAAAGAGGAAACAACATGAAATCCACTGCAAACCGTATTTTGAACGTCTTGCTGGCGTTGGCGTTTGTAATTGCGCAAACTGCCTGCGGAACTTCCGAAACAGAGACCCCGGCAGCAGGAGAACCTGCCGCCGAAACCGCCGCAACGGAAGCCCCCGCTGAGGCTGCCGAACCAGCCGCAG
>DYKZ01000159.1:0-3121 GCA_020722345.1 Anaerolinea thermophila | reverse complement strand
GCCGCCGAAACCGCCGCAACGGAAGCCCCCGCTGAGGCTGCCGAACCAGCCGCAGCAGGCGAGCCCGGCACCTGGCTGGTCATGCTCTACCAAAATGCCGACGATGAAATCCTCGAAGAAGATATTTTTATTGACCTGAACGAAGCCGAAGTCGTCGGCTCCACCGACAACGTAACCATTGTTTCGCAAATTGACCGCTACGAAGGCGCCTACGATGGCGACGGCGATTGGGTCTCGACCAAACGCTACTTCGTCACGCAGGACGACGACCTCGAAACCGTCGCCTCCGAAGAACTTGAAGACCTCGGCGAATTGGACAGCGGCGATTCGGCGACGCTGGTGGAGTTTGCCAAGTGGGCAATCGCCACCTATCCCGCCGACAACTACGTCTTGATTCTCTCCGACCACGGCGCAGGCTGGACCGGCGGCTGGAATGATAACGCCCCCGTCGAAGGAAGTTCCTTCAAAATGCAAGACATTGACGATGCGCTCGGACAAATCATCGCCGACACCGGCATCGAAGCCTTTGAACTCGTCGGATTCGACGCCTGCCTGATGGGACAACTGGAAGTCATGAGCGGCGTCGCTCCTCATGCCCGTTACGCTGTCGGCTCGGAAGAGACCGAACCCTCCCTCGGCTGGGCTTACGCCAGCGTCCTGACCGCCCTCAATGAAAACCCCGCCATGAACGGCGGCGAACTGGGGAAGGTCATCGTGGATAGTTACCTCAGCCAGGACTTCCGCATCACCGACGACAACGCCCGTAGCGCCTTCGCCGGCGGCGACTTCAGCGCCGAAAGCGTCGCGGCAGAGCTGATAAAAGGCAGCACCCTCACCGCCGTTGACCTCAGCGCCATGCAAAACCTCAACGCCGCAGTCAACGACCTGGCAATCTCCCTGATGGAAATTGACCAGAGTGTAGTGGCAGAGTCCCGCGCCTACGCCCAAACCTACGAAAACACCTTCGGCGAAGATTTCCAAGCCTCGTTCATCGACCTGGGACATTTCGTAGACCTGCTCGCCTCCAACACAGATAACGCCAATGTCGCCCAGGCAGTCGAAGGCGTAAAAAACGCCATGAGCGCGGCAACCGTCGCCGAAAAGCACGGCGATGAAAGACCCGGCTCCAGCGGCTTCACCATCTACTTCCCCAATTCTGACCTGTACGGCGTAACCTTCTCCCCCGACTATAACCTCCAATACAGTTCCTTCATTGGACGCTTCGCCGCCGCCTCGCTCTGGGATGACTTCCTAACCTACCACTACACCGGCGCAGCCTTCGACCCCGCCTCCGCCGACCTGAGCGTGGTCACACCCGCCCAAGCCGCCCAAACCGACTTCAGCGAAGCGGTCACAGAAGCGGCGCCAGAGCAAGGCGTCGAAGTGGTCGCCCCCGGTTCTGGTAAATTCACCATCGCCCCGCTCGAAGTCTCTGCCAGCGAAATCGGTCCCGACGGCACAGTCACCCTCTCCACCGAAATCAGCGGCTCGAATGTCGCCTACGTTTATTACTACGTCAGTTACTATTTTGAAGACGACGGCTCCTACCTCACTGCCGACCAGGGCTATCTGGGCGCGGAAGAAGTCAAGGAAATCGGCGGCGTCTATTACCCCGACTGGGGCGACAGCGGCGTCATTCCAATCACCTTCGACTGGGAACCCACCCTCTACTACATGAGCGACGGGAACAAAGCCAACGACCAATTTGCCTTCTTTGAACCCACCGTGTACGGCACAGAAGCGGATACCTACACCGTGCGCGGAACTTACACCTTCGCCGACAGCGGCAACAAAATGGACGCAGAAATTGACTTCTACGGCGAAACCATGCAAACCGTTTGGGGCTTCACCGGCGACGACGACTCGGCGGGCGCCTGGCACGAAATCAACCCCAACCCCGGCGACACCTTCACCATCACCGAAGAATGGCTCGAATTCACCAACAACCCAGACGGCGAATTCGTAGATTACGACGGCGGCACAATGACCTTCGGCGACAAGCCCTTCACCATCGTTCCCTACTACGCCTATTCTGGCAACTACACTCTGGGCATCGGCGCCGAAGACTTCGACGGCAACACCGTCTGGGAATTTGCCGAAGTCACCGTGACAGAGTAAATTCGTATCTTCTCAATATTTTGGGGCGCGCATCAGACTTCCGAAGTCTCGAAGACTTCGGAAGTCTTACTCACCCCGACTTTCTGAGATGATACGTAAATTCAAAGGAAAACACCCGATGACCCTTCTTAAAACATTCCAAGTCAACGGCAGAACGCTCCAACTCTCCGCCCACGACAGACCAGAACGCCCCGCCACAAAAGCGCCTGCCCTGCGCCCCGGCGCGGGAAAATTCCAAATTGAACAGGTTGACCTCTCCGGCGACCTCACACTCACCGCGCGAATCAACGGCAAAGGCATTGCATACATCTTCGTCGAAATTTTGATGAAGCACGAAGGCGAAATTTATGGTCCCCTGTTGCGCGAATATATCCGCGCCGAAGCGGATAAAGAAACGGGCGGAATCAAACGCCCGGACTGGGGCGAAACCATCAGCCTTTCGATTCCCCTCCGCCCCAGCCTGCCCCTGCTTACGGACGGCTCCTCCTCCGCCTTTGCCTTTGCTTCCCCCGCAGACTACGGCGTTTCAGGCTGCCGGATTGACGGTCAATATGCCAGCGCTGAATCGCAAACTCGCGCCCGCATTTCATTCGACGGCGGCGGCAAAATCAAGGAAATTCTCGCATTCAAAGAACAGGGGATGAAATCCACGCCGCATGCTCTTACGCCGGCTCCCGGCGACACCTTTGCCCCCTACGTTCAGGTCTTCACGGAAGAAGACGGCGCGTGGAAGACCGAAACCGTCCTCTCCACCCCGCTGACCTTCGGCGACCAGCCCTTCCGCCTCGAAACCGAAGACCCCATCCCCGGCGAATACCTTGCCGGTATCCTTGTTCAGGACTTGGATGGCGGCTTTACCAGAAAGTATGTTCCCTTCACTGTTGGCAAATAACCTTTTGCCCCGACAAAAAGAGCCGCAGGTTACCCACCTGCGGCTCTTTGCTTACCTACAACCCCGCGGCTTTCTTCAATGCCGCGGCCTTGTCCGTTTTTTTTCAATCAG
>DYKZ01000158.1 GCA_020722345.1 Anaerolinea thermophila | reverse complement strand
TCCTGACGGTCTTCGCATGCTGCGCGGTGCAATAGCCTTTTTGCGGTAGAGTCAAAGGTGAAATGCTTGTTTTTGTGCAAGAATTTTCAAACACAAAGGGCACGAAGTATATAAAAGGGGTTTAAAGTTTTCCTTAAAGATTATCTAATGATGCTGCTCCGCGTCCGGGTCTTCACGCAGCAACTCGACCGCGTGCGGCAGGACAGGCAGGAGCACCTGTAAATTCTCCAGCGCGGCCTTGGGACTGCCCGGCAGGTCAATGATGAGCACCTGCCCCCGGATACCGCACACGCCGCGCGAGAGCATGGCGTACGGGGTGACCTTCAGGCTGGCGGCGCGCATGGCCTCGGCCAGGCCGGGGGCTTCCCGTTCGATGACCGAACGTGTGGCTTCAGGGGTCACGTCGCGCGGGGCGAAACCCGTCCCGCCGGTGACGAGGATGATGTCCACGTCCCGGCGGTCGGCCCAGATGGTCAGGGTCTCGCGCAGAATCTTCAGGTCATCGGGCAGGACGGCCGCGCGCACGACCGTCCAGCCCTGGGATTGGACAAGTTCCGTCAGCGCCGGGCCGGAGAGGTCGGGGCGTTCGCCGCGCGCCGAGCGGTCGGAGGAAGTGAGAATGGCAAAGCGAAGGGGAGTGGGCATGGAATGATTCCAACACAAAGGTCACAAAGAGGCAGAAAAAAGCAGGCTTCGCGAGTCTTGCTGCAATCTTTGCGTCCTCCGTTTTCAAGTAGTTTTCGAGGCTCTTACAAGTCCTTGCCGTAGACGTACACTGTGTCCATGCGCGACCAGCCGCGCTTTTCGTAAAAGCGCATGGCATGTTCGTTCTCGGTCGTGACCAGCAGGTAACTCCTGAGGCAGCCCTTTTCTTTCAGGCGGCGTTCCACTTCGTTCATCAGCATTTCGCCGATGCCGCGCGCCCGAGCGGAGTCGTCCACGGCCAGGTGGTAGATCATGCCGCGCCGCCCGTCAAATCCGCCGATGACCGTGCCAACCAGTTTCCCGTCAATTTCGGCAATCAGGAACAGGTCGGGGTCGCGGGACAGTTTCTTCGTGATCTCTTCGGGTTCGTCGGAGCGGCGAAAATGGATGCCAGGACCGGCAGTCTGCCACAGGTGGCGGGCGGCGGGGTAATCTTCGGGGTAGGAAAAGGCGCGGATGCGCGCCGCAGGCGTCGGGTCCATCACGCCCCGTTCATCTTCTGGAACAATTCTTCGGGCATGTAGGGCTTGAGCAGAAAGTCGTCTGCCCCGGCCTTCAGGCATTCTTCACGCTTGTTCAACCCGGAGACCATAATGACGCGGATATGTTTCAGGTCGCTAGTGTCGCGGATGCGCCGGACGAGGTCCAGCCCGCTCTGGTTGCCGAGGTGCAAGTCGAGGAGGAGAATGTCGGGGGATTCCCGGCGGATAATGTCGAGCAGATCGCCTTTCTGGTCGAGCAGGGAGGCGGCTGTGTAGCCTTCGAGCGCTAACAGAGTTTTGAGCAGGGAAACCATGGTGCAATCGTCGTCTGCCAAAAGGACTTTAGGCATGGTGGGAGGCCTCAGGAGGGGATTTTTTGGCGCGCCCGGCGCGCGAACGGGGGACTTTTTCGAGGGCGGCTTTGAGGACGTCCTCGACGGAGTCGGCAAAAACGAAGGTAAGTTTTTTCTTGATCTCGGCGGGAACATCTTCCAGATCGAACTGGTTGCGCTTGGGCAGGATGACGGTGGTGATGCCGGCGCGGTGGGCGGCGAGCATCTTTTCCTTGATGCCGCCCACGGGCATCACCTGGCCGCGCAGGGTGATTTCGCCGGTCATGCTGACGTTCCTGCGCACCGGCTGCCCGGAGACGAGCGAGACGAGGGCGGTGGCGATGGTGACGCCGGCCGAGGGGCCGTCCTTGGGCTGGGAGCCGGCCGGGATGTGGAGGTGGATGTCAGTCTTCTCGAAAAAGTCCTTAGGAATGCCCAGTTCTTCGGCGTGCGAGCGGACGTAGGAGAGGGCGGCGCGGGCGGATTCCTGCATCACGTTGCCGACTGAACCGGTGACCTGGAAGCCCTTGCTCCCGGCCATACGGCTGGCTTCGATGAAGAGGATGTCGCCGCCGAAGGGCGTCCACGCCAGGCCTGGCACCACGCCGGGGATGGAGGTGCGGGCGTTCAATTCCTCCGGCTCCATGAAGATGGGATGTCCCAGCAAGTCACGCACCATTTTGGGAGCGACTTTAGCAGATTGCGCCTTACCTTCGGCAATGCGCGTGGCCATCTTGCGGCAGACCGCGCCGATCTTGCGCTCCAGGTTGCGCACGCCCGCCTCGCGGGTATACTGGCTGATAATGGTCCTGAGAGCATCCTTTGTAAAGGAGACTTCCGCAGGGCGCAGGCCGTTCTCGCGCAACTGGCGCGGGATGAGATAGCCCCTGGCAATGGCAATCTTCTCGTTCTCCGTATAACCGGCGAGTTGGATGATTTCCATCCGGTCGAGCAGCGGGGCGGGGATGGATTCGAGTTGGTTGGCGGTGGTGATGAAGAACACCTGCGAGAGGTCGTAGGCCACTTCCAAGTAGTTGTCGCGGAACTCGCTGTTCTGCTCCGGGTCGAGCACTTCGAGCAGAGCCGAGGCGGGGTCGCCGTGGAAGTCGAAGGTCAGTTTGTCAATCTCATCCAGCATGAAAACAGGGTTGCGCGACTCGATTCGCCGCAGGGCTTGGATGATGCGGCCCGGCATGGCGCCGATGTAGGTGCGGCGGTGGCCGCGGATCTCTGCCTCGTCGCGCAGTCCGCCGAGCGAGGCGCGCACGAACTTGCGTCCCAGGGCGCGGGCGATGGACTGTCCCAACGAGGTCTTGCCCACACCAGGCGGCCCGACGAAGCACAGGATCACGCCCTCGCGCTCGCGGCGGATCATGTCCTTGGATGGCTCAACCTTCTCGTTCTTGCGTTCCAGGCGCAGTTTACGCACGGCCAGAAATTCCAAAATGCGTTCCTTCACGTCGGCCAGGCCGTAATGGTCTTCGTCCAGCACCTGGCGGGCGTGGGCGATATCGAGGTTGTCTTCGGTGGAGAGGCTCCAGGGCAGGGAGACCAGCCAGTCGAGGTAGGTGCGGATGACGCCGTACTCCGCCGCGGCAGTCGGCAGGCGGCTCATGCGGTCGAGTTCGCGGCGCGCCATCTTGTCGGCCTCTTCGGGCATTTTAGCGGCCTCCACTTTCTTGCGGAATTCCTCCACCTCTGCCGCCTGTTCGTCCTTCTCGCCCAGTTCCTTCTGGATGGCTTTCATCTGCTCGCGCAGGAAATACTCGCGCTGCACCTTCTCAATCTCCGAGCGCGCCTCGTCTTGGATTTTGGCGCCCAGTTGCAGCACCTCGGTCTCGCGCACCAGGAAATCAACCAGTTTCTGCAACTTGGCATGGGTCGAGTCCAGTTCCAGGATGGCCTGAGCCTCGGCCAGTTCGATGCGCTGGAAATTGGCAATCGTATAAACCGTCTGGAGCGGATCTTCGAGGGCAGTAATGGAGGCCACCAGTTCGCGCGGGATGGAGGGAGTCAACTGCGAGATGCGCTCGAACTGGTCGCGCGCCGTGCGCGCCAGCGCCTCGACCTCCAGCCCTGTCTCGACGATTTCGGGAATGATCTCCACCCTGGCTTTGAGATACGGCTCCTCGCTGACAAATTCGACCAGCCGAAAGCGCATTAGTCCCTGCACCAGGAGCCGGATGGTGTTATCGGGGGCGCGAAACAGGCGGTGCACCGAGGCAATCGTACCCACCGGATACAGGTCGGCGGGGCCGGGGTTTTCCAGTTCGGGGTTGCGCGCCGCCACCAGGCCGATTAGTTTGTCGGTGGTGATCGAGACATCGTCCACTAGGCGGATCGAGCGCGGCTGGCCGATTGTCAGCGGCACGGCGGTCTGCGGATAGACAACCACCCCGCGCAGGGGCAGAATGGGCATCAGGTCCGGCATTTTCGTCTCTTGTTCCTCGACAGAGGCCGACTGCTGATCCGCTTTTTCAGGTTCCTCCTTCTTCTGGAGGCGGGTGAAAATCGAAGGCAAAAGGAATTCCTCGAATGGGGAATCCGCTTCGAGGTCCCAATCGAGGTTCTCTAGTCCAATGGGATGCCAGCGAGAGGCAGACATATCACCCTTGAATAGTGATGCCGGTGGGTTTGAGTTTCGGGAAGATGATGGTGAGGAAGCCGTTCTCGTACTCGGCCTGGGCGTGTTGAAGGTCCAGTCCGGGGGGCAATTCGACCCCCGTATTGAACTCGCCGTAGCGGATTTCCATCTGGCGATAGGCACGCCGCTCCTGCAAATCGGAGCGCGTCCCGCTGACGACGAGCATGTTCTTCTGCACCTGGATGTTGAAATCTGCCTCGCCGATGCCGGCCACTTCGATGCGGATGACGAAACTGGCCTCCGTCTCGTACACATCGGTGGGCGGGCTCCAGGCATACGAGTGTACGCTGACCTGCCAGCCGGCGGCCTGGAGAGTGCGGGGGTGCCGCCCGGTGATTGTTCCCAGTTTAAGAAGAGTGACAGACATCTCTTACTCCTTGCTCAAAGCCGAACGGGCCGCGTCCAGCACGGCGGCACAGCGCGGTTCAACGCCAGGGTTTGGACGACAAAGTCTGGGGCGGGATCGCCCGGCTTGAGGTCCTCGCCAAGCACGGTGACTTCCTGCCCCCGAAATTTCACAAGTCCAAAACGTTCGGTAGTCATACCAACCTCCTGATTCGTGGCGCGCCCCCTGTGGACATGATGGGAGGCGCAGGTAGTACAGCGCCCCTGGCGCGGGTCGAACGCGCAACCTACTGCTTAGAAGGCAGGTGCTCTGTCCATTGAGCTACAGGGGCAAGTCTTTATAATATTGAGTCCACTGCAAAAACCTTTTTAAACACGAAGGACACAAAGGCAACG
>DYKZ01000157.1 GCA_020722345.1 Anaerolinea thermophila | reverse complement strand
GTAATCTTTGTGTCCTTCGTGTTTGAATCTCTTTCGGCTTGTCCGAGTTAGGAGAGGAAATATGTCAACCGATCCAAGAATCACGAAGGCGCTCATTGATGTTGCGATGGGGCGGGAACCCGCCGACCTGGTCATCCGCCACGGAACTTGGGTCTGTGTCCAATCCGGCGAGTTTGTCCCCGACACCGACGTTGCCGTCAAAAACGGGCGCATCGCCTACGTTGGCCCGGACGCCTCCCACGCCATCAAAAAAGAGACGGTGGTGATAGACGCCGAGAACAAGCACCTTGTCCCCGGCCTGTTGGATGGGCATGTGCACGTCGAGTCGGGCATGCTGACCGTCACCGAGTTTGTGCGCGCCGTCCTGCCGCGCGGCACCACCGGCCTGTTCATTGACCCGCACGAGATCGCCAACGTGTTCGGGCTGAAAGGCGTGCGCCTGATGGCCGACGAAGCCGCCGCGCAGCCGATCCACGTCTGGGTGCAGGTGCCGTCCTGCGTCCCCTCCGCGCCGGGCATGGAGACAGCCGGCGGCGAGATCACGCCCGACGACGTGGCCGGGGCGCTGGCGTGGGAGCGCGTCATCGGCCTCGGAGAAATGATGAACTACCCTGGCGTTGCGGCGGCGGACGCAAAAACCCTGGCCAAAATGGACGCCGCGCGGCGCGCCGGCAAGGTCATCGGCGGGCACTATGCCTCCCCGGACCTGGGGCCTGCGTTCCACGCTTACGCGGCGGGCGGCGCCGAAGACGACCACGAGGGCACCCGCCTCGACGACGCCGTGGCGCGCCTCCGCCAGGGGATGAAAGCCATGCTGCGTTACGGTTCGGCCTGGCAGGATGTAGCCGCCCAGGCTGCCGCCATCACCAAACTCGGTCTCGACTCGCGCCACTTCATCCTTTGCACCGACGACTGCCACGCCGAGACGCTTATCGGCGAAGGCCACATGGACCGCGTCCTGCGCCACGCCATTGCGCAGGGTATCCCTCCCATGACGGCCATCCAGATGGCGACCCTCAACACCGCCGAGCATTTCGGGTTGGGACGCGAGATCGGGCAGATTGCCCCCGGCCGCTGGGCAGACATCCTGCTGGTGGATGATCTGAAAGATTTTCGCCCCGAACTGGTCATTGCCCGGGGGGAGGTGGTGGCCGAAAATGGGAAAGTGCTGCTCGCCCTGCCCAAGATTGATTATCCCGAATGGGCGCGGAATTCCGTCCATTTGAAAAAACCGCTCAAAGCCGAAGATTTCCGGCTGTCGGTGGAGGATGGAAAATCGGGCATCAGAGTCAATGTGATCGGGGTGATCGAGAACCAGGCGCCGACCCGCCGCCTGACCATCGAGGTCCAGCCGGAGGGCGGCGAGATCCGCCCGGAGGCGGGCCGCGACCTGGCGAAGATCGCCCTCGTCGAGCGTCATCACGGGACGGGCACTGTGCAGGTCGGCCTGGTGGCAGGCTTCGGGTTCGGCGAGCGCTGCGCGGCGGCCTCTACGGTGGCGCACGACTGCCACCACATGCTGGTCGTCGGGACGGACGATGCGGATATGGCCCTGGCGGCCAACAAACTGGCCGAGGTCGGCGGCGGTCAGGTGGTCATCCGAAAAGGGAAAGTAATCGGCCTGATCGAACTGCCGATTGGCGGGCTGATGTCCAACCAGACGGCCGAGAAAGTGGCCGCGCGGGCGCAGTCCATCCTGGAGGGCTTCCGCGCCTGCGGCTGCAAGATCAACAACCCCAACATGACCCTCAGTCTGTTGGCCTTGCCGGTTATCCCCGAATTGCGCATCACAGACAAGGGGCTGGTGGATGTGACTCACTTCAAACTCGTTCCAGTTGTGGAAAGTCAGGAGGGCAACAAATGAGCAATTTTCCTTTTCGCCGTCTCCAGGCCGAACTGGCCGAAATGATCGCCAACCTGCCGGCCGAAAGCCGCCTGCCGTCCGAGCCGGTGCTGGCGCGCCGGCTGGGGGTCTCGCGCGCCACCCTGCGCGAGGCCATGCGTTCGTTCGAGAACCAGGGACTCATCCGGCGGCGCCAGGGGGTTGGCACGTTCGTCGTTGCCCAGGTGCCGGTCATTGACACCGGCCTCGAGGTCCTCGAAAGCATCGAGACACTGGCCCAGCGCATCGGCCTCTCGGTCAAGATGGGCGAGTTGCACGTTTCGGAGGAAATTGCCACTGAGGCAGACGCGGCGCTGTTCAACCTGCCGCCTGGCACGCCGCTGACGCGCGTGGCGCGCATTATCTACACCGAGTACCGCCCGATTGCCTTCCTGATTGATACCTTGCCGATGGACATCCTCCCCGCCTACGAATTGAACGGCGCTTTCACCGGCTCGGTGCTGGACCTGCTGCTGCGGCGCGGCAACCCGAAACTTTCCCAGTCCCGGACAGATCTGCGCGCCATCGGCGCAACGCCCGAAGTGGCGCGCGCCCTCCAGGTCCAACGCGACGATGTTCTGCTGTCCCTCGAGGCGCAGTTGTACGCCGAAGATGGCCGCGTGGTGGACCATTCGCACAGTTATTTCCTGCCCGGTTATTTCCGCTTCCACGTGGTGCGCAAGGTGAGCGGAGGATAGACGAAATTTACAAGTAAAGGATTGGTATGGCTGTTAATATTTCAGAACTCAAAGCCCGTGTGGGCGCGGCGCGAGACGACATCATCCGTTTCATGCGCGATATCTGCGCCATCCCCAGCATGGAGGGGCAGATTGGCCCGGTGGGGGAGCGTATCCAGGCTGAAATGCAGAAACTCGGCTTTGACGAAGTTCGCTTCGACAAGATGGGCAACACCATTGGGCGCATCGGGGACGGCCCCAAGATCATCGTCTTCGACTCGCACATTGATACGGTTGGTGTAGGCGACCCGGACGAGTGGGAATGGAATCCCTTCACCGGAAAAGTGGAGAACGGCATCCTGTATGCGCGCGGCGCGGTGGACGAGAAGGGCTCCACACCGGGCATGGTCTATGGCCTGGCTATTGCGCGCGACCTGGGCCTGCTCGATGGGTACACTGCCTACTATTTCGGCAATATGGAAGAACAATGCGATGGCATTGCGCCGAACGCTTTTGCGGAAGTGGACCCGCAGATTAAGCCGGACATTGTGGTCATCGGCGAGCCGACCTGCATGCGGGTCTATCGAGGTCACAAGGGACGCGTTGAGTTGCGCATCACAGCCAAGGGGCGCTCAGCCCACGCAGCCTCCCACTACTTGGGCGATAACGCCGTATATAAAATGACCGGCATCATCGGGGCTATTCGCGACTTGGATCGCCGCATGCGTTTTGGACTGGGCTATCATCCTGTGCAGGGCTATGCGTCCATTGCTGTTACCGATGCGGCCACCCGCACGGCTTCCATCAATGCTGTCCCCGACCAGTTCACAATTTATATTGACCGCCGCATGACGCTCAGCGAAACACGCCAAGAGGTGATTCAGCAGGTAGCAGGCCTCATCCCGGATTATTTGCAAGAAGAAATCCTGGTTGAGGAACTGTTCTACGACCATCCCTCCTACACCGGTTTTGTCTTCCCTGTCTCGAAGTTCTATCCGCCCTGGCTCTTGGAGGATAACCATCCGCTGACGCAGGCGGCGCAGCAGACCGTGGAAATGCTCTGGAACGAAAAACGGGAGTTGGGTACGTGGGACTTCTCGACCAACGGCACGTATTGGGCCGGCAAGGCGGGCATCCCTGCCATCGGCTTTGGCCCCGGCAACGAGAAGTTTGCTCATACTACCGAAGAACAGGTGCCGCTGGATGAGGTAGTAGCGGCAACCGAGTTCTATGCACTCTTCCCGAATATGTGCCGGGCAGTGTGCAAGTAAGACAGGTAAGCAGGAACAGGCAACAGGCAAACAGGCGCTTGTCTACTTACATGATATTCTTTCAAAAAGGAGTTCAGTATGCGTAGTTTTGCTGGTCGGGACATCTTGTCCCTCAAAGATTTCGAAAGAAACGAATTTTTCCATGTTTTCGATGTGGCGGCTGAATTGGAGCCGATTGCCGTGCAGCGCCGCAATAGCGATCTGCTCAAGGAAAAGACGCTGGTGACGGCCTTCTATCAGCCGTCCACGCGTACGCGCCTGGCGCACGAGGCGGCCATGCACCGCCTGGGCGGTCACGTGACCGGCTTCGCCGACGCCAAGATGACCCGCGCTGGCGACTTCTACCAGGAGTCCATCAAGGATACGGTCAAGATGCTGGAATTCTACGGCGACGTCATCGTCATGCGCCACTTCCAGCAGGGCGCGCCGCACGAGGCGGCCAGGTGGGCATCCATTCCTATCATAAACGGCGGCGACGGCTGGGGCGAACATCCCACCCAGATCCTGACTGACCTGTACACCGTGCTGAAGGAGAAGGGCGCCATTGACGGCCTGACCTGGCTGGCGGTGGGCGATATGCGCATGCGCACCATGCACTCGCTCGGTTATGCCCTGAGCCAGTTCGATTGCCCGATTACCTTCGTTGCCCCGCCTGATATGGGCCTGACAGACGAGTTCAAGGCGGAACTCAAACAGTACAGCGTGAATTTCAAGGAGGCTGAGCACGTTGAACAGGCCATTGCCGATGCGGATGTCATCCTGGTCGAGCCGGTCGTCCAGCCGGACTATACCAAGTCCCGCGACGAGCGCAAGGGTGACATAGGATTGACCCCTGCCAACTACAAGATTACCCGCGAACTGCTCGCCACCAAGGCCAAGTCGGATGCCATCCTGCTTCACTCCCTGCCGCGCATGGACGAGGTCCCAACCGATGTGGATATCACCCGCTGGTCGCGCTATTGGCAGGAAGCCTTCAACGGTGTGGTAATGAGGATGGCGCTGCTGGCGCTGGTGCTGGGAGCAAAATAGTAGTCTGCTAGTCCACTAGTCTGCTGGTCGGAGGATGTGATGAGCACGGTCAAGA
>DYKZ01000022.1 GCA_020722345.1 Anaerolinea thermophila | reverse complement strand
CGGGGAATTTCGCGCCGAGGGTTTGCCACTGCGCCCAATCCACCCCGCCGAAAATTTGAAAGCGGTCTGGCTCTTTGGCTTTGAACAAATCCAGGTGCTTTTGGAGAAGCGCTTCACCCCAGCCGCCGTCCAAATCTACGAACATGCGGATGTCGGCTTTATCGAAAACATCCAATAATTCAGACAGCGGCTTTTCATCCCATGCGCCGCCGTAGGGTGCGGCAAGGTGGTTGTGCGCGTCGATGGCGGGGAAGCGCGGCTTCTCGATGCGCGTGGTTTTGGTGACGAGTTGAGGGAGGGGGCGGTACCGCCGTCCATTTCGAGGGAGAGGCCCTGTTCACCTGCGGTGAAGAGGTGGGCGCGGCGCGAAGGTCCCCTTTTGGGGATGTGTTCCAGCCTGAGCAGGGACGGGACGGAGGCGATCCACTGAACCAGAGCGGCGGGGGCGGGTCGGCGAAGAAGTCGTACAGGGCCGGGCGGTTCTGGCGTCCAATCTGCAGAACGTCGCGGAAGCCGCGCGTGGTGACCAGCGCGGTCAGCGCGCCTTTGCGTTCCAGCAGGGCGTTGGTGGCGACGGTGGAGCCGTGGATTACAGTTGCGAGTTGCGAGTCGGGAGTTGTGAGCGGTTGATCGAAGATGGATGCCAGCCCTTCGAGCACTGCCTGCGCCGGGTCGCGGGGCGTGGAGAGCAGTTTGAAGGTCTGGAGTTGGCCGGAAGCGGGGTCGTAAACCACGAAGTCGGTGAACGTCCCGCCGATGTCAATGCCGATGCGGAGAGATGTCATGCATGAATTATAACGTCTGGCGTTGACATCCCCTGCCATTCGCACTAAACTCCCAACAGATTTTCCCTTCGGCACGGATGTATCCCAATCTGTGACAATCCGTGTAATCGTGACCAACGAGAGAAACCATGCAAACCGAACTGACCCAACCTGGCCCCCTGCTTCTGCCCGACGGCCGCCTTGCCCAGGTGGGCTGGGCGCGCCAGCCCGTGCTGGACTGTAACCTCGAATCTGCCCGCTTCTATGCCCTGCGCCCATTCCATGGAACCCCGAGAGGGAACGGCGACTGATGACAAAAATATTGCTGGTCGAAGACGATGCCTTGCTCATGGAACTGATGGCGAACATCCTTGAAGAAGAAGGCTATGAGTTATCCTGCGCCCCCAATGGCAAAGTAGCGCTGGACCTGTTTGTTGCCAGCCGCCCCGACCTGGTGATTTCTGACATCATGATGCCGGAGATGGACGGCTTTGAGTTGTTGCGTTCCATCCGTATGATGCCGGCGGGGATCACAGTCCCATTCCTGTTCCTGAGCGCCCGCACCGAGCGCTCCGACGTAACCCTGGCGCGCAAACTGGGCGTGGATGATTATCTTTTCAAGCCCTTCGACGCGCCGGAACTCGTGGAGGCTGTCCGGGCGCGGCTGGACCGCCGCCGGACGTTAGAGATATTCGATACCCGTGCCGCTCACCTGCAGACGGTGACGATGCTGGCCAATGTCATCGAGACGCGCGACCCCTACACGGCCGGCCACGTGGAACGCGTCCGCCGCCTGGCGCTGAACCTGGCATTTGCTCTGGACTGGGCTCCAAGTGACCTTGCCATCCTTGAGTTCGGCGCCATCCTGCACGATATTGGCAAGATCATTGTCCCCAGCGGCGTTCTGAAGAAGACCGGTCCGCTGGACGAAGAAGAGTGGAAGTTGATGCGTCAGCATCCCCAGGCAGGGGCGAAGATGCTCGAAGGGGTGGACCACTTGCGGCCCGCCATCCCCTATGTGCTTTACCACCACGAATTGTGGAATGGAAACGGTTACCCCTTTGGTCTCAAGGGGGAACAGACCCCGCGCGAGGGACGTTTGCTGGCCATTGTGGATGCTTTCGATGCCATGACGACCAATCGCCCCTATCATTTCTGCATTTCCGCCGAAGAAGGTTTGGCAGAGATCGAAAAGAACAAGGGCATTTATTTCGATCCCGATATGGCAGACATGTTCATCAGAACGTATAAGCCCTAACCCAGACGGATTGCCCCGACCTTGAAAAAGTTCCCCAAAACAGGCTTTCCCGGCCGCGAACGGCTCCGAGAGAGCCTGTTTCAACGTGCGCGCATCTCCCGCTCGCGTTCGCGTTCGGCGTCGCGGCGGGCGATGGCTTCGCGCTTATCGTAGAGTTTCTTCCCCTTTGCAATAGCGATCTCCAGTTTGGCGCGCCCCTCCTTGAGATAGACGCGCGTAGGCACCACCGTCACGCCCTTCTGGCGGACGGCGTTCCAGAGTTCGCGGATTTCCTTCTTGTGGAGCAGCAGGCGGCGGCGGCGCTTCGGGTCGTGGTTGAAGCGGTTGGCCTGGACATAAGGGGCGATGTGCGCCTCCACCAGCCAGGCGTTGACGCCGTCCACTTCCACGTAGGCCTCGTTCAGGCTGACCTGACCGGCGCGGATGGACTTGATCTCGCTCCCCTGCAGGGCGAGACCCGCCTCGAAACGTTCGAGCAGGAAATATTCGAAACCGGCTTTGCGGTTGGTGGCAACGATCTTGATATGTTCTGGCATAGTTTTCAGGAGATAGATTGTAACACGGGACGCCCCTCCCGCGCCTCACCCCCATTTCAGGACGGCAATCCCGGCCAGCAGGCGCAGCAGGCCGAAGACCAGCAGCGCCGCGCTCATGCCGATCCAACCGCCGATGGCCGCCCCGGCCAGCGACCCGCCCAGCACGCAGGCGTTGACCATGATGCTGTACCAGGCCAGGTGGGCAGGCCGGTCGGCGGCGGGTACTTTTTCGAGCATGTAGTTGGGCTGCGCGCCCCCTACGATGGACCAGATCAACCCGCCCAGCGTTTGCAGGCCGTAGTAGGGAACGACCGAGTGTGAAAAAGCGAGGATAATCGGGTAAAGGCTCATCCCCATGACGCCCCAGGCAGTCAGTTTGTGATGGCCGTATTTGCGCGCCAGGCGCGCCAGTTGCGTCGAGCCGAACAAGACGGTCAGGAAGAAGAGCGCCGTCCCGATGCCGATCTGCGAATCCGTCAGCCCCAGGACGTTGACGTTGTAGAGTGGGAAGAGTGGGATGGCAAGGTACTGGGCGAGGTGGAAAGCCAGCAGCACGAACAGGATACGCCCGAAAGGCGACTTCCAGATGTCCAGGCGCAGGGTTTCGCGGAAAGGCCGGGAGGGCGCGGCCGCCTTGGAGCGGGAAGCCGGCGCGAGGTCCGCGGCGCGCTCGAGGGGGCGGATGAAGTACAGGTGAAAACTGCTCATCAGCGCCCCAAACGCCCCGATCCCGAATAGCATCTGGTATCCTGCCGGAAAGGGAGTGTGGTCGAGCAGGTAGCCCGATCCCAGCGAGGAGAGCATGAACGTGACCGAGAAGACTACGTTGCGGATGCCGGCCACGTGCGCCCGCCAGTCTTCCGGCACGGCGCTGGCGAACAGGGCGTTGAACCCCACCCCCAGCGGCACGCCGGGGATGCCCATCAGGAAGGCGATAAGGATGAACGCCCAGATTTGCCCCTGGCTGTCGAACAGCCATGGAAGCGGGATCCAGAGCAGGTAGAACAACCGGTAGGCGATGGAGCTCCAGAACACCACCCGGCTGACCTCGCGCCGCTCCAGCCAGCGGGCTGTGGGCAGGGCGATGAGCAGGCTGATGACCGCCCCCATTGAACCCAGCAGGCCGATCTGGAAACTGGTGGCTCCCAGCCGCGCCGCATAGACGCTCAGGAAGTTGGCAGCGCTGCCGCTCAGCACCCCGAACCAGCCAATATCGAAGTAAAAATGGAAGAAATTCGAGCGAAACGCCTGCGGAACAGACGCCCCGGAAAAAAGTCGGCGGAACATGGCGGGTTGATTATAATCGCCCTGCACGGCCGCTGCATTGCCATTTATCCTCGACCGTTTTCACTTTTGCAAGGAGCAACATGTTCAACCTACGCCGCCATTTCCTGCTCGACCCGTCTGTCACCTTCCTGAATCACGGCTCATTTGGAGCAACGCCGCGCCCGGTGTTCAGCGTTTACCAGCGCTGGCAGCGCGAACTGGAGCGCCAGCCGGTGGAATTCCTCGGCCGCCGCTTCGCGGACCTGATGTCTGCCGCGCGCGCCGACCTGGCTGCCTACCTGGGGACGCGCGCCGACAACCTGATCTATACGACCAACGTGACCGTGTCCCTGAACATCGTCGCCCGCTCCCTCGACCTGGGGCCGGGGGACGAAGTCCTCAGCAGCGACCACGAGTACGGCGCCCTCGACCGCACTTGGCGCTTCCTCGCGAAGAAACGCGGCTTTGCCTATATCAACCAGCCGATCCCCGTCCCGCTGACGAGCGCCGGAGCGTTTCTCGAAGCCTTTTGGAAAGGAGTGACTCCCCGGACGCGCGTCATCTTCCTCAGCCACATTACCAGCCCCACGGCGCTGCTCTTCCCGGTGGAGGAGGTGATCCGCCGGGCGCGGCAGGCGGGCATCCTGACCGTGATAGACGGGGCGCACGCGCCGGGTCAGATCCCGCTGCGGCTGGACAAACTGGGCGCGGATTTCTACGGCGGCAACCTGCACAAGTGGCTGTGCGCCCCGAAGGGCGCCGGGTTCCTCTACGCCCGGCCCGAGGTCCAGCCCCTGCTCGAGCCGCTGGTGGTCTCGTGGGGCTGGGAGGCCGAAATTCCCGGCCCGAGCCGCTTCGTTGACCATCACGAGTGGTGGGGGACGCGGGACATTTCGGCTTTCCTGTCCGTGCCGGAAGCGATTCGCTTTCAGGAGGCGCACGACTGGCCGCGAGTCCGCCTCGCCTGCCATGATCTGGTGAGGGAGGCGGTGGAGCGCCTCTGTGACCTGACCGGCCTGCCTCCGCTGGCGGACGATTCCCGCTACGTGCAGTTCGCCGCCATGCCCCTGCCGGATTCGGTTGACCTGTCTGTGTTGAAGAAACGCCTCTACGATGAATACCGCATCGAGGTCCCGCTGATTGCCTGGAATGGACGCAAACTGGTGCGCGTCAGCGTTCAGGGATACAACACCCGCCGCGACGTGAATCGCCTTTTGCAGGCGTTGGAGGAATTGGGGGCGGGAGAGCGCTGAAAGCCGCCAATCCTATGGCTGGGTATCCAGGAACGTCTCTACAAACTGGCGGCCGATCTGGGGGTCGAACATCTTGCCTGATTGTTCGAGCAAGTAACTGACCACCTGCTTCCTGGATTTTCGAGTATGCTAAAGATTGACTCTACTGCAAAAAGGTTATTGCACCGCGCAGCACGCGAAGACCGCCAGGAAAATGCAAAATCACAAATCATTATTCAAGATAATCTGCGTCGTGGTTCAACATTTTCAAAGCGTCCTTAAATTTCCTTCGTTGCCTTTGTGCCCTTCGTGTTTAAAAAGGTTTTTGCAGTGGACTCAAGATTATAATTGCCTGACTTTGAAGAGGAGACTCATGGACATTGCACTTGCTCTGGGAGGCGGCGGCTCGCGCGGCTACGCACACATCGGCGTGATCCGGCGTCTGGAAGCCGAAGGCTTCCGCATTCGGGCAGTGGCCGGGACGAGCGCGGGCGGCATCGTGGCGGCCATCTACGCCGCCGGGTACACTGCGGACGAAATGGAAGCCCGCTTTGCCGGAATTGACCAGCCCAAACTATTCTCGTTTTCCATGACCGAAGGCCCCGGCTTGCTGGGCCTCTCCAACGCCCGCAAGATTCTCGAGCAGTTCATCGGCGACCGCACCTTTGCCGATCTCGAACTGCCCTGCGCGGTCACTGCGGTGGACATCAAATCGGGCCGGGAAGTGGTCCTGAACCAGGGCCGCGTGGTGGACGCCGTTATGGCGACCATCGCCGTACCCGGCGTCTTTCCTCCCAAGCGGATGGGGGAACTGGACCTCGTAGACGGGGGGGTGCTGAACCCGGTGCCGGTTTCCGTTGCCCGGTCGCTGGCGCCCGCCCTGCCTGTTGCGGCGGTTGCCCTCAGCGCGCCGGTGGAAGCGCCGCGCACTTTTCACAGCCTTCCTCTCCCTGTCAAACTCCCCGCGCCGATCCTGGGCAGACTGTCCCGGCTGCGGTTGACGCAGGCGTTCGAGATCTTCATTCTGTCGGTAGAAATCGGCCAGCGCATGGTCACCGAACTGCGCCTGGAAATGGATGAGCCGGAGGTTATCATCCGCCCGGCTGTCAGCAACATTGGCTTGCTCGAAAAGGTGGATGTACACCGCCTGGTCCGGCAAGGGGAGGAGGCCGCCGCGGCCGTCCTCCCGGACTTAGAGCGCGCCGTCTCCTGGACCGGACGCGTGGGCCGCCGCCTGTTCCCGCGCGGCCGGCGGCGGAGAGAGACGGGCCGCCTGCTATGAGCCGCGACCTGCGCCGTTATGCCCGGCAGACACAGGCCCGCCTTCTGGTAGGACTGTTCACGCTGGTTTACCTGCTGGGTGTGGGACTCATCTACATTTTCTACGGCAAGGCACCGGCGTTGATGGCTCTGCTTTGCCTGCTGGCGGCGCTCGCGCCGGTTGCAATTGTGATTGTCATTCTGGCCCTCATCAACTGGATCGTGAAACGTGCAAATCCCGACTGAGCCTCCCCTTTCGCTGAACGGCTGGACGTACCGCCTGCGCCCGGCGGGCGCCTCCCCGGCGCGCCTGCTGGTGATGCTGCACGGCTGGACGGGCGACGAGAACTCGATGTGGTTCTTTGCCCACAACATGCCCGCCCCGTACACCGTCCTCCTGCCGCGCGCCCTTCACGCCGCTCCCGATGGCGGTTACTCGTGGCGGCGGGTTGTCCCCGGTACATGGGGCTTCCCCGCCCTGGAGGACCTGCGTCCGGCGGCCGAGGCGCTGATTGGCTTCCTCGACGATTGGTCGGCTTTCTCCGGGGTGGATGCCTCCGTCTGCGACGTGGCCGGGTTCAGCCAGGGGGCGGCGCTGGCCTACAGCCTCGCCGTCCTTTTTCCGGCGCGCGTCGCGCGGGTGGCGGCCCTGGCCGGATTCCTGCCGACCGGCTCCGAGGTCCGGCTTGGAGCGCTGAAGGGGAAACAGGTCTTCATCTCGCACGGTCAGGCGGACGAACTGGTCCCGGTCGAACAGGCGCGTACGGCCGGCCGTTTGCTGGCGGAGGCCGGCAGCGAGGTCCAGTATTGCGAGATGGATGGAGGCCACAAGGTCGGAAAAGAGTGCTTAAAGGGGATGGCGTCTTTCTTCCAGAACAGGTAAAATGCCGTATCAAATTCAAAAGGAGAAGACAGATGAAAAACAAGTTGTTCCTCACGCTGGCCGCAGGCATGATCGTGCTTTCGATCCTGGCTTGCTCGTTTGGCGGCAACAACACGCCTACTACACGACCTCCCGTCAACCCGCCGGTGACGCAGCCGCCCGTCGTCCCGCCTTCGGATGCGCTGGAAATCCTCTCTACGACCTCGTTCACGGATGATCACGGCAACTTCTACATCTACGGCGAGGTGTTGAACACTTCCGACACGGCGGTTGACTTCATCGAGTTGTTGGTCGAGGCCAAGGGCGCCGACGGCAATTCCCTGCTGGTGGATGAAAACGGCAACCCCACCGATACCCAGGTCATCTACCCCATGCTGGACGTCATCGGGCCGGGCAATTCCAGCCCCTTCAGTTTTTATCTCGACACGAATACGTACGGCGCGCCTGCTACATACAATGTCCTGGTTGGCTCCTATGAAGTAACAGATGTTCAGCAGGTTGCTCTGGGTTTCGAGAACGTCCAGATGATTGACGGGGGGGACGGCTATTTGTACCTGAGCGGCGAACTGGTGAACCAGACATCCGACTGGGTTTCCATTACCGGCGTGGCCGGCGGCGCCCTGGATGATTCCAATAAGGTCCTTTCTGCCGACTGGAGTATTAACTATACTAGCATGCTGGCCCCGGCCGGAGATGCCAATAGCCAGGATCGGACTCCTTTTGCCGTCTTTTTCCCGTACCCGCCCGGCAACGTGACCCAGTGGTCCATCTGGTGGGACGCGCAGGCCTATGAAGATAACCCGCAATATCCGCTTACGCTCGAAGTGACCGACACCTACTTCGACGATTATGGCTCCTTCCATCTGGTCGGCGCTGTGCGCAACGAAGGCGCTGAAGTTGTGAGCACGTCGGTGGTGGCCGGTCTCTATGCCGAGGATGGCACCTGCCTGGATGCCAGTTATACCTTCCTGCCGTATGCCGTCAAGCCCGGCGAATCGGCCCCGTTCGACGTTACCTACTTCGGCAGCGTCAACTATAATGACGAACAGGCCGCCCTGGTGCATACGTACACCGTCCAGGTAGATTACGGGACTACCTATCCACCCTACTACACCCAGAACCTGGTTGAAGCATCGAACGTGTCGGTGTCCCAGTCGGGAGCAAATTGGACTGTGACGGGCAACTTCACCAACACGAGCGGCGTTAACGTTCTGGATGCTATCGTTGTTGCCATGGTCTTTGACGCCTCGGATAACCTGGTCGGCCTCGGCTACACATACCTCTACCCGGCGGGAGAAAATTACGCCCCGGGCGCCGGCGACCCGTTTGAAATTTATCTTTATCTCGACCCCTCCGGCGACCTGGAGAATTACAAAGTCCGGGTTGTCGCCTTTGGCGAAACAGAGTAAGAGTCCGTTTCTGGTTGCCCTTCCCGCCGCTCGGTAATGAGCGGCGGGTTTTTAATACCGGCCTAATCCGCTGGTTGACTACTGGTGTATTTACGGGTATCCTTGTCGCCATGACTCATCCAACCCGCCTGCTTTCGCGCCGCGATTTCCTCAGACTCTCCGCCCTGGGATTGGGCGCTTTAGCGCTGCCGCGCCGGACCTGGGGTTTGTTCGCCGCTCCCACCTCCCTCACCCTGCCGGAATTCCCCCAATCTGAACTGCTCGGACGCAACTGCTCTGCAGACGTGAACCTCAGCGGCGGCAAGATCGAATTGAAGGCGCGCCCCGATGTGAACAGCGCCACCCTCCGCGCCGTATATCGCGACGAAGTTTTCCCTTGGATCAAAGAAGTTTCCGCCGACACGGTCTCCTTCGATGTCCCCAGCCAGCGCTGGGTGGAGACGCCCGAAGGCTACCTGCGCTCCCGTTACATCCAGCCCTGCCGCAACCTGCCCAATATACCTCTTACCAACATGCCGGAAGGCAAGAGCGGATTCTGGGCCGAAGTGACCGTCCCCTACGTGGACCTGTTGGTGGACAACCCGGCCCCCGTCTCCGGCTGGGTGCGCGACCACGTTTACTACAATTTGCAGCCCCGCCTGTACTACCATCAGGTCATGTGGATAGACCAAATCCGCACCCTGGACGGCGGGTTGGTGCAGTACCGCGTCAATGAGCGCTACGGCAACCCCGGCGACCTCTTTTGGGCCGACGGCGCGGCCTTCCGCCCGCTGACGGATGAGGATATTGCCCCCATCAACCCGGAGGTGGACCCGGCCACAAAGAAGATTGTCGTCAACCTGACTTACCAGACCCTGTCGTGCTTGGAGGGGGAACGGGAAGTCTATTTCTGCCGCGTCTCCACCGGCGCGGGGGAGGGCAGCACCCCGCTTGGGGAACATGCCATCTGGAGGAAACTGATCTCCACCCGCATGGCCAACACTGCCGAAGAATCCAGTTATGACTTGCCCGGAATCTCTTGGACGACCTTGTTCATCGGGACAGGCGTTGCCATCCACGGCACGACTGCCCACAACGATTTCGGCTTCCCGCGCTCACACGGCTGCGTCAACTGCCGCCCGGAGGACGCCAAATGGATCTTCCGCTGGTGCCAGCCCGAGGTCCCGATGGAGCCGGGCGACGTGCAGTGGACCGACTGGCGCAGCGGCAGTACACACGTGACGGTTGTGGATTCGCTCTATTAGAGTTGCAGATTTGGTTCCACCGGAGATGAACGGCGGCGAACAGAGGCGGCCCGGCTTTTGATTGCCAGAGGCCAGTTCATCAAGCCAATCTTCTTCATCTCCGTTCATTACCGGTTATTGTGAGGTAAAAATGGATTTCCTGAATGTGACCGTGGGCCTGGCTTTCCTGGCCGGGCTGGCATCGTTCCTTTCGCCGTGTGTGCTGTCGCTTGTCCCAGCCTATATCGGCTACCTGGGCGGGCGGGCGGCGGGCGGCGAGTCGGCCAGCCGCAACCGCTGGCTGACCCTCCTCCACGGCCTGATGTTTGTGCTCGGCTTTAGTTTCGTTTTCATCATCTTCAACATCATCGCCTCGGCGCTGGGAATCGTCCTCTACGACCTGCGGGTCTGGCTGGCGCGCATTGGCGGCTTTGTGGTGGTCATTTTCGGCCTGCACATGATCGGTGTCTTCCGCATTCCCTTCCTAGAATACGACGTGCGGGTGCACAAGCAGATGGATGGCCGCGGCTATTTCTCGTCCTTCCTGATGGGCATCTTCTTCTCGGCGGGATGGTCGCCGTGCGTCGGCCCCGTCCTGGGTGCGATCATGACCTTCGCCGTCAACAGCGGCGACCTGCTGCAAGGGACGCTGCTTGGGGTGTCCTACTCGGCGGGGCTGGCTATCCCCTTCCTGCTGGCGGCCCTGGGCATCGGCTGGGTGACGGTCATCCTGCGCAAATACAACAAGGTGATGCGCATCGCCGAGATCGTCATGGGAGTCATCCTGGTCATCGTTGGCCTGCTGCTCATCTTTGGCATGTTCAACCTGCTGGCCGGTTTTGCCCCGCTGGTGAATTTGGGGCTGTAAAGCCCAACGCGGATAAGGTTCATCGAATGCTCAACGTGTTCTTGTATTCCCGCCCCAACTGCCACCTGTGCGAACAGGCCGAGGCAGACCTCCGGTTGCTTCAGGAGGCCATCCCCCACAAACTGACCGTGGTGGATATTGACAGCGACGCCGGTCTCAAGGAAGCGCTTGCCCTGGAGATACCGGTGGTAGAGGCCGGCCCCTTCCGCCTGAAAGCCCCGTTTGGGCGGGCGGAATTGCAGGCCACCCTCGGCGCGGCTGCCGACCGCCAGGCGCAACTGGAGCGCATCAACGACAAGGCCTACCGCGCCAGCGTCGCCCGCGCCCAACAAATTACCCGCGCCGACCGGCTGTCTTTCTGGATTTCCCGGCATTACTTACTGATGCTCAACATCTTCCTCTTGCTCTATTTTGGCCTGCCCTTCCTCGGCCCGGTCTTCAAGAGAGTCGGCTGGGACGGCCCGGCAGAAGTCATCTACCAGATGTATAAGCCGCTCTGCCACCAGTGGTCGTTCCGCTCGTGGTTCCTCTTCGGCAAGCAGGCCTACTATCCCCACGAAAAAGCGAATATTCCAGATGTGATCACCTTCGAGGAAGCCACCGGCATCACCGACGAGAACGACCCGGCGCGCATCCAGGCGCGCCTCTTCGAAGGCAACGCATGGATGGGGTACAAGGTGGCGCTCTGCCAGCGCGACGAAGCCACCTGGGGGGCGATGTTCCTGTTTGGGATCATCTACGCCCTCTCCGGGCGGCGCATTCCCAAACTGCACTGGATGCTCTGGCTGTTCATCGGCCTCGGACCGGTGGGACTGGACGGTTTCTCCCAGTTGTTGAGCCAGATCCCTAGCGACTTCATTCACTCCATCCTGCCCTACCGCGAAAGCACGCCGCTCCTGCGCACCATCACCGGCTTCCTCTTCGGCTGGATGACGGCCTGGTTCACCATCCCGCTCATGGAGGAGACGATGGCCGAATCGAGGCGCATACTGGCCAAGAAGTTCGCTGTCCTCAAAGCCTGAGCCATGCCCTTCCAGGAAAGCGGCGGCGTCCGCTACTACCAGTTCGACATCTTCGGCGGGAAAATGCCGCACGCTGTCTTTACCCGGCAGGGAGGCGTCAGCCCCGCGCCCTGGGAATCGCTCAACCTGGGCGGGACGGTGGGCGACGACCAGCAGCGTGTGGACGAAAACCGCCGCCGCGCCCTCGCCGCCCTCGGCCGGGACCCGCAGGCTGTTTACGATGTCTGGCAGGTGCACAGCGCCCACGTGGTGGTTGCCGATTCCCCCCGCCCCGCCGCGACGCCTCCCGTCCAGGCCGACGCCATCCTGACCGAGCGCCCCGGCCTGACGCTGCTGATGCGTTTCGCCGACTGCGTTCCCATCCTGCTGCATGACCCCGTGCGCGGCGCGGCCGGTATCGTCCACGCCGGCTGGCTGGGGACGGTGCGCGCGGCAGTGCGCGCGGCAGTGGAAACCATGCAGGGCGCCTTCGGCTCACGCCCGGCGGATGTGCTGGCTGCCATCGGCCCCTCCATCGGCCCCGACCATTACGAGGTGGGCGCCGACGTGATCCAGGCCGTGCGCAGTTCCTTCGGGGCCGACGCGCCTGGTCTGCTGCTTACGCGTGACGGGCGGACGTATTTTGACCTGTGGGCGGCCAACCGCCTGCTGCTCGAACGGGCGGGCGTGAAGCACATCGAAGCCTCCGGCCTGTGTACCGCCTGCCGCGTGGATGACTGGTTCTCGCACCGCGCCGAAAAAGGCCGGACGGGCCGCTTCGGGGCGATGATCGCCTTGAATCCGTAGGGCGGCTTTCCATAATCGGCAGAATTACGATGAACGACACTCTTGTTGTCTCCATCCGCGAACGCTACCAGCGTGTACTCGGCCAGATTGCCGAAGCAGGCCTCCGGTCCGGGCGCGGCGCGGCGCGGCTGGTGGTGGTGACCAAGTCCCAGCCGCTGGAGGTCGTCCGGGCGGCGGTCGAGGCGGGCATTTCCCTCCTGGGGGAAAATTATGCCGAGGAAGCAGTCACGAAAATCACCGCGCTGGGTCAAATTGCGGTAGAATGGCACATGATCGGTCACGTGCAGAGCCGAAAGGCCGAAGTGGTGGCCGCGCACTTTAGTATGCTCCATTCTCTCGACAGCCTGAAACTGGCTGCCCGCCTCGACCGCTTCTGTGCAGAGACAGGCCGGACGCTGCCGGCGCTGATCGAAGTCAACGTCAGCGGCGAGGAGAGCAAGTTTGGCTTCCCGGCCTGGGATGAAACGGCCTGGCCGGACCTGGCCTCGACGCTGGCCGGGCTGGAGCAGTTCCCCCGCCTGCGCGTGCAGGGGCTGATGACGATGCCGCCCTATTTCGAAGACGCCGAGCGGACGCGACCCTACTTCAGCCGGATGCGGCGCTTGCAGGAGTACCTGGCCGGACGCCTGCCGCACTTCGGGTGGGCGGAACTCTCGATGGGCACCAGCGCTGATTTCATTGCTGCGGTCGAGGAGGGAGCGACGTTTGTGCGGGTTGGCCAGGCGATCCTGGGGCCGCGCCCGCCGAAATCGGAGAAGGTATGATCGGTTCTATTCTTGTGCAAATCATTGAAGGAATAGCAGATTTACTTGTTCTGATTGTGATCGTTGACGTCATCTTGTCGTATTTTCTCAGCCCGTACCACCCGCTGCGGAACGCGCTCGACCGGATCGTCCAGCCGATGCTGGCGCCCCTGCGGCGGTTTATCCCCCCAATTGGGATGCTGGATTTTACTCCGCTGGTGTTGATCATCTTGATCCAGGTGGCGTCCTACCTCCTTAAAATCCTGGTTGTTTCCCTGTGAGGTGAATGATGCGCAATCGTTCTTTTCGTCTCCATGACGGCAAGCGCGGCGCAGCCCTGGCCGTGCGCGTCACCCCGCGCGCCAGCAAGAACGAGATCGTGGAAGTGTTGAGCGACGGGACGGTCAAGGTGCACATCACCGCCCCGCCCGTGGAGGACAAGGCCAACCAGGCGTTGCTCAAGTTCCTGGCAGGGGTGCTGGATGTGCCGGCCTCGCGCCTCGACATCGTGGCTGGAGCAACCGGGCGCGACAAGTTGATCTCGGTCATTGACCTGGACGCGGTCACCGTGCACAAGAGGATCGTGGAACATATCGGCTGACCCTGGAAGACGATGACGAAAAATCCGGCTGGTGAGAGCCGGATTTTCTTTTGCAGGGGGAAGGAAGCGCCCCTCAAGGAATCGTCTCGTAGAGATGGCGGTACATCCAGTAGATCTCGTAGATGCTGCGGATGTAGTCGCGCGTTTCGGCGAAGCGCACCGTCTCCACGAACAGGTCCGGGTCGGGACCGGAGAGGCCGCGCCAAATCTCGGCATTGCCAGGGCCGCCGTTGTAGGCTGCCAGCGCAGTGTAGAGTTCGTTGTTGAAGTAGAGGCGCTTGGTCATCAGGTAGTAAGTCCCCAGGCGGACGCTGACAATCGGACGGTAGAGGTCCTCCGAAGTGTAGTCCGGCGGCCAACCGTAGTTGGCGGCAATCTCCTGCCCGGTGGAGGGGATGATTTGCATCAGGCCGCGCGCCCCCGACCCGGAGCGGACGAAGCCCTCGAAGAGACTCTCCTGCCGCACCAGCGCGAACAGGAACAGCGGGTGGAAGCCGTTCTCTTCGGCGGCGGGAATGATTAGGTCAGCGTAATAGTTGCCGTAACGGACGAGGTTGAAGTAGCGCGGCGCGCCGAGGGTGTCGGCCTGGGTAGTCATCCCGGCCAGGGTAAGCACCTGCCGCAGGGCGAAGATGGCGGGACGGTAGAGTCCCAGTTCGAGCAGGGAATTGCCCAAGCGGTAGGAATCCTCTGCGCTGGCGCTGACGGCCTCGCGCAGCGATTCGAACTCCAGGCGGGCTTCCTCCTGCAGGCCGAGCGCCCACAGTTCACTGCCGCGCATCCAGCGCGGCTCCGAAGCCAGCCAGCCGGGACCGGTGAGGTCGGTCTCGGTGGGCAGGCCAAACATCACCCGCACCCAAGAGTCGGCAACGGCGCGTTCGGCAGATAAATCGTCTGCCAGTGCGTAGGCGGCCGGCGGGTCGAAGGGGGCGCGGCCGAAGAACATGTCCTGGGCGCGCAGGCTGTAGTAATCGGTCGGGTCCGCCGCGGCCGCCTGCTGGAAGGACAGGCGCGCTCCCTCGCTGTCGCCCAGAATTTGCTGCGTCTTTCCGCTCCAGAAGGTGGCGCGCGCCTGGTCTTCGGGCGTGAGTGAGAAGAGGTTGCTGCGCTGGAAGGTGACCAGCGCCTCGTCGTACCGCCCGGCGCGGTAGCGGACGATGCCGGCCCAAAAGAGCGCCTGCGGCACGAGTTCGCTGCCTGGATAGGTGTCGGCAATAGATTCCCATGTGGCGGCGGCCTGGTCGAGCAGTCCGGCGCGCTCGTAGATGCGCCCGGCGTTGAGCAGGGCCTGCGGGGCAAGGTTGGGGTCGGGTTTCTGGCGGGTGTACTCAATCAATGCCTCGGCGGCGGCCTGGTGTTGACCCAGGTAGGCCCACAGCGTGTAGGATTTTTCGTCCCAGGCGGCATCCCAATAGCGGTTGTCGGCGTAATTTCCTGTGAAGAACGTGAATTCGTCCATGGCTTCCTGGTACAGCCCCATCTCCCGCAGGGTCAGGGCGCGGTAGTAGTGGACGGTGCCGTCGTTGTCCGGGTTGGCGGAGATGTAACGGTTGAAGGCATCCAAGGCAAAGCCGTATTGCCCGGCGAAGTAGTCCACCAGGCCGCGGTTGAGTTCGTCCACCGGCACGCCGGCGCTGACCAGTTCCACCAGGGCGGTGTAGGAATCGTAGGCCAGCGGGTAGTTGTCCACGCTGTGCAGGAAGCGGGCATAGGCCTCGTCGGGTTGTCCCAGCCGCAGGTGCAGTTGACCGGCATACAGGTCCATTTGCGCCCGCACGTAGTCGCTGGAGGTGGCGGCGGCGATGGCGTCGTACATCCCCAGGGCGGTCACCGTGTCTCCGGCCAGTTCGAAGGTGCGCGCCAGTTCGATCTGCAGGGCGGTATCGTCGCCGATGTGCGGGCTGTTGAGCGCCGCCTGGTAATCGCCGATGGCGTCGGCGTAATCTCCCAGGGCGGCGTAGGCCTGGCCGCGGCGCTCGAAGACGTAGTAGTCAATGACGCCAGGCCGCAGGAAGAGATAGGTGGAGTAAGCCTCCACTGCCTCGGCGTAGCGTTCCAGTTCCAACAGGATCTCGCCCCGCAGGAAGTGCGCCTGCGCCCGGTGCGGCGTATCGGGATACCCGGCGATGAGCCGGCTCAGGTCATCCAGCGCCTTGCCATAATTCCCGGCCTGCTGGTTGGCGCGGCCCAGCCCCCACAGCGCCGCGGCCTGGATGGCCGGATCGGACGAAGCCAGCAGCGCCGCCTGGAACTCGGCCTGCGCCAGGGCGTAATCGCCGTTGAAAAGCGCCTGCTCGGCGTTGACCACCCGCACTTCGGGCGTGGGCGAGGGCGTGGGGGAGAGGAAAGGTGTGAACGTCTCAGAGGGGACAAGTACAATTTCAGGGCTGGAGGTGACCGTCTCTGACAGGGTGGGGGGCGGCGCAGCGCAGCCGGCCAACAGGACCAGGCTCCAGAGAACGTGCAGCCATTTTGGAGGTTTCATGGCTATGCTTATAATTGAGAAACAGGGGGGTGTCAATGCTTGCCAATCTACCCCCTGCATGATAAACTACGCCCGCTCCAGCGCCCTTCGCGGGCGTTTTTCCTGCCACCATGCGCACTGTTTACTGGGAAAACGACAGCCTCCATCTGATAGACCAGCGCCGCTTGCCGGGTTCGCTGGAAATTGTCACATTGCACACCCACGCGCAAGTAGCCGAAGCCATCCGGAATATGACTGTGCGCGGCGCGCCGGCGATCGGCGCGGCGGCCGCCTTTGGCATGGCGCTGGCCGCGCTGGAATCCCGCGCCCGGTCTGCCGCGCCGCTCCTCCTGGACCTGGAATCTGCTGCCCGTACCCTGAAAGCCTCCCGCCCGACGGCGGTCAACCTGGCCTGGGCCGTGGACCGAATCCTGCGCGCCCTCGGCAACCGCTTGGAAGGCAGCAGCGTGGACGGCATCCGCCAGGCTGTCATCAACGAGGCGCAGAAGATTGCCGACGAAGACGTGGAAATCAACAAGCGCATGGGGCTGCACGGCTCGGCGCTGCTCGAGGACGGCGACACGATCATCCATCACTGCAACACCGGCGCGCTGGCCGTGGTGGATTGGGGCACGGCGCTGGGCGTCATCCGCACGGCGCACGAACAGGGCAAACGCCTCCACGTGCTGGTGGACGAGACCCGTCCGCGCTTGCAGGGAGCGCGGCTGACGGCCTGGGAATTGGAACAGTACGGCATCTCCTACGAAATCATCACCGACAACATGGCCGGATATTTTCTCCGCTCCGGCCAGGCGCAGAAAGTACTCTTCGGCGCGGACCGCGTTGCCGCCAACGGCGACGTGGCCAACAAGATCGGCACCTACATGCTGGCGCTGGCCGCCCACGACAACCGCGTCCCGGTTTACTCGGTTGCGCCGACCTCCTCGATTGACCTGTCGCTGCCCGACGGGAGTCACATCCCTATCGAAGAGCGCGACCCTGAGGAAGTCCTGGGATTACAATTCCACGGCGAGCGCGTCGCCCCGCTTGGGGCGCGGGCGCGCAACCCGGCCTTCGACGTGACCCCGGCGCGGCTGATTACGGCTATCGTCACCGAGAACGGTATCGTGTGGCCGCCGTTTGACGAAAATATACGTTAGAACGTTTACGCGTTAGAACGTGCCCACGTACCAACGTGTAAACGTGTAAACATCTAGGAGACTCATGGATATTTTATTAACCGGTTCCGTTGCCTACGATTACCTGATGACCTTCCCTGGCCTGTTCAAGGAGCAGATCCTGCCCGAACGGCTGGAGAAGATCAGCCTGTCGTTCCTGGTCGATTCCATGTCCCGCCAGCGCGGCGGGGTAGCGCCGAATATTGCCTACAGTATGGCGCTGCTGGGCGAGCGTCCGCGCGTGATGGCCACTGTGGGCGAGGACTTCGAGGACTACCGCGCTTGGCTGGAGAAGGCGGGCGTGGACACGTCCCTGATGGAGGTCGCGCCGGGGCTGTTCACCGCCTCGTTCTTCGCCACCACCGACCGTTCGAACGCCCAACTGGCCTCCTTCTACCCTGGGGCGATGGGCGTGGCCGCGCGGCAGACCCTGACCGGGGTCCGGCCGCGCCCCGACCTGGTAATTGTCTCCCCGAACGCGCCCGATGCGATGACCAAGTTTGCTGCCGAGTGCCGCGCGTTGAACATTCCCTACCTGTACGACCCGTCGCAGCAGATCCTGCGCCTCGAAGGCCCGGAACTGGCGCGCGACATGGACGGCGCGCAGTTCCTGTTCATCAACGATTACGAGTTCGGGCTGATCTGCAAGAAGACCGGCTGGGATTTGGCGGAGATTCTGCGCCATGTGCGGGTTGTAGTGGTGACGCGCGGCAAGGACGGCGCGGACCTCTACACGGACGGCGAGCAGGTCTTCATCCCGACCGTGCCGGAGCGCCAGATCGTGGACCCGACCGGCGTCGGCGACGCCTTCCGGGGCGGTTTCCTGGCCGGCTATGCGCGCGGCTTCGACTGGAAATTGTGCGGCCAGATTGGCGCACTGGCGGCGGTCTACTGCCTGGAGCAGAAGGGCACGCAGAACCATTCCTATACCCGCGCCGAGTTCGTGGCGCGCTTCCGCGAGCATTTCGATGATGGGGGCAGGCTGGATGCCTTGCTGAAATGATTTTCAACACAAAGGACACAAAGGAGGCACAAAGGAACACGAAGATATTTATTTTTGCGTCCTTTGTGTTTAGGGCGGGTTTGTAACCCGCCGAAAACATGGCGGGATAGAATCCCGCCTACAACAAGAAGGAGTCTTTCATGAGCATTTTCGATATCAAAGACATCAACCTGGCCGAGGGCGGGCGGCGGAGGATAGAATGGGCCGAGCGCGAGATGCCCGTCCTGCGCCAGATCCGCGAGCGTTTCCAGAAGGAAAAACCGCTCAAGGGCGTGCGTCTGTCTGCTTGCCTGCACGTCACCACCGAGACCGCCAACCTGGCCCGCACGCTGGTGGCCGGCGGCGCGGACCTGGTGCTGACCGCCTCCAACCCGCTCTCCACGCAGGATGACGTGGCGGCCGCGCTGGTCAACATCTACGAGGTGCCGACCTTCGCCATCAAGGGGGAGGATAATGTGACGTATTACAAGCACATTGCTGCTGCCCTCGACCACAAGCCGCACATGACCATGGACGATGGCGCCGATCTGGTTAGCACGCTGCATAAAGAGCGCCGCGACCTGCTCCCGAACATCATCGGTGGGACAGAGGAGACCACCACCGGCGTCATCCGCCTGCGCGCCATGGCCGCTGACGGGATGCTCCAGTTCCCGGTCATTGCCGTCAACGACGCCATGACCAAGCATTTCTTCGACAACCGCTACGGGACGGGGCAGTCCACCATTGACGGCATCATCCGGGCGACGAATGTCTTGCTGGCGGGCAAACGCTTCGTGGTGGCCGGCTACGGCTGGTGCGGACGCGGCCTGGCTTCGCGGGCGCGCGGCATGGGCGCGCTGGTCATCGTCACCGAGGTGGACCCGCTCAAGGCGCTCGAAGCGGTCATGGACGGCTTCGAGGTCATGCCGATGATGGATGCCGCCAGGATTGGCGACATCTTCTGTACTGTCACCGGCGACATCAATGTCATTGATAAGCATCACTTCGAGGTGATGAAGGACGGCGCCATCGTCGCCAATTCCGGCCACTTCAATGTTGAGATCAACATCCCGTCCCTGGCGCAGATGTCCACGGGCGACCCGAAACTCGTCCGCCCGTTCGTGGACCAGTACGAGACGAAAGACGGGCGCAAGATCAACATCCTGGGCGAGGGGCGGCTCATCAACCTGGCCTCCGCCGAGGGACACCCGGCCTCGGTCATGGACATGTCCTTCGCCAACCAGGCGCTGGCGGCCGAGTACATGGTGAAGAACGCCAGCACACTGGAGAAGCGCGTCTACTCCGTCCCCGCGGAAGTGGACGCCGAGATCGCCCGCATCAAACTGGCGGCCATGGGCGTGAAGATAGACACGCTGACCGAAGAGCAGGTCAAGTATTTGAATTCATGGGAAGAGGGGACGTAGGATTTACGATTGAGGATGTAGATTGATGATTTGGCCTCGCGGAGCAAATGCGCGAGGCCGTTTTGTTAAAAAATTGGGAAAATGGCATATAATATTCCCATCACATGGAACGTTGGGATTGCACCTTGAGACAATCTTGTCAGAAAACACTGTCGTTTTCGAAATCGGACGCCAGGCACGAAATCGTGACACGGCTCTTTATCATCCGTCACAACCTATCCCTTGTTGCTTGACCACTACCAAAAAGAAAAACCCCGAAAATCGGGGTTTGAGCTCCTCGCCGAGGATTTGAACCTCGAACCTAGCGGTTAACAGCCGCCCGCTCTGCCGTTGAGCTAGCGAGGAAAGCAGGCGGATTATATAAGCAACGCGGCGGGCTGTCAAGCAGGCGGGCGACCAGAATCCTGTACGCCCAGACTCAATCGCCTTTCTCCTGCCGGAAATCCACAAAGCGGTAGCCGACGCCGCGCTCGGTCAGGATGTACTTGGGATCGGCGGGATCCTTCTCCAGTTTCTGGCGCAGATAGTTGATGTAGAGCCGCACGTAGTGAGGCTCGTCGCGGTACTCGTAGCCCCAGACCTTGGCCAGGATTTGGTCATGGGATACAACCCAGCCGGCGTTCTGGACCAAGTGGTAGAGCAGGCGGTATTCGGTGGGGCGCAGTTTGACCAGTTTCCCCTCCAGCCAGATCTCGCGGCGGTCGAAGTCAATCTTCAGGCGTTCATCTACCTCGATCAGACCGTGCATCCCGCTGCCAGGTCCCTCAGCGCGCCGCAGAACGGCCTTGATGCGGCTGGTCAGTTCACGCGGGCTGAAGGGCTTGGTCACGTAATCATCCGCCCCCAGTTCCAAGCCGCGCACTCTATCGTTCTCCTCGCCCTTGGCGGTCAGCATGATGACCGGCACACTGCTGATCTCGCGAATCATCTCCAGCACCTCGAAGCCGTCCATGTCGGGCATCATCACGTCCAGCAGGATCAGGTCGGGTGTCTCGTCGCGCAGGCGCTGGAGGGCCTGTTTGCCGTTGAATGCTTCGGAGACAATGAAGCCGTCGTGCTCCAGGTTCAGGCGGATGAAACGCACCATGCGTTCCTCATCATCCACCAGGAGAACTTTGCGCTGTTTGACGTTCTTCTCTGCCATAGGTTTGCTTTCTGGTATGGAAGTCCGGCATTCATTCTGCCGGACTTTTGGTCAATCTCGCACGAAGCCGATGATCTTTTCTTCGCCTTCGCCGGGAAGGATTTCGATAAAGGAGATTTGGTTGAGAGGCCAGATGACCGAAACAACATCGGCCTGGAGATAATGGATATCCTTGCCATCACGCCGGCGGGGGTTGCGCAGTGTGATGTTCGTATCGGCCGCGGCGGGCAGTTCGTCAATATCTGCCAGGATGGGGTCTTCGTTACTGATGTGGACGACAACGGTGTAAGGCATCATGCACCTCCCGGGGTCAATAGGCGATCAGGAGCTGAATCTTGAGTCTGCCGAGGGAAACGATATCCCCGTCGGCGATCGGCATTTCCGTGTAGGGGGTCAGACGGGTGCCGTTCAGGTATGTGCCGTTGGAAGAGCCCAGGTCAACAATGTAGGCCTGACCTTCGATCAACTTGATGGCGCAGTGCAGGCGCGAGACGCCGTTTGCGTAAGCGTTGTAAGGGGAAAGGTCCGCATCCGGGACGATGGGCTGGCCTTCGGCGATCCGGCCCAGCGTGAACTCTGCGCGCTCCGCCAGTGGCAGGATCTGGCCACTCTCGATGATGTGCAGGGAGATCCAGGATTGTATGGCAGCCGGGGCCGTGGGCTTCAGTTCTTCGGTGATGCTCTCCGCGGCCCTTCGTTCGGCAGTATGAATCTTATGAGTGGAGATGTTCATATCCACTAGTTGAGCGCCGCATTTGCTGCAAAAGATTGCTCCACTCATCTCTTTATGCTGGCAGTTTGGACAAATGACCATAAGACTTCACTTCCTCTCCCCTGCGGTTAACAGGGCGCGTGTTCCATATTTTATCTCTTTTATGCCAAGTTGCGAGAAGTCTTTTTGCCGGCGGATGTTCTCTGCTTCCAGCAGAGCGGTCTTGGCCAGGTCGCGCTCGCCCTGTGCCAACAGATGTGTGGCAAGATACTGCATGTGCTCGGCGGCGCGTTCAAACTGGCCAGCCGCCACTTCTGAGCGGGCCTGTTCCTGGATGCGGTACAGGCTCAGTTTCGACAGGGCGCTGACGATTTCGGCCGCTGGCGCCTCGGTGCTGAGTTCGTTCTTGACTGGACGGGTCAGTTTTAACGGAAAATTGATTGTTTTTTGGATCGCACTTGCAAGCGTGATACCGATCTTCCCGTCCAGGAGGAGGGTTGTTTTGTTCTCCCTTGTTTTGTGCACGACGAATTCCATCAGAACCTGGAGGTCGCCATGCTGGATGACGGGGCCGAGCCGGAGAGACCCGGTCGGGTTGAGCAGGGTAGGGTCCGGCTTGATGCGGAAGGCGTAGCGCAGTTCGACCTCTGCGGGTAGTTTGAATTCCAAGTGGGTATCCTCGGCGTAAGTCATGCTCAGGCGGTTGATCTGCTCGAGCAGGAGGCGCTGGATATCTTCCGGCCGGGAGATGTACATGCTGCTACCGCCGGTGATTGAGGCGAGTTCATCCAGGAAGGCATCGTTCCATTCTGTCCCGATGCCGAGACCGCGGATGGTGATCTTCTTCTCGGCCGCCTTGTGAGCCAGTGCGATACACTTGGGTTCGTCCCCGTAGGTGCGGCCATCGGTCAGTAGGATCATGTGACTGGAGGATGAGCCGCGCGCGTTGCGCAGCAATTCGTTGTAGCCGGTCTCCAGTCCTGAGAAGATTTCTGTCCCGCCGGAGCATTGGATCATTTGGACGCGGGATTCGAGGCGTTTCACGTCCGCGCCGCTTTGGGATGGGATGATCACCTCTGCCCGGTCACTGAAGGCGATGAGCGAGAAATAATCCTGCGGCTTGAGTTTACGGATGATCTGGATGGCAGTCGCCTTGACCACATCCATGTTCGCTCCCTGCATGGATGTGGAGTGGTCAATGATCATACAAAGATTCAGCGGAGGGGCGGTGGGAGGCGGCGCGTCTGTGCGCGGGGAAAGTTGCAGCAGAACGTATACAAGTTGCGGTTCATCCAATGGGAGCAGGCTGGCGCGACTGAAGAGGATGCGCTGCTCAAGCGGCAACCGCGGACGTTGTTCGGGCGGCAGGTCGGCGTCGTATTTCGAACGCTTTTTGGGATTCGACAAGGTTTCATAGGCCTCCTGGACTTCCATAAAGAGTTCGGTCTCTCCAGGAGCCGTGTTCTTGTCTGGGTGAAGCCGACGCGCAGCCTCAAAATACGATTGACGGATCTCGTCAGGCGTTGCATCGCGCTCGATGCCCAGGATCGAGTAAAAATCTCTCTTTTGACTCATCAGCCAAGCAATTGAACAATGATCACGCTGATATTGTCAGGCCCGCCGGCATCGTTGGCGGCCAGGACAAGGTTTTGGCATGCTTTCTGAATGGTGGGGGCATCTTTGATGATCCTGGAAATATAGTCATCCGGCACAACGCCCCACAAGCCATCGCTGCATATCAGCAAATAGCCGAGTTGCGGGAATGGAGTGGTAAACACGTCGGCATCCAGCGTCTCTCCCTGGCCAATGGCGCGGTAGAGCACGTTCCGCTGTGGGTGGACAGCGGCTTCATCGGACGATATCTGGCCGAGTTCCTCCAGCCGCTTGACCAGCGAGTGGTCACGGGTTAGCGTCTCCACCCTGCCGTCGGGGTGGATGGCATAGGCGCGGCTGTCGCCAACATGGCCGATGGTCACCTGCTGGCCAAAGACCAGGGCCGCGGTCAGGGTCGTGCCGGAGCCGGGGGCGGCTTGGGTGACAGAACGCTGTGCTTCGTTGATCGCCGCCCGCATCACATCCTGCAGGGGTTCATCCAGGTTGTTGGAAGGGTTGAAGATGTAAGGATGGAACCGCTTGAGGATGTAACCGGCCAAGGTTCGCATGGCTGTTGCGCTCGCCACCTCGCCATATTGGTGGCCACCCATGCCATCTGCAACGATGAAAAGACCGATTGGGAAGTTGTTTCCTTCCCCGCCGATTGTGACGTTGAAGGCAAACAGGCTGTCTTCGTTGTGGTCACGCTGTTTTCCAACCGATTGACCGCAACCGTGTACCAGTTGGGGAGGCTCAGGGTGAGTCAATTGTCCGAAGGCTTCCGCGATCTGTTTATCGTTAAGTGGAATGGTGTTGACGTTGAGGGGGGACGTCAGTGGCTTGGTCTTCTTGTTGCGAAACCGGTCGAAGAATTTTTTCACGACATTGCTCCTTGCGCGATGTGGTCAGGCTAGCAGGGCATACAAAAGACGGTCCGTTGATCCTACGTAAACGATATCATCATAGACGAGGGGAGCGCCTGTGATGGCTCCTTTGGTCGAAAACTTCCAGCGCAGGCGGCCCGAGCGGTACTCCAGGCAATAAATATTCCCGTCTGCCGACCCGCAATATAGGGCATCCTTGTAGATGACTGGCGAACTGCTGACTTGGTGGTCTGTCTTGAAGCGCCAGATTTCCTTTGAAGTGCGGGCGTCAATTGCATAAATATGCCCGTCCGCGGAACCGATGAAAAGCATTCCGTCGGAGAAGTAGGGCGAGGAGATCGTCCCTTTCCCCATCCGGAAGCGCCAAATGAGCCACCCGCTGCGCGCGTCGAGGGCGTAGAGGTGACTATCGAGGGAAGCAAAATAGACAAATCCCTCCACCGCCCAAGGCGAGGAAGTAATGTTGCGTTTCGCCTTGAAATGCCACTTGATCTCGCCGCGGAAATCGAGAGCGTAGAACTCGCCGGTCTCACAGCCGAAATACACCATCTCATTGGCAATGAACGGCATAGAACGCACCGGCGCGGCGGCCTCAAAACGCCAGGAGGCGCGGGTGCTGATTAGGTTGACGGCGTGCAGGCGGTGATCGTCGGAGCCGATGAAAGCATGTCCTTCGGCAATGCGCGGCGACCCGCGCACGCGCCCTTCCGTGTAATAGGTCCAATTCAACTTTCCGGACCGGGCGTCGACAACGTGCAGACGCTGGTCTTCTGACCCGACGAAGATGTCGCCTTCGTAGACCGCCGGCTTGCCAACAATCCCGCCTTCGGTGGCGTATTTCCACCTCATCTTCCCATCGGCTGCTGATATGGAGTAAAGGTTATGGTCATAGGAGCCAATCAGTACTGCCCCGCCGTGATAGAGCGGGGAGCCGCGGATCTCATCCTCGCACTGGAAAGTCCACAGCGGCTTGATCTCGCTGGCAGTCTGGACGGGGGCGGTATTTAAGTGGATGCGATTCAAGATTCCTGTCTTGCGCCCGGCGGCAATTAGCGCTTCCTTCATGGCCTCTGCACTTTGGAAGCGGTCCTGCGGATTGTATTGCAGCGCCGTGTTCACGACCGTTTCCAGTTCTATGGTGACGGCGGGGTTGATCTTGCGCAGAGGGCGTTCCCCGAACGAGAAGGGAGGCTCCAGCCTTGGGTCGCGGCGCGAGAGAGCGTGGTGGAGTGTAGCGCCCAGCGCATAGATGTCTGCCAGTTGCGTGGCCTCGCCGCGATACTGTTCGGGAGGCGAATATCCCTCTGTGCCGATCATCGTGCCCTTTTGCCCAGATTGGAATGGCTTGGCAATGCCAAAATCAACCAGGATGACATGTCCCTGCTGGTTGATCATCACGTTGGATGGCTTCATATCCCGGAAAATGATAGGGTCCGGTTTGTGGGTGTGGAGGAAGCTGAGCACATCGCACAATTCGATGGCCCAGCCGAGCACCTGTTCCTCCCTCAGGAAGCCCGGCGACTCATTGATGATTGCTTCGAGATCCTTCCCGTTGATGAATTCCAGCACTAGGTAGGAACGGTTCTCCACGCTGAAGTAGTCGTAAATACGAGGGATGGAGGGGTGGTTGAGCGTGGCCAGGATATTCGCCTCACGCTCAAAGTTCTGGACGATCGTCTTGCGCACCAGCAGGTCAGGGGCTTGGTTGATCATCTCCTTGACCGCCACCAGTTTGACGACGGTGGGAAAATGCAGGTCGCGGGCGCGGTACACCGATCCCATTCCCCCTACACCGATTACTTCTTGGATAACATAGCGGTTGACAAGCGTTGCCCCCCCCTTCAGTTGCATGCCGGGGGTGTTTTCGTTGGGTTCCTGATCCAGGGGGGAATTAATCTTCTGGGTTTCCAGGGCAATCTCCAGGAGGCGCTGCTTTTCAGCCCATTATAGTCACCAGTGACATGTTTTGCAACCTATTCAACCGAGATCTGCACATGGGTTCGGACGAGAAGCCTCGATAAGATAATTGGCAAACTTGATTAGCGAAAACCAATCTTCCAACACCGGGGCTGCAAGGAACGATTTCCCCATTTCAGAATTTTTCCGGTGCCTGCCTTAAGTCCGAACCTCAGGCCTCCGAGTTCTTCAATTGGCCATCTTGGCCACCGTCACCCCCTCGCCCCCCTCCTTCTCTCCCCCCTCCTCGAACGACTTGACGTGCGGATGCCCGCGCAGCGCCTCGCGCACCACCTGGCGCAGTTTGCCGCTGCCTTTGCCGTGGATGATGCGCACGAACGGCATCCCGGCCAGGTAGGCCTTGTCGAGGTAGGCTTCCAGTTTATCGAGCGCGTCCTCCGACATCATGCCGCGCAGGTCGAGTTCCATGCCTGGGGAAGGAGCAAGGGCGATGGGCGATTGACGATTTGCAATAGGTGAGTGCAGTTCGGGAGAACGTCTCTTCGCTGGCGGCTGAGCGCTGACCGCTTCCTGCTCATCATCTTTCCTCTTCAACTCCTCCACCCGGACCCGCAGCCTGAGCGCGCCCGCCTGGACCTCGGCTTCCTCCTCGTCAATCGCGACGATTGTCCCCTCGTTGCCGAGGCTGCGCAGGATTACTTTCTCGCCCACCTTGAGAGGGGTGTGTGACGTGCGACGTGCAACGTGTGACTTGCGACCTTTCACCGGCTCCTGAATCTTCTCCTCCACCGCTTCGATCTTCTCTTCCACTTCCGCCAGCGCTTCGAGCGGCTGACGCGCCCGCTTCAACTCCTCTTTGATGGACTTCAACTGTGCCTTGAGCACTTCCACTTCCAGTTCGCCTTCGGCGCGTGCTTTCTCCAATATCTGCTGGCGCTCCTCTTCAATCTTCTCCAGTCGCTCGGCCAAGTCGCGTTCCAGTTTGCGCGCCTCGGAGCGCGCCCGTTCGGCCTTCTCGCGCTCCCTGCTGGCCTGCTTGCGCTGGCGGTGGATGTCTCCAATGAGTTTGTCTGTGCGCAGGTCGTTGGGGTTGACCTCTGCCCGCGCTGCCTCGATGATCTCTTGCGGCAGGCCGAGGCGCGCCGCGATGGCCAGGGCGTTCGACCGTCCCGGCAGGCCGAGAGTCAGTTTGTAGGTCGGACTCAGGGTCTGGATATCGAACTCCAGCGAGGCGTTGACCACTCCCTCCGTTGTGTGGGCGAAAGTTTTCAGTTCCGGGTAGTGGGTAGCGACGAAGGTGGTGATGTGCTGCCCGAGCAGGTGAGCCAGGATCGCCCGCGCTAGCGCGGCGCCCTCCTGCGGGTCCGTGCCGGCCCCCAGTTCGTCCAGAATCACCAGCGAGCGCCGGTCGGCCTTCTTCAGGATGCGGATGATGTTGGTGATGTGGCCGGAGAACGTGGAAAGCGACTGTTCGATAGACTGCTCGTCGCCAATATCTGCAAAGATGGCATGGAAGCAGGGCAGTTCCGAGCCGGAGGCGGCCGGGATGTGCAATCCGCTCTGCGCCATCACGGCCAGCAGCCCGACGGTCTTGAGTGTGACGGTCTTGCCGCCCGTGTTCGGCCCGGTGATGACCACCGAAAACGTCCCTGGGGCGGGGTCTATCGTGACCGGAACGACCGTTTCCGGGTCCAGCAACGGGTGGCGGGCGTTCAACAGTTTGACTGTAGGAACGCCGAACGTCGAGCGTCGAACGTTATCTGGCGGCTTTCGGCGTTCGACGTTGGACGTGTTGAGCAGCATCGGCTCGGACCCGTGGACTGCTTGCGCGTATTTGGCCTTGGCGAACGCCAGGTCCAGTTCTGCCAGGGCGGCCACGCCGGGGACGATCTCGCCTGCCAGCAGGCCGACTTGCCCGCACAGTTCGATCAGGATGCGGCGGACCTCGTCACGCTCGGCAATCTGGGCTTCGCGATAAGCGTTGTTCAACTCGACCACCGCCAGCGGCTCGATGAAGAGGGTCGCCCCGGTGGAGGACTGGTCGTGGACGATGGATTTGACCTGGCCTTTGAACTCGGCGCGCAGCGGGATAACGTAGCGCCCGTCGCGCTGGGTGATGACTGTGTCCTGGAGTTTGGTGGCAGTCTCCGGGTCCGAGAGGTAACGCTGGAGGCGCGCCATCAGCCGGTCGTGGGCCACGCGCACCTGGCGGCGCAGGTCATAGAGTCTGGGAGAGGCGCTGTCGGCCACTTCGCCGTTCTCGGTGATGCAGCGGGCGATGGCTTCGATCAAGCCGGCCTGGGCTGGCAGGCGCAGGGCGATCTCGGCCAGGGCGGGATATTCGCCGGCGTGTTTGTCGAAGTAGCGGCGCAGGCTGCGCATGGACTCAAGCGTGGACTGCACGTCGAGCAATTCTTTGGGGTCGAGCACGCCGCCGTGGGCGCACAGGTCCACCTGTTCGCGGATGTCGTGCGCGCCGCCGACGCTCAGGTCGTGGGTGGAGAGCAGTTTGCAGGCTTCGGTCGTTTCTGCCAGGCGGGAAACGGCTTCATCGTAGTCGGGCGTGGGCGTGAGGGCGCGCGCCAGTTCCGCCGAGCCGGAGAAGTCACAGAAATCTGCCAGGCGGGAGAGGATCTTGGGGAAGTCGAGGACGGTGAGGGTTTTGGAGTCCATAGCGGGTGAATTTAACCACAAGATGGGGGATTGGAGAATGGAACAAAACCAAAATTGACTCTACTGCAAAAAGGTTGTTGCACCGCGCAGCAGGCAAAGACTGCCAGGAAAATGCAAAATCACAAATCATTATTCAAGATAATCTGCGTCG
>DYKZ01000021.1 GCA_020722345.1 Anaerolinea thermophila | reverse complement strand
CCGGGCACGTTGACGCGCCGCACGTGGTCAGGATTACGTGGTTTCTTTTCTTGGGACATGCCCCAAGCATCCCCGATTGTCTCAAAAATTGCATAGATGAAGAAACCTTAAGTTATGACGGATGCATCATGGATAAACCCATTCGTCGAACAGCGGCGTCAGGTCGCAGGTGCAGTGCTGTTCGGCCAGGGCCTTGAACGCCTCTGTGGAGGAGATGTCCCAGGCGTAACGGCGGACGTAGTCGCGCATGAAGCGGTCGAATGTCTCTACTCCCATCCGGTCGCGCAGGCTCATGAGAAAGAACGGCCCGCGTCCATACACGATGGCGACGTATTCATAGCCGGGATAGGCGCTCACCGGCAGGCCGATGGGCGTTTCCGGGTCTAATGCCGTGTTCCAGGCGCTTTGCAGGTCGCCCTGTTTGAAGGCCTCGGCGGCCTGTTCCCCGTAACGGTCGAGGGAATACTGCCAGGTGGCGAACTGCGCCAGCGACTCGTCCAGCCAGGGCTGGTCCTGAGTATCGTTGCCCACCATATTGTAGAACCACATGTGGGCGGTCTCATGCACCACCACGATCTCCAGGAAATTGCCCCAATAGAAGGCATCGTTAGCGATGGAGGTCATGCCGGGATACTCCACGCCCCCGGCCTCGGTAACGATGGGAGCGATGTCGAATTCCGTGTAGGGGTAGTCGCCATAGCGCTGGCTGAAGGTCTCGATGGCTGCCGCGCCGTAGGAAAGCGCCAGTTGACTCTCTGCCTTCACATCGGGGGGAGCATAGGAATTAATCGTGACCCCGTTCTCTGTTACCTGGCTCTGTTTGACCCAGTCCTCGCTTGCGCTCAGGTAGAAGTCCCGCGCCGGGCCGTTCGCAATCAGGACCCTTTGCCTGTCCTCCGTTTCGATGCGCTCGATCTCCACTCCTGATGCGACAAGGGTCAACTCAGCCGGCGCCTCCACCGCAACGAGGTAGAAACCGGCATCGGCGAAGAGCGGGTCGCCGTCCAGGTCAGGTTTCTGGCTGTTCCAGCCTTCTTCGTTATAGACGAGGATGGTCGGGTAGGCATGGGCGAAGGAAAGGATGCCGCTGTTGTAGCCGAAGATGCCATAGTAATAATCGCCTCCGCCGCTTGGCACTTCTACCTCGAACTCAACGCGCAGGGTGACGGCCTCCCCCGGCTGGAGCGGCGGATCGAGCGGCAAGCGCATCAGCCAGTCTTCGAGGATGGGCGCGGCAGGCCTCCCGTCCAGGCTGACCGAGTGGATGACCATCGCGCCGCCGAGCAGGTTGGGAAAGAGTGCCAGGTCAATCTCGTCCAGGGGGACGTTCTCGCTGTTGGTGTAGCGCGCCTCCTCCAGGCCGAAGGCGTGGTTGGGTACGTTGCTAAAGCAGAATACCAAGCGATAGTCGGTTGCGCCCGGCAGCATGTCCAGGACGCTCTGCGCCGCCTCAGACAGATTGGCGAGGAATGGCCGGCGATACCCAAATGGGTACTCAAAGGGCGCGTTGCGGGTCAAGCACGATAAAGGAGGTTCGGTGGCTGCCTCGCGCTGCGCTCCCGTTGGAAGCGGACTGGCCGTCAATGAGAAAGTGGTGGGCGGCGTTGGCGTTGGTGTCAGCAGCGGGATGGCCGGGCAGGAACAGGCCAGCAGGACCAGGGCCAGCAGAACGGTGAGGAGGGGAAATTTTTTGTGGGTTGCGTTCATTCGACCTCGATTCGGCTGTCGCAGGTTACGCGGTCGCGGCCGGCCAGTTTGGACTTGTACATGTTCTGGTCGGCGCGGCGCAGCAGGGAGGCGGCATCGTCCTCGTAGCGGACGAGCGCGCCGCCGATGGAGACGGTTACCTGCAGGGAACTGCCGTTGACCGTGATGGAAGAGGCCTTGATGAGGGCGCACAGTTTTTTGGCCACGGCTTCCAGGCTGTCCAAGTCAATGTTGCTCAACAGGACGATGAACTCCTCGCCTCCCCAGCGGGCAACGGCATCATCGCCGCGGATGTTCTTGCGCAGGGTGTTGGCCAGCATCCTCAGCACCCGGTCGCCGACCTCGTGACCGTAGGTGTCGTTGACGCGCTTGAAGTAATCAATGTCCAGAAAGAGAATGCCAAAGCGGATGCGGTGCTGCTGGAACTCGGCCAGCGCGTACTGCAAGCGGGTCTCCATGCGGCGGCGGTTGCCGATGCCGGTGAGAGGGTCGAGCGAGGCGGTTTCTTCTAATTTGCGCATGTGGCGGCGGGTGGAGAAGAGCAGGCTGTTGTCGCTGAATACTTCCACCGCGCCGGTGATCTTCCCGTTTTCATCCCGGATGGGCGCGGTCCGCACCAGGACGGGGACGCGGTGTCCCTCGGCGTGATGCAGAAAAACCTCCGCTTCACGCGGCTGTCCATCTGCGATGGTGGCGTGCAGCGGGCAGCCCTTCAAGCAGAGCGGGGTGCCTTTTTCTGTAACGTGGTTGAGGATGTTGTCGAAACAGTAAGAGCCGACCATTTTCTTGGCCGGGAAACCGCTGATGCGTTCGGCGGCCTTGTTCCAGAAGAGAATGCGGCGTTTGGTGTCAACGACATAAACGCCGTCGTACATGTTCTCTATAATTTCTCGGAAAAATTCTTTCTGATCCATTTCCATTTGTGATTCTACTGTAAAAAGGTTATTGCACCGCTCAGCACGCGAAGGCTGCCAGGAAAATGCAAAATCACAAATCATTATTCAAGATAATCTGCGTCGTGGTTCAACACTTTCAAAGCGTTCTTGAATTTCCTTTGTTGCCTTTGTGTCTTCGTGTTTAAAAAGTTTTTGCAGTGGACTCATTTATGGTCATCCGATTCGTTTTTGGATTTCTGCCAGTAAACCCGGAAGCGACAGGCGATAGGCAGGATCATCAGGCGAGGCATCCAGAATGATAACATCATCGGTATCCAATTGTGCGATCCACTTTTCGAGCAGGCGGTGCATGGTGTAAATATCCTCCAGCGCGGCAATTTCGAGCGGGCGGCCGCGCCGGCGGAAGCGCTTGGCGGCAATTTCGGACGTTACCTTCATGTAGATGATAACTTCTGGCGGGGGTAAAAAGTTACGCAGGTTTGTGTACAGGCGTTCGAGCAGGGCAAACTCGCGTTCATCCAGCCAGCCCTTCTGCTGGAAAAGGCGGCTGAAGACGTGGAAATCCATCTCCAGGCCGCCGTCCAGCACCCCGGTCCGCGCCCCGCTGCGGATGGCGCGCTCTTGTTCGGCGCGCAGGAGCAGGTAGTCCATCTGGTTGGGCAGGGCATAGCGCGGGTCCTGTTTGAAAAGCGCCTGGAAGGGGCGCTCTGCATGCCCCTCTAGGCCGGTAACAAAGCCTGCTTCTCGATGCAGCAGGCGTGTCAGGGTGGTCTTGCCTGCTCCGGTGTTGCCAACGATGTTGATTAGTTTTGCCATCTGACCGTCAGGCATACTGCCTCATTTCCTTGCCGATGTAATGGCAGTCTTGATCTGTTCGATGTGCGACCGGGGCGCGGCACCATGCCGTTGAGCAGCCCGACCTTCGCCAGGATGAGTTCCATGTACGGGAGAGGATCGAGAAATAGAGAATGAGAGATCATGCTGCGCTGTCGGTGAGTGGCTGGGAGGGGTTTTGAAGCCAGCGCAGGAGGTCAGCGGTGTGTTCCTGCTCGTGGTGGGCAAAAATTTCGATCACTTCGGAAACCGTGCCTTTTGACCCCCAGGGGAGGATAAGCGGCTCGGCCAATTTCTCCTCGGGCATCTCCCGGATGATCTGTTTGAGCATTTCGCGCGAAGCCTGGAATTCGCGGAAAGTGTGGTCGAAGTCGAGGCTCGCGCGGGTGGAGACGGTCTGGGCGTTGTAGTAGTTGATGCCCCGCTCGGCGGGCGTATCGGGAGTCTGACCGTCGAGGTGGGCGCGCAGGGAGGCGATGACGGCGTCGTCCCAGCCGGCGATGTGGTCGAGCATCTGCTTCAGGGTCCAGTCCGGGTAGATGGGCGCGCCGCGGTCGACGCGCGGCAGGATAGATTCCAACCCGGCGCGGGCTTCGTCCAGGCGGTTGATGAGGGCGGTTTTCAAATCCATTGGCGATTCTCAAACAAACAGATAAACGAAGAGTTGTCTCATAAAAAGTAACTACCTACCCGTTATTGGAGTACCCATATATCTGGCGAAAATGTTTCTGAAAGCAGGGAATTTTCCATATATGCCATTCCTATATCTGGCGGTTATCGCCAAAATGTGGCCTAAAATGTCACATATATCGGTTTTCTTGAAAACAGGGTAGGCAGTTACCGAAAAAGTCATAAAAACCGGGCAAATTTGTTGGCTCGTCCGGGTTCCAGAAGGCGATGACGGCCAGCAGGATGAGCCACCAGGGGCGCGCCCCTCCCCGGAAGGAGAAATCGGTCTTTTGCAGGAAGGCCTCCCCGGCCCACAGCGCAATCACAACCGCATACCACAGGAAGGCTCGGTCAGGATGACCAGCAGGTAGAAGATGCGCTTGCGGGTGAGAAGTTCGAGCCGGTTGTAGAGGAACATGCCGGTCACCCGATCCACGTTCCTTGCCAGGCGGGCAGGTGGAGGGTGACCTTCCTGCCGGAAACAACGTGACTTTGGTGATCGAACAGCCCGTGCAGCACGCGTCCGTCTTCCCAGCCCAGCGCCTCGCACGGGACCTCGAGCCGGCGCGCGTGACTGGAGGCGTTGAGCGCCACGAGGACTTTGTCCTCGCCCAGCCGCCGCCCGAAGGCGTAGAGGCGGTCTTCAGCCAGGATCGGGAGGAAGTCGCCGCGGCGCAGGCTGGAGGTCCGCTTGCGCAGCGCAATGAGAGTCTTCACCCAGTTGCGCAGGTCGAGGTTCCAGTCGGTCTCCTTCCAGGGGAAGGCGCGGCGGCTGTCGGGGTCTTTGCCGCCTTCCATGCCGATCTCGTCGCCGTAATAGATGGCCGGCGCGCCGGGGAAGGCCATCTGGAAGAGGAAGGCCAGTTTGAGTTTGTCCACGTGCCCGCCGACCAGCGTCTTGAAGCGTTCGGTGTCGTGGCTGTCGAGCGGGACGTACATGGCGTAGAGGTTGTCGCGGCGGTAGGCGCGGAAGAGAGCCTGGATGCGCTCGCCGAACTGGCGGGCGTTCTCGCGTTCCTGGAAGAAGGCCAGCAGGGCCTCCTTGACGGGGTAGTTCATCAGCCCGTCGAAGTGATTGTCGCCGACCCAGCGCGGGTTGACGTCCCAGATTTCGCCGATGAGACAGGCGTCCCGGTTCGCGCCCCGCACGACGCGGCGGAACTCGGCCCAGAAGGCGTCGTCGTCAATCTCGTTGGGCACGTCCAGCCGCCAGCCGTCTGCGCCCTGTTCGATCCAGTAGCGCGCCACATCGAAGATGTACTTGCGGACGGCGGGATTGGCGGTGTTGAATTTTGGCAGGGCTTTGTGGTTCCACCAGCCCACGTAGTTGTGCGCTTCGCCGGGACCGTAGGCATCCAGCGGGAAGCGCTTGATGTGGAACCAGTCCTTGTAGGGGGAATGTTCGCCGTTATCTAGCACGTCTGCGAAGGCGAAGAAGCCGCGCCCGCAGTGGTTGAAGACGCCGTCCAGGACGATGCGCACGTTGCTGCGGTGGGCAGTCTCGACCAGGGCGTGGAAGTCGGCCAGCGTGCCGAGTTTGGGGTCAATTTTGAAGTAGTCGCTGGTGTTGTAGCGGTGCGTGGAAGTGGCGGCGAAGATGGGATTCAGGTAGAGGGCATTGATGCCCAGGTCGAGCAGGTAGTCGAAGTGTTGGAGAATGCCGCGCAGGTCGCCGCCCTGGAAGCCCCAGGCGGTGGGGTGCGAACCCCACTTTTGCACGTTGGGAGGATCGTTGGCCGGGTCGCCGTTGGCGAAGCGGTCGGGGAAGATGTGGTAGAAGATTGCGTCCTGGAGCCAGTATGGTGTAGTCATGCGTTCATCAATTCTGTGAATGTAGATGCAGGATTCGAGATGGCAGAAATCGCGGCCTGTCGCCCACCAGAATCAAGGAGAGATTTGTAAAAACCATGCGGGCAATTATAGCCGGAAAACTGGCCTTACTTATTCTGGAGTTCTTCCAGCAGCGCTGCCCCGCGCAGGCCGAGCGCCCGCGCCGACTCGCCGTCCGTCGCCGTGAACCACAGGTTAAGAGTCTCCGTCCCGGCGGTGAATGTCACCCCCACGTAACCGGGATTTGGGCCGGGCGTGGACTCGGTGGGGAAGCCGTCCAGTACGATGAGTATCTTTTCCAAGAGCATTCCTAGACGCTCGGCATCTGCCAGGCTCTCGACCTCCACCGTGATGCGAAAATCCGTCTGCATGGCGGCGAAACGCAGCACTTCGTTATCCGGCGAGAGACAGTTTTCCCCGAAGGCTTCCGCGCGGGCTGTCACGCCCTCCAACCCGGCGGATTCCAGCGCCGCCTGGACCTGCGCAGAAAGGTCGGGCAATGGCTGGGTGGCCCATTGCCAGCCGCACGTCTCATACGGGATGGTTGGCGTGATCGTCGTCGCCGGTTCGCCGGTCAGCGCGAAGGCCGGGATTCCGCGGCGCGGCAGGTTGCAGGCGCTCAACAGGAGCAGCAGAGTCAGGAAAACGGCGGCTTTGCGCATCGCCTATCTTGGCGGGGAAGGAGGCGGGGGTGGGACAGGCTGGCTGTTTTCGTCCGGGCAGGAGCGAGCCTGGAAAAAGTTCTTATCCGAGAGGAGGAGTTGCGGCCCGTGCTGCTGACCGTCAGCGAACCAGTCGGTAATAACGTACTGACCGGGGGGCAGGGTGCCGGTGAAGGTCTGGCCGTTGGGGACAACAAACGTCTCCACAAAGCCGGCCCCGTTTTCGTCTGGCAGTCGCTCGAACTGCCACAGCCAGTCGCCGCCAATCGGGTCGCTGGCTGCGCAATTGTTGCTCAACTCGAATGTCAGCGGCTCGGTAATCAGCGGCCCTTCGGCTTCCTGCGGAATGAGTTGCCCGTCCTCGGTGTAGCGCGGTTCGTCCGTTTTATCCGGGTCGAGCAATTCCACTGCCTCGGGGCTGGCCTGCTGCCACTCCTGGTATTCTTCCTCCTCCATTTTCTGCGGCGGGGAAGGCGGGTCGTCTGCCTGCGGAATGGACGAAGATTGCCCGTCGGTCAACTCCACCGTCCCGGCCTCGTTGGCGAGACTGCAATGCCCTTCGAGACAGGTGACGATCATGCCTTGCGCTTCATCGAAGGCCACCGACATGTAACTGCCGCGCACCGCTGCCAGCCCGTACGGGGTCTCGACCTCGAGACGGCCCCCCGCTAGAATGACCCAGATCTGCCCGACGAGCAATTCCAGCCGCGCCAACGGGGAGTCGGCGTCCGTTTCGAGCGTATTGAGGGTGAAGAGGGTGTTCGGCCCGATGCGGACGACCGTGCCTTCCGGTTCGAGGTCCAGGCAGGCGCGGCTGTCGTTCCCGCTCTGGGCCTGGCCGCCCACTTGCAGGATGTCGCCGAGCGCGGCAGGCTTCAGGTCCGCGCCCGCATCGGCGCGGGCTTGTACGTCGTTCAAGATGAAGGTGAACATGGCCTGACGTTCCTCCTCGGACACGGGGCTTGGGCCGCACGCGGCAAGCAGCAGGAGAAGCAGGAAAAGGATGTGATGGATATTTTTCATTTTTCTCCTTTCTGCTATATTTTATGCGATTCTTGCCGGGCTGGGAGACGACTTTTCGTCTCCCCTTGGGCGAAGTTTTGAGTATAATTCGCCCATTCCATCCCAGACTTGGAGCCAGCATGACCCAGAAGAAACTCACTGGCGCGGAAATCCGCCAGACCTTTATTGACTTTTTCGTCGAGCAAAAGCACACTTTCGTTCCCTCCGCCTCGCTTGTCCCCGGCGGGGATTCGACCCTCCTGTTCACCAACGCCGGTATGGTGCAGTTCAAGGATGTGTTTCTCGGCACCGACAAGCGTCCCTACACGCGCGCCGTCAATTCGCAGAAGTGCATGCGCGTGGCCGGCAAGCACAACGACCTCGAAGATGTGGGCCGCGACGATTTTCATCACACCTTCTTCGAGATGCTCGGCAACTGGTCTTTTGGCGACTACTACAAGAAGGAGGCCATTGCCTGGGCATGGCAGTTGCTCACCGAGGTCTGGGGTCTGCCCAAAGACAAACTCTACGCCACCTGCTTCAAGGACGAGAAAGGTACCATTCCCGCCGACGAAGATGCTGCCGAAATCTGGAAACAGCAGCCCGGCTTCGACCCCTCGCATGTTCTTTTCTTTGGGCGCAAAGAAAATTTTTGGGAAATGGCCGAGACCGGCCCCTGTGGTCCCTGCTCCGAGATCCACATTGACCGGGGCGAGGAGTTCGATAACCTGGCGGGCAAGCCGCACCGCTGCGGCGTCAACGGCGAATGTACCCGCTTCCTCGAACTGTGGAACAACGTCTTCATCCAATACAACCGCTCTGGCCCCGACTCCCTGGAACCGCTGCCTGCCACCCACGTGGACACCGGCATGGGCTTTGAGCGCATCGTCTCCGTCCTGCAGGGGGTGGACTCGAACTACAAGATTGACCTGTTCCAGGGCGCGCTGGAGGCCGTTCGCGCCCTGACCGGCGACTCGGTCGAGCAAATGTACGCCAACTTCACCCCCTACCGCGTCATCGCCGACCACGCCCGCGCGGCCTCCTTCCTCATCGCTGACGGCGTTGTGCCGGGCAATGTGGGACGCAACTACGTCTGCCGCATGATCATCCGCCGGGCGGCGCGCTTCGGGACGAAACTCGGCCTGCGCGAACCTTTCCTGGCGAAGGTCGGCGAGGCTATCATTGCCGCTTATGGCGATTTCTACCCGGAACTGGAGAAGAATCGCCAGCCGATCCTCGACAACCTGAGGCGCGAGGAAATCCGCTTTGCGCGCACGGTTGAGTCGGGGACGGCATTTTTGCAAGGCCTGCTCGATGAGTTAAAGAAGTCCGGGCAGAAGGTGTTGGATGGCCGCAAGGCGTTCGATCTCTATGCCACCTACGGCCTGCCCTTCGAGATCGCCCGCGATATTGCCCGCGAGGAAGATTTGGAAGTAGATGAGGCCGGCTTCCGCGCCGGGATGGAGGAACACCGTCTCGCCTCCGGCGGCGGCAAAGCCATGGGCAAACTGGGCGGCGAGGACGCCGAGTTCTATGCCGGCGTGCTGAAAGGCCTCCAGAAGGCGGGCGAACTCGGCCCCGAGGGGGTGGCGCACAACCCCTACGAATGGATGCAGGTCGAGGCTCCGCTGCTGGCGCTGGCCGCGGACGGGGAACTGCTTACCGAGGTGGATGCTGGCGACCGGGTCGAGGTCCTGCTGCCGAAAACCGGTTTTTACGTCGAGTCTGGCGGTCAAGTCTCGGATACCGGCTCGATCCGCGCCGCAGACGGTTCCTGGGAGATCGAAGTGGATGAGATGCGCAAGCCGTCGGCGGGCGTCATCGTCCACGTGGGCGAGGTGGTCTTCGGGCACCCGAAGGCTGGCGACCCTGCCATTGCCAGCGTGGACGCGGCGCGCCGCCACGATATCATGCGCAACCATACCGCCACACATTTGATGCACGCCGCACTGCACCAGGTGCTGGGCGAGCATGCCCGCCAGGCCGGGTCGCTGGTAGCGCCCGACCGCCTGCGCTTCGATTTCAACCATCCCGAGGCGATGACGCCGGAGCAAATCGAGCGCGTTGAGCGGTTGGTTAATGAGGCAGTGGCGGCGGACATGCTTGTCATGCCCAACCTCAAGGCTCGCGAGGAGGCAATTGCCGAGGGCGCAATGGCGCTCTTCGGCGAGAAATACGGCGAGACCGTGCGGACGATTACCATCGCTCCTGAATCTGAAACAGATCGCCACTCCTACGAGTTGTGCGGCGGAACACACCTCGAGCGCACCTCGGATGTAGGTGTGTTCCTGATCGTTTCCGAATCTTCGGCCGCGGCCGGAGTGCGCCGCATCGAGGCGGTGACTGGGCGCGGCGCGTACGAACTCATCGCCCGGCGTTTTAAGGCCATCAAGCAGGCCGCTGCGGCGCTCAAATCTGCGGTGGACGAGGTGCCGGCGCGCGTGGAAACCTTGCAGAACGAACTGGCTGCCGCCCGCAAGCAGATTGCGGCCTTCAAAACCGAATTGGCGCTTTCCACTTTCAACGTGCAACTTTCCAGCGTGCAAACGGTGAACGGCGTCCATTTGTTGGTTTGGGAATTCCCCGGCGCGGACAAGGATACCCTTGGCCAACTGGCCGACAAGTTCCGCGAGAAATACCCGCAGAATGGCGTCTGCGTCATCGGCGCGGTGGACGGAGAACAGGTTATTGTGATGGCTGCCGTAACGCAGGACCTGATCAAGAGGGGGATCAGGGCCGGCGACCTGGCGGGGCACGTTTCCCGTCAACTTGGGGCAGGCGGGGGCGGCGCGCCGCACCTGGCCTTTGGCGGCGGCAAGGACGCTGCCAAACTGCCCGCGGCGCTGGCGAGCGTCAGGTCATGGCTGGAGGGGAAGATCAAATAACATGACACACCCAAGAGCAGAGGCGTTAATCGCCAAATTAGAGAAAGGCCATCAAAAGACCTTTGAGTTCTTCACTGCTTTGACGCCAGGACAATGGGAGCAAGTTGTTTATCCGAATCCTCCCTGGCAGGCGCGCCATCTATTGGCGCATTTTGTATCTGCCGAGAGTCAACTCCTTGCGCTGGTTCAATCCATCGCGGAGGGAGGCCCGGGAGCAGCGCCGGACATGGATGTCGATCGCTTCAATGCCGAAGAGCAAGCCCGGTTGGAAGGCATTCCTCCCGCCAGACTGCTTGACTTGCTTGACCAGGCCCGAGGCGAGACCATCGCGTGGGTTGGCACGCTCGAAGCAGAGCAATTGGACAGGGTCGGGCGGCATCCGGTGCTGGGGGAGGTAAGCGTCGAGACCATTATTGAGTCTATCTATGGCCATCAATTGCTGCACATGCGCGACCTGATCCGATTGATCAACGCCGATTTGAAAGCAGTGGATTCGGGTGAACCGACACGACAATAATCAGTGGTTGGCGAGTTGCATACGCTTTTTGGTGGGGGCATTTCTTTTGAGAGAGATAGCGTGATCTGATTTTCCCGCCATTGGTTTGGAAATTCTCATGAAAACCTATTGACTTTTGATTCCAAATCTGATAATCTTATTCTACCGACCGGTCGGTAGGAGCCTATGGACCGAGAACAAATTCTTGATGCTGCTGCTCAGATTATCAGCCAGAAGGGGTTTCATGCCGCCTCGATGCAGGATATTGCCGAGGCGGTCAATTTACAAAAAGCCAGCCTGTATCACCATGTATCCAGCAAGCAGGAAATATTATTCGACCTTCTCGACCAGGCGCTGGATTTGTTGACCGAACGCGTTTTGGCCGTGTTTTCCCAGGATTTGCCTATCGAAGAGAAATTGCGGCAGGGAATGCGCGTTTATCTCGCCAGCCTGGCCGAACACGCTGACCTGGCGGTGGTTCTCCTGCTCGAGCACCGTTCCCTCGCCCCTGAATACCGCAAACGCCATATCCCGCGCCGCGACCAACTCGAACGATTGTGGCGCGATTTGCTTCAGGAGGGAATATCGAGCCGGGTATTCGTTGCCAAGGATGCGGCGCTGGCCACGAGGGCAATGTTAGGGATGATGAATTGGACAATTACGTGGTATCGCGCGGATGGTCCTCTATCTATCGAAACCATCGCTGACCAATTGGCGACCTACTTTTTGGATGGACTGCAAATGCGTTAAGGTCGAAGATGAAGACGCCTTCCACGAAGATTCCACACACCTTTCAAGCATTCGAAACATCGGGTGGCGCGCATATCTATCGCCTCCCGCTGAACGTCTTCCCAAACTTCTGGGCTTATGCTTATCTGGTCCTGGTAGATGGATACACCGTCCTGATTGATGCAGGTTCCGGCTTTGGCGACTCGAACGCCAATTTGGAGGCAGGCTTTGAGCAAGCCAGTCACATGCTTGGACACACGATTCGCATCCAGGACTTGACCCACATCCTGATCACCCACGCGCACATTGACCATTTCGGCGGGCTGGCATTTCTGAAGGAGCGCACCCGTGCCCTGGTCGGCGTTCACGAACTCGACCTTGGCAGCCTGATCAGTTACGAAGAGCGCGTGTCCCTTGCAGAAGCCCGACTGAAAACCTATTTAACCGAATCCGGCTTCCCGCAGGCGAAACACCAGGGCGTTCTTGAACTGTATCGAATCAATAAACTGCTCTTTCATTCTATTTCAGTGGATTTGACTTACGAAAGCGTGGGAATGAGTCTCGGCCCATTCGAGATGCTGCATGTCCCCGGACATTGCCCAGGCCATGTTGTCATCCGGCTGCATGACGTCCTCTTCAGCGGCGACCATGTGTTGAGCAGAATCTCTCCTCACCAGTGGCCTGAAAGGCTGACACATTGGGCAGGTTTGCGGCATTACCTTGATTCGCTCGCCCTGCTTGTAAACTGGGCCGGAGACGTGTCGTTGACCCTGCCCGGTCACAACGACCCAATCGTTGATCTGCCAGCCCGCGTGGACGAAATTTGCCAACTCCATGCTGTTCGTCTGCAAAAGGCGCTGGCTTTCCTTTCCGAACCGCACACCATCATGGATGTCTCGCGGGAACTCTTCGGCAAAGTAAGCGGGTACGATGTATTGCTTGCCATCGAAGAGACGGGGGCAAATGTGGAATACTTGTACCACCGAGGCCTATTGCGCATGGTCAACGTGGAAGATTTGGAGTCCGGCAACAATCCGGTTGCCGTTCTTTACAAGCAAATTGACGATTCTGTCACAAAGAAGGTTGAGATACTCAAACCATAAGATCGACATTCCAATTTCAAAGGAGGAGCCATGTATTCTTTCGAACCATCAGATGAGCAAAAGTTGCTGATCGAAACAGCCAGGCGCTTTGCCACGGACGAACTGCGCAAAGCCGCCCACGAGGCCGAAGAAAAAAAGGAATTCCCTCTGCCATTGATCAACAAAGGCTGGGAACTGGGAATTCTGCACGCTTCCATCCCGGAGGCCTACGGCGGATTTGGAGAACGTTCCGCCCTGACCGGCGCGCTGGCGGCCGAGGAATTCGCCTACGGCGACCTGGCGGGGGCGTTCGCAATCGGGACCCCCAGCCTGTTTGCGCTGCCGATCCTCCTGGCCGGCAGCGAGGAGCAGAAGAAGCAGCACCTGCCTGCCGTCATTGCCGCAGAGTGGAAGCCCTACACTGCCGCCCTCGTCGAGCCGGCCTTCGACTTCGACCCGAACGACCTGAAAACGACCGCCAAAGCCGAGGGCAGCGACTACATCCTGACCGGCGAGAAGACTTTGGTGCCGTTTGCCGCCCAGGCAGAGATGATGATCGTCTTCGCGAAATTGGAGAACGAGACGAAGGGGTTCATCGTCCCGAAGGGCGCGGCCGGCCTCCAGGTCCAGGAAGAACGGGAGAAATGGATGGGGCTGAATGCCCTGCCGTTCCACCGCGTAAAACTGGACGGGGTGAAGGTCCCCGCGTCGAACCTCCTTCCCGGAGATTTCGCGCCAGTCCTGGACGCCAGCCGGCTGGCGGTGGCGGCCATGGCCGTCGGCGTGGCAAAAGCGGCCTTCGAATACTCACGCGACTATGCCAAAGAGCGGGATGTCTTCGGCGTGAAGGTGGCACAAAAGCAGGCCATCGCCTTCATGTTTGCAGAGATGGCGACCGAGATCGAGGCCATCCGGCTGCTGGCGTGGGAGGCGGCCTGGGCGATTGACAATAAGAAGGAGGATGCCAGCCAGAAGGCATACCTCGCCTTGACCGGAGCGATTGATATGGCGATGATGGTCACCGACCGCGCCGTTCAGATTCTGGGCGGACATGGCTATATTCGCGACCATCCGGTCGAATTGTGGATGCGCAACGGACGCGGCTTTGCCACATTCACCGGTCTGGCAATGGTCTAAAGTCAAAGGAGGAGTGCCATGATTGATTTTGAAATTCCTGAAAAAATTGCGGGGATTCGCAACGTTGTTGAAACGGTGGCGGTCAATATGATGCGTCCCGTCTCGCGCTATTTCGACGAGCACGAACACGAGATCCCCTGGGACTACATCAATTTCATGCACACCGCCACGCGGGCGATGGGCGGCAGTTCGATGGCCGCCAGCGAGGGGAAAAAGGAGGGGCCGCGTTTCGGCTTCCAGCGTCTTGCTGTGATGGTAGAGATGCTTTCCTGGGGCGACGCGGGCATCTACCTGGATACGCCCGGCGGCATGTTAGGCTCGGCGGCGGTTTCGGCCACCGGCACGCCGGAGCAGAAGGAACGCTTCCTGGCGCGCTTCCGCGGCGAAAAGCCCACTTTCGATGCCATGTGCATGACCGAACCGCACTGCGGCTCGGATACAGCATCCATCCGTACCACTGCCGTGCTGGACAAGGAGAAAAACGAGTGGGTGCTGAACGGCGAAAAGATTTTCGTCACTGCCGGGCACAAAGCCCTGCTCGATTCGGAAGGCTTTATCGTCGTCTGGGCGACGATTGACCCCTCGGCGGGGCGCGCCGGGATGAGGCCATTCGTCGTCGAGGCGGGGACGCCCGGCTGCCAGGTGACGAACATGGAGTACAAAATGGGCATCCGCGCCAGCGACACGGTGACCGTCGTTCTGCAGGATTGCCGCATCCCGTTCGAGAACATCCTCGGCAGCCCCGAAGTGATTACCGAAAAGAGCAGCACATCGTTCAAGGGCGCGATGGCAACGTTCGATGCCACGCGGCCGATCGTGGCCGCCCAGGCCATCGGTCTGGCGCGCGCCACGCTGGAACTGCTCAAGGAGATGCTCGCCGAACGCGGCGTCACCATCCGCTATGGGTTGCCGCGCCAGAAACTAACCTCCATCGAGAAGGATGTCATCGACATGGAAATCATGCTGCGTTCGGCCTGGTGGCTGGTGCTCAAAGCGGTTTGGATGATGGACAACGGCAAGCCAAATGCCCTCGAGTCCTCGATGGCCAAGGTGCGCGCCGGAGACGTGGTCAACCGTATCACCCAAAAGGCCGTCGAGATCATGGGCCCGCTCGGCTACAGCCGCGAGTACCTGCTGGAGAAGTGGTTCCGCGACGCCAAGATCAGCGACATCTACGAAGGCACCGGTCAGATCAACCGGCTGGTGGTGGCGCGGCAATTACTCGGTTATCGCAGTAGCGAGTTGAGATAAGGAGTCGCCATGAAATATAAAATCAATTCTGCTGTGGTTGTCGGCGCGGGAACGATGGGAGCGGCCCTCGCCGCGCACCTGGCCAATGCCGGCGTGCCGGTCACGCTGTTGGATATTGTCCCGAAGGACGCGCCCGCCGGCGACAAGGCCGCCCGCAACAAAATCGTCAGCGAGGGCTGGAACCGCTGCCTGAAGGCGCGCCCGGCCAACCTGATGTCCTCCGACCTGACGACACTCGTCAAACTCGGCAACCTGGAAGATGATTTCGAAGCGGTTGCCCAGGCAGATTGGATTGTCGAAGCCATTGTCGAGAATCTGAAAATCAAGCAGAGCCTGATGGAACGCATAGACGCGGTGCGCAAGCCGGAGGCCATCGTCAGCACCAATACCTCTGGCATCCTGGTCAAGGATATTGCCGAAGGCCGCTCGCAAGGCTTCAAGCAGCACTTCCTCGGCACGCACTTTTTCAACCCGCCCCGCTACCTGAAACTGCTGGAAATCATCCCCACTGCCGACACCCTGCCCGCCGTGACCGAATTCATGGCCTGGTTTGGTGAATACCGGCTGGGCAAGGGCATTGTCCTGTGCAAGGATACGCCCAACTTCATCGGCAACCGGGTGGCCTTCGGCACCGGCGCGTTCGCGTTGAACTACTTCGTCGAGAACGGCTACACGGTTGACGAGGTGGACGCGCTCACCGGACCGTTGATGGGCCACCCCAAGACTGCTACCTTCCGGCTGATTGACCTGGTCGGCGTGGATGTGTGGGAGCATGTCGGCGTGAACCTGAAAGAGGCCGTCTCGCACGATAAATACATCATGCCCTACCTGACAGCCGAGAAGCCCAACCAACTCATCCGCGACATGGTCGAGCGCGGCTGGCTGGGTAATAAAACGAAAGTCGGTTTCTACAAGGAGGCGCGCACAGACGACGGCAAGAAGGAATTCTGGCCGCTCGACCTGCAAAAGATGGAGCATGTCCCTCCCTCCAAGCCGCGCTTCGACTCGGTCGGCAAGGCGAAAGACATCGAAGAACTGGGAGACAGGCTCAAGGTCCTGTTGGCCGAATCGGATCGCGCCGCGGACCTGGTGCGTACGTTAACCTACCAGAGTCTCCAGTATGCCTCGGTCATCATCCCCGAAGTGGCCGACACGCCCAAACCGATTGACGACGCCATCCGCTGGGGCTTCATGCACGAGGCCGGGCCGTTCGAGATCTGGGACATGCTCGGGGTCCAGGAGACGGCCGAGAAGATGAAAGCCGCGGGCTACGCGCCGGCCGAATGGGTCGAGGAGATGCTCAAATCCGGCTGTGGGACGTTCTACAAGTATAACGGTCAGAGCAAGGTCGGCGTGTACGATGTCAACAAAAAGGAATACACCACCATTCCGCGCCAGCCCGGCCTGATCGTACTCTCGGAACTCCGCCAAGCGAAGAAGGTGATTGCCGAGAATGGCAGCGCGGCGCTCTACGACATCGGCGATGATGTCGCTCTGGTTGAGTTTCGTACGAAAATGAATGCCATTGACGACGACATCATGAACATGATGAACGAGGCAATGGATCGCGCCGTGAGCGATTTTGCCGGTTTGGTCATCGGCGGCGAGGCGGAGGTATTCAGCGCCGGGGCCAACCTGGCGATGATCCTGATGGGCGCAAAATCCGGTCAGTGGGAGATGCTGGATGCCGTCGTCAGCAAGTTCCAAAATATGAACATGCGCATGCGCTATTTCCCCCGGCCGGTGGTTATCGCCCCGGCAGGGCTGGCGCTGGGCGGCGGATGTGAGATCACCATGCACGGCAGCCGCGTGGTGGCTGCCGCCGAGACGTACATTGGCATGGTCGAACTGGGCGCGGGCGTCATCCCTGCCGGCGGCGGGACGAAGGAGATGATCCGCCGCGTGGTCAATCCTGCTATGCGCGTCCCCAACGTGGAGGTCCTCCCGCTGCTGATGAAGGTGTTCGACCAGATTGGCATGGCCAAAGTGGCCGCCAGCGCCGAGGAAGCCCGCCAGATGAACATCCTCGCTCCGACCGACCGGATCGTTCTCAACCGTGACCACCTGCTGACGGAAGCCAAACGCGAGGTTCTGCACATGGCTGCCTCGGGTTACCATCCGCCCGCACCGGAACTGCTCTACGCGGCAGGCCGGGACATGCTGGGCAATCTGCTGGTTGGCGCATGGGCCTTCAAAGAAGGCAAGTACATCACCGCTTACGAGGAGGTAATTGCAAAGAAACTGGCCTATGTGATGACCGGCGGCGACCTCACCCGCCCAACCTGGGTCAGCGAGCAGTACTTCCTCGATCTGGAGCGCGAGGCCTTCCTTTCGCTGTGCGGCGAAGAGAAGACCCACGAGCGCATGTTTGCCCTCCTCCAGACCGGCAAACCGTTGCGAAACTAGAAACGGAGGTAAATAATGACACGTGAAGCCGTAATTGTATCCGCCGCCAGGACACCCGTTGGAAAGGGCAAACGCGGCGGGCTGGTGACCGTCCGCCCGGACGAACTGGGCGCGGCGGTCGTCCGCGAACTGCTCCACCGGACCCCGAACCTGGACCCGAAACAGGTGGAGGACGTCATCCTGGGTTGCGCGTTTCCGGAGGGCGAACAGGGAATGAATATGGCGCGCATGGTGGCCTTACGTGCCGGCCTGCCCGATTCGGTCCCAGGGGAAACGATCAACCGTTATTGCTCCTCCGGCGTGCAGAGCATTGCCCATGCTGCCTATGCCATCATGAGCGGGCAAATGGATATTGCCATTGCCGGCGGCGTGGAGTCCATGAGCATGGTGCCGATGATGGGCTATAAGTTGTCGGTCAATCCGTATTTTGCTGCCGAGTTGCCGCACTACTACACCAACATGGGTCTGACGGCCGAGAATGTGGCGGTAAAGTACAACGTCAGCCGCGAGGACCAGGATGCCTTTGCCCTGCGCAGCAACCAGCGCGCCTCGGCGGCGGTTAATTCCGGTCTCTTCGACCCCGAACTTGTCCCGATTGACGTGGAAATCAAGGAGTTGGACGCAGACGGCAAACCGGTCACGCGGAAGTTCACGGTGAAGCGGGACGAAGGTCCCCGCGCCGATACCAGTCTGGAAGCGCTTGCCAAACTCAAGCCTGCTTTCAAAGAGGGCGGCACGGTCACAGCAGGAAACTCATCCCAGGTTTCCGACGGCGCGGCCGGGGTGGTGGTCATGTCTGCCGAGAAGGCCCAGGCTTTGGGACTCAAGCCCCTGGCGCGTTTTGTGGCTTTTGCTGTGGGCGCCGTACCGCCGGAGATCATGGGAATTGGCCCGGTGGTCGCCATTCCGAAGGTGCTCAAACTGGCCGGCATGACTCTGAACCAGATTGACCTGATTGAGTTGAATGAAGCCTTTGCCGCCCAATCACTGGCCGTCATTCGCGAACTCGACCTGAATACCGAGATCACCAACGTCAACGGCGGCGCCATCGCGCTGGGCCACCCGCTTGGGTGCACCGGCGCCAAACTCACGGTCCAGTTGGTGTACGAAATGGAACGGCGCAAGTCGAAGTTTGGCATGGTGTCCATGTGCATCGGTGGGGGCATGGGCGCAGCCGCAATATTCGAGAATCTTCAATAAAAAGGAGAATCCTATGCCTCTCACAATCGAAGCCCTCATGGGTAAAATGCCGGGTGCTTTCCTCCCTGAAAAGGCCCCCGGCCTAGATGCAGTCATCCAGTTCAAATTCACCGGCGAGGAGGCCGGAGACTGGTATGCGGTCATCAAGGATAACAAATGCACGGTGGAGAAAGGCGTGCATCCCAGCCCCAAGATGACCCTGACAGCCGATTCCTCTGACTACGTCAGGATCTTCACCGGCGAATTGGATGGCATGCAGGCCTTCATGCAAGGCAAATTGAAACTGGCAGGTGACTTGAACCTGGCCATGAAACTGATGACCATCTTCAAGATCCGCTGAAAGCGAACTCCCGCAGGGAAAACAAACCTGCGGGAGTTTTGCCTTATCAACAGGTGCGCACTATTTATTTTCCGCTTCCAGGTGCTGCCGAACCAGTTCGCGGCGCAGAGTCTTGCCGACCGTGGTCTTGGGAAGTTCGGTGCGGAATTCCACCTGGCGGGGCACCTTGTATTTTGCCAGGCTCTTGGCACACCACTCTTTGACCTCCTCATCGGTCAGGGACTCGCCGGGTTTAACCACCACCCAGGCTTTGACCGCCTCGCCGCGCAGCGGATCGGGGATGCCTGCCACGGCTACTTCCAGCACCTTTGGATGCGCCGAGATGACTTCCTCCACTTCGCGTGGCCAGACCTGCTCGCCGCCCGGTTTGATGAGTTCCTTTTTGCGATCCACAATGTAGAAATAGCCATCCTCGTCCATGCGGGCGATGTCGCCGGTAAAGAGCCACACCTTGCCATCGTCCAGTTTTCGCAGGGCAATGGCTGTTTCTTCGGGCATATTGTGGTAGCCTTTCATCACCTGTGGGCCGCAAAGCGCCAATTCACCGATTTCACCGACCCTCATCTCGGTCACCCCATCCTCCAGGCTGATGATTTTTGCATCCACGTCGGGGAAGGGGAGACCGATTGAACCGGTTTTATTGACGCTCAGCAACGGATTGCAGTGGGTGGCGGTTGGCGCTTCTGAAAGCCCATAGCCTTCAGCCACCTTGCCGCCGGTCAACTTCTCGAAGCGTTCCTTGGTCTCGCGCATCAGCGGCGCAGAGCCGGAAATACAGGCCTTGATCGAACTAAGGTCGTATTTGCCGGCAATAACATCCGGGTGATTATTGATGGCGTTATACAGCCTGGGGATGCCAGGGAAAACGGTTGGCCGATATTTCTTGATGTTGCTCAACACATCATGCAGATCGGTCGGGTTGGGAATCATGACCAGGCTAGCGCCCGAGGAAATCCCAAATAACATCCCGGCTACCATCCCATACACATGGAAAAGTGGAATGGCCATCAGCACACTTTCTTTGCCGCTTTGTGCATTGGTCATCCACGAGACGATCTGGAGGGCGTTGGCAACCAGGTTGCGGTGCGTAGCCTCGGCAGCCTTGGAAACGCCGGTTGTGCCGCCGCTATACTGGAACAGGGCGGTATCATCCGGTCCAATATCCAGTTTGGGGCGCTCTTCAGGCTTGTATTTGGCCAGAAGGTCCTGCAACCAAAGATCGCCCGCCTCCAATTGCGCGTGAAAGCCGTCTTTCTTCTCTTTGAACAGCGTGAACAGAATGCTGAGTACCGGCGGCAGGGTCTCCTTGATGTTTGTCACGATCAATTTCTTGACGCCGGTCTTGGGCTGGGCAGCCTTCATTACTTTGTAGAAATTGCTCATCACAAATACAATTTCAACCCCTGCATCGTTGACCTGATGGACAATTTCGGGCGGCGTGTAGCGCGAGTCGATGGCAACGACTATGCCGCCTGCCTTGAGAATGCCAAAGTAGGCCATCACAAACTGTGGTGTATTGGGGATGAAGACTCCTACCCGGTCGCCCTTCTTGACCCCCAGATCTGCCAGCGCCGCGGCCAACTGGTCGGTGATGGCATTCATCTTTTGATAGGAAATCTGTGCGCCCTTAAATATCGTACAAGGCTGCTCAGGATGTTTTCTGGCAGATTCCTCCAGAAAACGGAAAACGGGAATGGGTGGATATTCAATTGTGTGTGGAACCCCTTTATCGTAATGCGCGAACCACGGACGCGTATCCATATTGACTACCTCCTCCTTGGCGTGGAAGAATAGAGAGATGGGAACACCTACAAATAGTATAGGGATATTGTGAGCAAAAGTCAATAACTTTTGATAGGAATTTCGCATCCAATGGCAAGGAATTGTGTTTTAATAAATTCGCCTTATGCAAGACAAATAGGAGGGACAGGATTGGCAGGATGAGATCTTTTGAAAATGCCGAAATACATCCTGTTTATCCTGCGAATCCTATTCAAAACCGGAGTTTGAATCTTGAGTCCACTGCAAAAACCTTTTTAAACACGAAGGACACAAAGACAACAAAGGAAATTCAAGGACGCTTTGAAAATATTGAACCACGACGCAGATTATCTTGAATAATGATTTGTGATTTTGCATTTTCCTGACGGTCTTCGCATGCTGCGCGGTGCAATAGCCTTTTTGCGGTAGAGTCAATCTTGCTTAATCTTCGATCAATTCTGGAGGCGGACGTGTTGAACATTCTTCTCTGGTCACTGATCGGCTTCTTCCTGGGGGCTATTCCTTTCTCGCTCCTGCTGGGGAAACTCTTCGCCGGGAAAGACATCCGCGCCGTCGGCGACGGCAACCCCGGGGGGGCGAACGCTCTCAAAGCCGGCGGGTTGAAAGTGGGAATTCCGGCTATCCTGCTCGACATTGCTAAAGGTTTCGTGCCGATCTACCTGGCGCAGCGCGCCGGCTTGGCAGGCTGGAGTCTCATCCCGGCCGCGCTGGCCCCCGTGCTGGGACACGCCTTCTCGCCGTTCCTGCGCTTCCGGGGCGGGAAAGCGCTTGCGGCCACGGGCGGTGTCTGGGCGGCGCTCATTGGGCTGTGGGCTTTCCCGATCTACGCCATGCTGGCTTTACCGTTCACCATTTTCCAGTCTGAGGATGGCTGGTCGGCCTGCGCCGGGATGCTTGCCCTGCTGGGCTATACCCTCCTGTCAGGCGAGCCGTGGCTGGTGGCCTTTGCCGCCCTGAACACCTCGGTCATCTTTTGGACACACCGCCGCGAACTGGCGCGCCGTCCGCACCTGCGCGGCTGGGTAACCAGCCTCCTGTCGCGGAGGAACGCGTGAACCTGCCCTTCCGTCCGCACGAACTCTTCATCATCCTGTTCCTGTTGTTCGGGCTGATTACCGCCCTGGTCAACTATCTTACCGTCCGCCGCTTTGACCAATACCCGGCGGCGAAACATTTCCCGCGCGTCTCGGTGCTCGTCCCGGCGAGGAATGAAGCCCACAACATCGAGACCTGCATCTCGTCCCTGCTGGCGCAGGATTACCCCGATTTTGAAGTCCTCGTGCTGGACGACCACTCCACCGACGCCACACCTGTCATCCTCGAAAAACTCTCCCGAAACGGGAGCAGGCTGAAGGTCCTGAACGGCGCGCCCTTGCCCGAGGGCTGGCTGGGCAAACACTGGGCCTGTCACCAACTCTACGAATCCGCCTCTGGCGACCTGCTCCTGTTCACCGATGCCGACACCCGTCACGCCCCGGATATGCTGCGGGCGAGCGTCTCGGCCCTGCTGGACGAGCGGGCGGACCTTGTAACCGCCTTTCCGCGCGAGGAAGTCGTCACCTGGGGTGAAAAATTGATCGTTCCCTTCATGAGTTTCGGTATCCTGACCTTCATCCCTATCCGCCTCGTACAGAAATTGCACTGGTCGGCGCTTTCGGTCACCATCGGCCAGTTTATGCTCTTCCGCCGCCAAGCCTACGAGGCGGTGGGCGGCTTCGAAGCCGTGCGCGCCGAGATTGTGGATGATGTCTGTCTGGGACGCAACATCATCAATGGCGGATTTGAGTGGCGTCTGTTGAATGGCACGCGGCATGTCACCTGCCGCATGTACCGGGACTTCTGGCAGGCGGTCAATGGCTTTGGCAAGAGCATTTTTGCCGTCTTCGATTACCGCATCCTGCCCTATTTCATCGGCTGGACGGTAATCGGGATAACTTTCCTCGAACCGGCCGCGGCGCTTGTTTCGCGCTGGATAGGTTACCCGCTCACGCCGTTCTCGCCCGAAGCCGCCTCGCTGGCGGTGACGCTTTCGCTTGCCCTGTGGAGCATCGCCTACCGGCGCTTCAAATTTCCGGCTTACATGGTGTTGTTCTATCCCGTCACCATGCTCTTGTTCCTGCTGGTGGCGCTGCGTTCCTTTGTTCAGACTGCCTCCGGCACGGCTACTTGGAAGGAGCGCGTCCTCGACCGCCCCGCCATGCGCTGGCTCTGACTTTCGACATTTGACGTTTGACCTTCGGCGCTTATAATGGGGGACGATGAAAACACAGGTCATCCAACTGGATGAACACGACGATTTAACCTCCGTGCGCGACAAGATGGCCTGGGTAAAAGCGCCGCGCATCCTCCTGATCTATCCCCACCGCCTGCGCCTCGTTCCCCGGACCCTCGACCTGCTCCTGCTCAAACGGCATTCTGCCTCCCTGGGAGCACAGATTGCTATTGTGACGCGTTCTGCTGCTCTGCGCGAGCGTTGTGCCGAACTTGGCTTGCCGGTCTTTGCTACCTCGTCTGCCGCCCAGCGTGCCGACTGGGGCGGGCCACCCGCCGCGCGCCCGCCTGCCCGGCGCGGCCCCCGCCCGGACCTGCGCGCCGTCCGCCGGTCCCTGCCCCGCCCGGCGCCCTTTTCAAAAATACCGCTTGCTGTCCGTTTCCTGCTGTTTACGCTGGCCGTCCTCGCCGTGCTGGCAGTCTTCCTGTTCTTCCTTCCCTCCGCGGCCATCGAACTGACTCCCGCCGTGCAGACCCAGCGCCTGGATATTGCCGTCCGCGCCGACCCGGACGCGGCTTCTGTCAACATCGTCGGCCTCGTCCCGGCGTATCGGGTTGCGGCGGAAGTGGACGGCAGCCGCACTGCCGCCGTGACCGGCGAGACGATCGTCCCCGACGCCTTTGCCGTCGGCTCGGTGCGCTTCGAGAACCTGACCGAGTCGCCGGTCAACATCCCGGCCGGGACAGTGGTTCGCACGGCGACCAGTCCAACGGTCCGGTTTGCAACGCTGGAGGAGGTTCTGCTCCCCTCCGGGATTGGCAAGACGGTGGATGTCGCCGTGCAGGCGCTGGAGGCGGGGCCGTCGGACAACCTCCCCGCCGATTCCCTGACAGCCATCGAGGGCAACCTGGGCGCCAGTCTCTCGGTCACCAACCCGCAGGCGACCAGCGGCGGGACGGAGAAGACTGTCCCGATCCAGACCGCTGAGGATCGGGCTGCTTTGCAAGATGCTCTGGCCGCCGAATTGCTGACCGAGTGCCGCGCCGCCCTGGAGTCGGCGCTGGACTCCGGGGATATTCTCATCCCGCAGACGGTTGCCTTGGCCGAGATTTCTTCTGCAACTTTCTTTCCTGCCGAAGATCAGCCGGGCGAGACCCTGGCGCTGACCATGCGCCTGGCCTGCGCCGGAGACTATGTGGCCGAGGCCGATTTCCGTTTGTTGGCTGTGCTGGCGCTGGATGCCTCCCTGCCTGAAGGTTTTGCCCCCCTGAACGAGACAGTGGATTTTTCCGTGCCTGAGGAATTTACCCTGAACGAGGATGGCAATGCGGAGTGGACGATGCAGGCCGAACGCCTGATCCGGGCGCGACTCGACCCGGCGGCGGTGGCCCTCGCCGCGCTGGGACTGGAGTCTGAGGCGGCTGCCCGGCGGCTGGCGGCGGATTTCCCCCTCGCTGCTGCGCCGCGCATCTCTGTCACGCCGGCTTGGTGGCCGCGCCTGCCTGTGCTTCCTTTCCGCGTTTACGTTTCTATTTCCTCGCCCTGACATCCTGCATTTTCTGACTTCCTTCTCCCCGCTCACTTCTTCTGTTTTACTCCTCATCACCTTGCTTTTATCCACTGATAACTGATGACTGATAACTAACCACTGACGACTGCCATGCGCATCCTCGCTGTTGACCCCGGCTCCAAACGCATCGGCCTCGCCCTGAGCGACCCAACCGGCGCAATTGCCAGCCCATTGACGACGCTGGAGCATGTCTCGCGCCTGGCCGACGCCGCCTCGGTGGCCGAACTGGCGCGCCAGCACGAGGCTGGCCTGATTGTGGTGGGGCAGTCCCTCGATGAAAACGGTCAGCCGAACTTCGAGGGCCGCCGCGCCGCTCGCTTTGCCGAAGCCCTGAAAACGCAGACCAACCTGCCGGTCGTGTTGTGGGACGAAGCCTTCACCACCCAGGACGCCCGCTCCGTGCGCATCGAGATGGACGTCCGGCGCAAGGACCGGCGCGGCCACCTCGATTCCCTGGCCGCTTCCATCCTCCTGCAATCCTACCTGGACGCCAATCGTAAATCGTAAATCGAAAATCTTAACTTGCCATGCGCCGCCGCTCCTCTCTCCCTGTCCTCCTCATCGGTCTTTCCCTGCTGACTCTGCTCCTGCTGGCGCTCGGTTTTGGCGTCCCTGCCGTGGCCGAGAGCGCGTTTGGCCCGCCCAGCCCGGCCTTGAGCGCCTGGCAGCGTTTCAGTTTCGGCCTGAAACTACTGGTCAACGCCGACGACCTGACGGCCCCGCGTGACCCGAATGGCGGCGAAATGCTGTTCATTATTGACCCCGGCGAGAGCGTGTTTTCCATCTCTAACCGCCTCGAGCAGGCCGGGATCATCCCCGACGCCCGCGCCTTCCGCATCTACCTGGCCTGGACGGGCATGGACGCCTACATCCAGACCGGCGTCTTCCGCCTCAGCCCGGCCCTGAACGCCCGGTCCATCGCCGGGATGCTCCAATCGGCCACGCTGACGGAGGTGACCTTCACCGTCCTGCCCGGCTGGCGGATGGAAGAAATCGCCGCAACACTGCCGACCTCAGGCCTGTCCATATCCCCCGATGAATTCCTGGCTGCCGCCTCCGCTCCCGGTCTCTTCCCGGACCTGATACCTGCGGACGCCTCTGCCGAGGGTTTCCTCCACCCCGACACCTACATCCTGCCGCGCACGACGACAGCCGGTCAACTCGTCTCGGTGCTGGTGCAGGCCTTCCTGGCGCGCCTGCCCGCCGACTACGCCGAGGCCTACGCGGCGCGCGGGTTGACGCTCCACCAGGCCGTGACCCTGGCTTCTATCATCGAGCGCGAGGCTGTCGTGGACGAGGAAATGCCGCTCATCGCTTCGGTCTTCTACAACCGGCTGGCAATCGGCATGAAACTCCAGACCGACCCGACGGTCCAGTATGCACTGGGATTCAATGTCCTGCAAAACACGTGGTGGACGACGCCGCTCAGCGCCGCGGACTTGCAGTTCGACTCCCCCTACAACACTTATCTCTATCCCGGCCTGCCGCCCGGACCGATCTCAAATCCCGGGCTGGCCGCTCTCCAAGCGGTAGCCTACCCGGCGGACTCACCGTATTTCTACTTCCAGGCCAAATGCGACGGCTCCGGCCTGCACAACTTCGCCGAGACGTTCGAAGAACACGAGGGAAATTATTGCCCGTAGCAGGCTGTGCAAATGGGGTCAATCCAGCCTCTTTAGCCCGGCCTCGTGCGCCAGGCGGATGGCGGCCAAGTATTCCTCCCCCGTAACCGGGCGGACAAGTCGTGGGAAGGCGTGGGCGCGGGAGTACTTTCGGCGGTCGGCGGGACGGTCGCGGGCGCGCCGCAGGCCAGGACCGTGGCCAGGAGGATGAGCAGGGAAGGGATGGCGCGTTTCATCAATCCTGGAATTGAACTTAAATTGCCAAATCGAAGGGCAGGTCGCTGATGTCGCGTAAGCGCCGACCTTCTATTAGAGTTTGCAAAAGGTCAAATTGGTCTTCGTTTTGGAGGTCTGTAATTGCTTTTTGCAGTTCAGGCAGGGCAAAGTGATACACACAGTCTATATCGCCAGTCCCCAGAGCGAGCGATGCGATCCTGGTAGGCAGAGGTTCAGCAACCACAACAACAATATGCGGTGCATTCCCTTTGCGTTGACGGATGAGATTAAGTGCCTCGGAACGTGCATTTTGGCTTCTATCACTTCGCAACATCCATTTGCAAGAAATGCTGGCATGTAGTAGATAGTGGTCGGAATTGGTTGCTCGTATAGGGGTTAGCCCGGCCAGTGAGACACCCTCAATAATCGCTTCTGAAAAATTGATTTCATCATCATTGATAGGTGCTCGAGCAATGACAATATCCGGAGTAATGATATATTCGCTCCCGAGGACGCTGGACAGGTCGCTGCTTTTGTCGGTCAATTCCTGCAAGCGAGCCAGGTGTTCATACTGATCATATTCTGAAATGGGGGAACCAGTTTTGTACAACCATTTCCCTGGGCGAATATGTTGCAATTGTTCGAAAGCATTTTTCAAATATTCACGCGTAATCTCTTCGAAACGACCGCCGGCTGTTTGCCCGGGCAAGTGCTGTTTCTCAATCGCTTGGTAGCCGATTTGTGTCAAAATATTCCACGCAATTTCCCGGCTTGCTTTGTTGGTTTTATCGGCAAAATTTGGATAAGGGGGATTGCCGGGCTGTAGGCGGATAATATCTCGACAAATACGCCGGTGATATTCTTTTCGAAGATTAGCAAGGAGCATACTCTTTTCCTTTCGACGGTTTACAAAAACCGACGACGAATTCCTGGTGCATCCTTTGTTGAATTTGCGAGGTGCTATCGTGCATCTTTCCGGCAGGCAGCATTCGTCGGTCTCTGTCCAAGTTTCTTACACCAATAGCCGGCACGTTGAAACCAACTTGCCTTCCAATTTGAGCCAGACAATCGCTAATCTGAATATCTACTCCACGGATAACTGAAGTTCCAACGACCAGAATAGCAGCCTTCCCAGGTCGCAATACGCGATATATTTCTTCGAGAGCATTATTCATCTCCGTATAGTATCGCTGTACGCCCAGCATTTTGTTCCTGTCCTTGTTCCCAAGAATTGCGAGAATCTCTTGCACACCAGACGGCAGAGTGGCGTTACCGGAGGCTGTAATTCCATCATCTCCAATATACTGATGCCGATATTGACTGAGTGAAGAGAGGGGGTATCCGAACCAAATCAAAGAAAATTTATGCGCTCGCATGTAATCAATGGCATTAGATGCGTAAGGAGGAGATGTAACAACCAAATCAACCGTTTCATTGGCTAATGGAAGATGTTGAGCATCCCCCGCAATAACGTGAGGAGGCGCTATGTTTTCACTTCGGCCTAATTCGCCTCGTAGATTTACCCGTACGCGTTTTTCGAACTCTGCTAGAACAGGCCGCAGGGTTTTGGTCAACAATTTCAGGCGGGTAGGTGAGATATTTTCTGGGACATCTCGCAAGATTTCATTTCCATGTTCATCAGAAACGATTTTGGCGCGATGAGGGCGAGTATGAGCCAGGTCCAGAGCAAGCGAGATACCGCCGCTTTTGGTGATAATCAACGAAGATAAAGCCACCTCGAAAAACAACCGCAGGTCGGCTTCCTTAATTTTTTGGATTTCTCGCTTTAAGTAAAAAAGAGTCTTATATACATTCGGTGAGAACCAATAGGTGATGAAACGTTGTGTTTCTTCATCAAAGTGATTCGTGAACTCAGAATAAAAATTGTGATCGTCCGTGCTTTGCATCACTTGCTCAACGTTTTTGGTAATGGAGTGCATTGTTTCTAACACGCGCTCTGCATTGAGTGGATGCACTTTTACGGTTGAAATACGCAGGGCAAGAGGGTCAATATCTAGCCCAATTGCCTGCCGCCCGGTCAAATAGGCTTCGAGGAGCGTGGTCCCCGACCCGACCATTGGATCGAGAACAACATCACCAGGGCTGGTTAAATTCTCAATAAAAAGGCGAGGTAATTGAGGCGGAAACTTGGCGGGAAATGAATGAATAACATGTGTCGCGTAAGCACTATTGTGCTCGTGAAAATCCAAATCCCCTGCAAGCAAAACCTGCAGGCGTTCGTCAGCCGTTACACCATCATCCCACGACGAAACGATGACAGGAGAAAGCGGCAATGCAATCTGTTCCCTGATTTTCGGAGTCTTTTCGGGCGTTTCCATAGCGATCCGATTTTATCATGGGAAAAGCCATCAAAGCGGCTTGCATAAATGGCTTTAGAATATCAGACTCCGAGCCTACGGGAGGTTCTTCACGGTATCTTGCACTATACTTTCCGCTAACTTAAGCCTTGTCGGTATATATGGCGTTGCGCTGGCA
>DYKZ01000156.1 GCA_020722345.1 Anaerolinea thermophila | reverse complement strand
GGCCGTTGACGTTCTCCTGCCCCAGTTTGGCCAGGTCGCCGGTGGTTGGGTACAGACCGCCAATTTTGATGACGTTTTCCCCGGCCGCGGGCGCTTCTGTCTCTGCGGGCGCGGGCGCTTCTGTGGCAGCGGGGGCTTCTGTCTCTGCCGGTGCGGGCGCTTTTGTGGCAGCGGGGCCGCATGCCGACAACAGGATGGACATGACCGCCAGCAAAACAGCAAGGATGGTGATTAAGTTGCGTTTCATTCTTTCTTCCTCCATTGGGTAATTAATTGGTTGGGTTTTACGGAACGACTGATACACAATTAGCCTTATAGACGCGCCTCCTTTCTATGCTTGTGGTTCTGACTGGGACAAAAAACCGGTAAAGTGCTTGCGCAGCGCTTCATTCTCACGCAGCGCTTGCAAGGCAATCTGGGCGTGGCCGGGCAGGTAGCCATTTCCAATGATCATTTCGACCGGCTTGCCGGCCCCCTCTGCGCCCAGCGCCGCGCGGCTGAAATCGGTGGACATGCTGAAAAAGATGATCTTGCCCTCATCCCGCGTTGCCAGGATGGTGCCCATCTCCGTATCGGGCAGGCTGACGCAATTGAAGGCGACGTCGGCCAGTTTGCCGTCTGTGACCCGCTCCACCTCCCGCATCACCTCCAAGCCCCGGCTTGCATCCGCTATCACGAGGTTGTCTGCCAGCCCCAGCCTGAGCGCCGTCCCCCCGCGCGTCTCATCTTTTTCGACCAGGATGACCTGCCCCGTCACGCCGACCCGCTTCTTGGCCTCGTGCAGGCACAGCAGGCCGGCCTTGCCGCCGCCCACCACCAGCACCCGTTGCCCGGCGTGGACGTAACGCGCCGTATAGGCCGGGGCCCCGGCCACGTCCAGCGCCATCAGCGCCAATTCGGCCGGCAGGTCGTCGGGCAGTTTGGCCCACAGCCCGGATTCGAACAGGATGGCGTAGCCCTCCACTTCCACCTGGCCGAGGGACAAATTGACCGCGCCGACCGAGTCCAGCCGCAGGGGGGTGAGCGCCAACGAGACCATGCTCACCAGCGGGTCGCCGGGGAGCAGGTCAATGCCCAGGGCAGGACCGACAAAATCAACGGTAGCAAGCAGAACGCCGCCCGAACCGGTGACGGGGTCCTGGAATTTCCCCTGCCGCCCAACGATGTTCATCACCGCCGCGGCAAAACGTTCGCGGTCGCCTGCGGCTTCCTGCCAGAGACGGGTAAAACTCGTCGAGGTGATGTGCAGCGCATGGACGCGCAGGCCGATCTCGTTATCGTAGGGCGGCGTCTGGTTGTCCAGGCGCAGGGCGGCCCTGGGCAGGGCGCCTTTGGGTTCCAGCACACGGTGCGCGCCGAAGCGGTCGCCCAATCTCATTTCTTATCTCCGTCCAGATGCAGGATGCGGCGCGCCTCGGCAGGCGAGGCTGGCGGACGCTCCAATTCACGAGCGAGCCGCACCGCGCGCGCCACTAACGGTGCGTTGCCCTGGGTAAGTTCGCCGCGCCGGTAGTAAATGTTGTCTTCCAGGCCAACGCGCACATGCCCGCCCAGCAAAATGGCGGCCGTGGTGATGGGCAACTGTGCCGCGCCGATGCCGCTGGCGGTCCAGGTGCAACCGGGGGGTAAACTCTCGACCATGTGCAGCAGGTTTTTGATGGTGCCGGCCGCGCCGCCCGGCACGCCCAGGACGAGGTCAAAGTGCAGCGGCTCGCTGAGCAGCCCTTCTTTCAGCAGGCGCAGGGCGGCTGGAATCATGCCGGTATCGTAGACTTCCAATTCCGGGCGGATGCCTCGTTCTTGCATGGCGCGCGCAAACTGGCGCACCATTGGCATGGGGTTAGAGAAGACCTCCTCGCCGAAATTGAGCGTGCCGGTGTTCAGGCTGGCCATGTCTGGCTGCAGGGCCAGCGGCTGCAGGCGTTCTTCGGCGCTCATCCACACCGCGCCGCCGGTGGACACCTGGAGGATGAGTTCCGGCGCGCTGGCACGGATGGCCTCGATGATCTTGCGGTAGTCTTCGATGTCCTGGCTGGGGACGCCATTCCGGTCGCGCGCGTGGACGTGTACCATAGCCGCGCCGGCCTCGTAGGCCGCGCGGGCTTCGGCTGCGATCTCTTCGGGCGTGAGCGGCAGGTAGGGCGTGTTTTCGCGGGTCAGTTCTGCGCCCACCAGTGCGGCGGTGATGATGACAGGCTCCGGCATCAACGATCCTTTCGGCGTTGTTTTTCGAGCGGCACCACACAGGTGCCCTCGGCGCGCGCCACCAAATGGGGCGTTTCCAGTATATCGGCAGCCGAGTCGTTTTCCGGCGTAGCGGCTGGTTGGATGATTCGATGGGCCTGGAAGCGCATCTGGCGCGAAGTGCGCCCGGCGCTGAGCAATTCCCCGGTCACTTCCAGGAAATCCCCGGCATGGACAGGCGCAAGGAATTCTACGTTCTGATAGGCGCGGAACAGGCCCTCGTCGCCGTCATAACGGATGCACAGTTCTGTCGCCGCATCGCCGAAGAGCGCCATCAGGCGCGCCCCATCCACCAGGCCGCCGGCGTAATGCACGTCCTGTTCGGAGATGCGCAAGTGTAACTTGACGGTGAGCAAAGGCTGTGTCATCACATTTGCCTGTACTACAGGGCTGTTCTCCAAAGGCACTATGACCGGAAAAACCCCACGCTGGAGCGTTGGTTGCTCCCACTCCAAACATGGCAGGTTTTTAAATCAATAGATTATCTTACTCGAACAAATAGCAGATGTATATCCCCAAAACATGCGAATTTCTGGCAATATTTTCGTACGAAGTGTATGAAACGTTTCCAATGTGAAGTCCGACGGCTTGCCGTCAGGAGCAAGCCTGGACTCCAAATCAGGTTCGCAGGTAATACGATTGAATAGCAATTTGCAGGTTGATGCGTACTTGCGGGTCAGACAGATCCCAGCCAAACAGGTCCTCAATGCGTTGCAAGCGATAGAGGAGGGTGCTGCGGTGGATGTGCAACCGGCGAGCCGTTTCCAGCGCATTGCCGCCATGCCGCAGGTAGGTTTCCAATGTGGTAAACAACTCCCGGCCGCGTTCTTGCGAGGCCAATTGCTGGATTTTTTGGCCGAAGATATCATAACTGGCGTTCTCGGCGGGGGCATGATAGAGCAGGTGCAGGTAGCCCAGATTCTCGAAGGGGACGATGCGTTGTTTATGCTTCACCCGGCGGGCAATTTCCATGGCTTCTCGCGCCTGGTCGTAACTCAGCCGCAAGGAAAGCGGGTCTTCGACCACCGTCCCTATGCCGATCCACACGTCGGGATGGATGGCCGCAAACTTCCTGGTCAGGGTTTGGACATTGGCGGCGCGCTGCTCCACCACAGCCACAATGTCGTTGCCAAAGGGTCCCATCAAGACTTTGTGTCCGGCGGCGCGGGACAGCATCTGGCGCATGAGTTCGGACGGCGAAACGTCGCAGGCGGCGCCCCTCCCAATGACCAGTACTTGCTGCGGCTGTTGGAAATCCAAGTCGAATTGTTCCCCCTGGTAGAGGAGCGCGCTCCCATCCTCGAAACTGCCCTGGAGCAAACGCGCCAGGAAATCTCCTTTCAGGCGGTTTTCGGTCTCTTGAATGGTGCGCTCGCGCAGCATGATGAGGGCGGCAATGGTGGCGGCGCTTTCGATAGCCATGCGGTCCAATTCTCCCAGCGGGCGCTCATCAGCAATCAGCCAGGTGTAGCCGTAGACCTCGCCTCCCACCACGATGGGCGCAATGATGCGCTCCATGGTCATGCCGGCGGCTGGCGTGGATGCAATGTGGACGGGCTGCCTGGCAACGCGGAGTTGCGCTAAGTCGCCGCGCCGTTCCAATTCTGCAATCAAGGCTGGCGGCGTCCGCATCTGGGAGATGCTCTCTTCCCGCGCCGGGTCGCTTTGCCCCCATTCGGCGTAAGCCAGCAATTGGAAATCCGGCGCTTCGATGGTCACGGCCCGCTCCACCAGTTCAGCCAGGGTGCGCGCCAGGTCGGGAAGTCCGCCGCCGTCCAGCACCAGTTCTGTCAACCTGCGATGGATGCGGGAAGCGCGTTGCAACAGGACAAACTGCTGGTTGACGATACGCGAATTGATCGGCTCGCTCACGTCCACCAGGCGTAATTCCCAGGGCGCTTCAAGGATCGGAAGCCCCAACTCATCAGCGACGGAAATCATTTCGGGAGGGACGCGCTCGATGAACTCGCCTACGGAGATGAGCAGCCCGGCCACGTTCTTGGCGTCCAGGGCGCGCACAAATTCCTGGCGGGAAGCAGTATCCTTGGCCAGCGAAAGGGCGGTGGTCAGCACCAGTTCGCCGCCGCGCAGCCAGTTGGGCGCGTCGGGGACATCAATGGCATGTGCCCAGCGGATGGGACGTTTGAGTCCCTCCTGCCCGGCCACCACACGGCAACCTTTGAAGACTTCCAATTGCAGGGCGTCGCCAACGGTATACATTTGAGTCCTTGAATCACTTTGCTGCGCGCTCACCGGCGCGTGATTGACCGATTATAAAACAGGATGGAGGCTTCCAAGGGATGAGTATGCCCGCACACCAAGATCCCTCGCAGGAGTGGGGAGGAGTGGGTCGCCAGGAACAGACTGTCATAACGGGAGCAATTCCCGGCGGCGTCTCACCCTCGGTCATCTGCTCCCTGTTGCCCATTTCGTTTTCGTCCATTGCGCCCATTCTGTCTCGACTTTCTTGCGGGAGTGGGATTTGACGGTTGCCGGGATTCCGTATAAACTGATAGCGGCGTATGGTGGAGGCAGTTGCTTCACTTGTTATCAGGGAACGTCTCGATTGTCAGTGTCTCTCGTTATCTTGGACATTCGTCACCGCGAATCATTTTAGAGATTTATGTTCATTTGCTCCCAGGTGATTTTGATGGGCTTGCCAAGGCAATGAACGATTTATATCCAGACGCTCAGGATGGAGGGTACT
>DYKZ01000020.1 GCA_020722345.1 Anaerolinea thermophila | reverse complement strand
TGGCGGTCTTCGCGTGCTGCGCGGTGCAATAGCCTTTTTGCAGTAGAGTCAATTATAATCCACACGCAGAGGCAAAAGCGGGCAAACTCTCTTGCCTATACGCAGTATTTAAATTGCCTGAACAGGCTATGCCGCGCTCATGGTATAATCGCCCTTCGTATGAGCCCAGACAATTCCTCAACCAAACTCTGCCCCACCTGCGGCACGCGGCTGGCCGAGAACGCCACCCGCTGCGCGGTGTGCGGCAGTGAATTCAGCCCCGTTGCACAGCCCAAAGCCAAAGCCCGCAAAGCCGTCCAGGGGACGCGCATGCCGGAGATCACCCTCAGCCTGCCGGTCGTGCTCATCCTGCTGGCCGTCGCCATCGCAGTGGGCGCACTGGCGCTGTTCTTCACCCTGCAGGCCACCGACCGCGTCATCTCGCCGACCGACGTGCCGACCGCTACGGTGACCGCCACCATCACCCTGACCCCCACCGAGACGCTCATCCCGACCGAGACGCCCACCCTGACGCCTGAGCCGCCCTTCGAATACGTCGTCAAAACCGGCGATACCTGCTATTCGATCGCGGCCTTCTTCAACGTCTCGGCCAACGTCATCATCCTGACCAACAACCTGAACTCCAGCTGCACCGACCTGATCGTCGGCCAGACAGTCTACGTGCCGCGCCCGACCCCCACCCCGCCGCCCGCCCCCACCGCGACCCTGGAGCCGGCTGCCGCCACCCGCGCCGCCTGCCAGACGGTGGAATACACCGTCCAGGCCAATGACACCCTGTCGAGCATTTCGCTCAACTACAACGTCCCGATGCAGGCTATCAAGGACTGGAACGGGCTGAGCACGGACAATGTCTATCTCAACCAGCCGCTCATTATCCCATTGTGCATGCGCGCCGCCACCGCCGGGCCGTCGCCCACCCCCACCTCGCCGCCGCCCTACAACGCCCCCAGTTTGCTCCTGCCCGCCGACGGCGCGCCGTTCTCGCTGGCCGACAACAGCGTGACCCTGCAATGGGCCTCGGTCGGCACCCTGCGCGATAACGAGCGCTACCAGGTGATCGTGGAGGATGTGACCGCCGGGACCGGACGCCGGATCGTGGACTACGTCTCGGACACCAAGTTCATCGTCCCGTCCACCTTCCGCCCGCAGGACAACACGCCGCACGTGATGCGCTGGTGGGTGGTAGTCGTCCGCCAGACCGGGACCGACGACCGCGGCGATCCCATTTGGACGGTAGCCGGGTCCGCATCCACGCCGCGGGTGTTCACCTGGACAGGCGCGGCAACCGTCCCGACCCCGACCAAATGACAGACGCGTTTTCTCTGCAAAGTCCCCGTTTCCAGCCGGAGCGGGGGCTTTCCATCCGCAGCGCAGAACAACCATGAAATCAGGTAAATTTCGCATCAACGTCCGCGAGTACAACCGCTACGCCTGGGACAGCCAGGTGGCGCAGGGCAACAAGTTCACCGTCCCGGTGACGCCGGAGGTGATTGCCGCGGCGCGGCGGGGGGAATTCTCCGTGCTGCTGACCGAGACCAGCCCCGTTCCCCGCGATTGGTTTCCCATCTCACTGCGGGGTCTGGACCTGCTCGGCCTGGCCTGCGGAGGCGGGCAGCAGGGTCCGGTCTTCGCCGCGCTGGGGGCCAACGTCACCATCTTCGACAACTCCCCCGCCCAACTGGCGCGGGACGAGGAAGTGGCCGCCCGTGAGGGCCTCGCCATCCGCACGGTCGAGGGCGACATGCGCGACCTCTCGGTCTTCCCGGACGAAAGTTTCGACCTAGTCTTCCACCCCGTCTCGAACGTCTTCTGCCCCGAGATCCGCCCCGTCTGGCGCGAGGCGCACCGCGTCCTGCGGCGCGGCGGCCTGCTGCTGGCCGGGTTCGCCAACCCGGTCTATTACCTGTTCGGCACCACGCTCGAAGACCAGCAGACACTGACCATCCGCTACGCCATCCCCTACTCGGACTTGGAAGCCTTCGATGAGGAGGAGTTACAGGCCTACATGGACGACGGCACGCCGCTCGAATTCGGCCACACCCTCACCGACCAGATTGGCGGTCAGATCGAGGCCGGCTTCGCCATCACCGGCTTCTACGAGGATATTTGCCCCGACTCGCCCGTCAGCAAATACCATCCCTCCTACATCGCCACGCGGGCGGTCAAAACCTAGGAGGCTGCCATGGAACGGATTCTCGGCGCGAAAAAACACATTGCCCTGGTGGCGCATGACAACAAGAAAGACGACCTGCTCGACTGGGCGCGCTTCAACCGGGGAACGCTCTCGCGTCACTTCCTCTTCGCCACCGGAACGACCGGCGACCTGCTGAGCCGCGAACTGGACCTGCCGGTTGCCCGCTTCCTTTCCGGACCCCTGGGCGGCGACCAGCAGATCGGCGCAGCCATCGCCGAGGCAAAGATAGATTTCCTCATCTTCTTCTGGGACCCGCTCGAACCCCAGCCACACGACCCCGACATCAAGGCGCTCCTGCGCCTGGCTGTACTGTACAACATCCCCACCGCCAGCAACCGCGCCAGCGCCGATTTCATCATCTCCTCGCCGCTGATGCAAGTGGAATACCCCCTGCAAGCGCCCGACGTGGGGCGTTACCATCGCTCAAGAGCAAGCAGAGATGAACAAAGATGAACAACTCTCCCTGTTTCCCTAACACCTGTCTTCCTGGAGTAAAGCATGCCCCCTGATCCTGCACCGGAAACTATTTTCCTGCACAACGCCGAGATGGGACTTGGCGCCTGGGCCTGGGGCGACCGCATCATGTGGAATTACGGACACGGCTACGACATTAGCGATATTGAGCAGGCTTTCCGCACCTCGCTGGCCGCCGGAATCAACCTGGTGGACACCGCCGAGATCTACGGGGCCGGACGCTCGGAACAATTCCTCGGACAATTCCTGAAGATCACCGAGACGCCCGTGCTGGTGGCCACCAAGTTCATGCCCTTCCCCTGGAGGCTGAGCCGCCGCTCCCTGATGGGCGCCCTGCGCCGCAGTTTGGAGCGTCTCGGGCTGGAGCACATCGACCTCTACCAGATCCACTGGCCGTCCCCGCCTATGCCGATCGAGTTCTGGGCTGAACAACTGGCTGAAGCAGTTCGTGACGGCAAGACGCGCGCCGTAGGCGTCTCCAACTACAACAAGAACCAGATGCAGCGCGCCTACACCGTGCTGTCGAAATACAACCTCTCGCTGGCCTCCAACCAGGTGGAGTATCATCTGCTCAACCGCAAGATTGAAAAAAATGGCCTGCTCGACCGCTGCAAGGAGATGGGCGTGCGCGTCATCGCCTACAGCCCCCTGGCAAAAGGATTGCTGACCGGCAAATACTCCCCCGAAAACCCGCCCCCCGCCCTGCGCGGCAGCAACGGACGCGAATACCTGAAAGCGTTGCAGGGACTGATCGGCCTGATGGCCGAAATCGGCCAGGGACACGGCGGCAAGACGCCTGGCCAGGTAGCGCTGAACTGGACGATCTGCAAAGGCACGCTGCCCATCCCCGGCGCCAAGACTAAGGCGCAGGCCGCCGAGAACGCAGGGGCCAAAGGCTGGCGGCTGACCGAGGAGGAAGTCCGGGCGCTGGACGAAGCCAGCGATAAATTTAGCCGATAATTGACCCTCCCGCAGGCTCCTTTGTTCTGGAGTCAAACGGCTTGCCGTTTGCAGGCTGCCTTCACGGCGACAAGTCGCCTCCAAAAGCATCTCTCCCGCAGGTTTCTAAACCTTCGGGAGGTTCGTTTTACTTCAAAATCTGGATCAGGTTGCTGTAATCGTCCGTCCACAGGCGCAGCGAGGAGGTGTAACCGTCCATATTCTTGGCACGGGAGGCAATCTCCGGGTCAGCAAGAAGAGCCGGGTCAGACGCCAGCAGCACCCACAGGGAGGGGAAACGCTGTTCGTAATCGCCGGGGTCGGAAATGACGGCCCGCGCCAGATTGAAGGCATCGGCCAGGGGCCAGACAACAGGCAGCAGGTCTAAGTGGCGGTTCGAGATGTGGACGGCCAGGATGCCGTCCGGGGCGAGGTGTTCCAGGTAGAGGGCAAAGGCCTCCCGGTTCAACAGATGGGCCGGGATGGAGTCGCTGGAGAAAACGTCCAGCGCCAGAACATCGTACCCTTGAGGCCGGCCGGCCTCCAGTTCCTGCTCCAGGGAGAGACGCGCGTCGCCCAGCACAATTTCAACCTCTGCGGCGCTGTCGGACAGGAAGGAGAAATACCCACCTTGACCCTCGGCCAGTTCGATAACCTGCGGGTTGATTTCGTAGAAGCGATAGACGTCCCCCTCCTGCCCGTAGGCCGCCAGCGTGCCAATGCCCAGGCCGAGCACCCCGACGCGCATCCCCTGACCGCGGCGCGGGTGGTTCAGGATGGCCAGCCCGCCGCCGCTCGTTTCACTAAAGTAGGCCGTGGGCAGGCCGCGCTTGGAGGCTTCGACATACTGGAAGCCGTGGATGGTAATGCCGTGCACCAGGGCGTAACGCTGGGAGGACCAGCCCTCCGCCCCCAGCGACTTGACCCGCACCACGCCGTAGAAATTGCGTTCGACCAGCAGCGAACTGGTCAGGTCGGCCTGGATGAACTGGAAGGCGCGCACGCCGGAGAACACCAGGGCGCTCAACAGGAGCACGCTGTTGAGTACGAAACGCCAGCGCCTGCCGGGTTCGGGGCGGCGCAGCGTCACCAATAAAAACAGGAGCCAGCAAAGCGCAAAGCCCAGCGGCAGTTCCCAGTAGCCGCGAAAGAGCGACGGCGCGGCAAAGGTGATGAAAATGCCCCCCAGCGCCCCGCCCACCGAGACGAGCAGGTAGAAAAGCGTCAGCCGCGCCGGGTGCGGGCGCAGGCGGTACAACTCGCCATGGCAGACCATACAGGCCGCGAACAGCGCCAGCGAGTAGATGCCAATCTGCAGGCCGATGGCGAGACTCTCCGAACGCCCCAGCGCCCAGCCCGCCAGGATGGTGGAAACGAACAAGAGCGCCAGGAAAACCTGCCGCGAGTACCAGCCTTCGCCTGCAAAAGCCAGGATGAACGAGAACAGATAGATGGTCAGCGGCAGAACCCACAGGAACGGGATGACCGCCACTTCCTGGGTGATGTGACTGGTGGTTGCCAGGAAGAGAATGGAAGCCGCCGCGGGCAGGCTAATCCACAAGGCGGAGTCCTGCCAGCGCAGGTGCGGCGCGGGGTCGGGCGCGGCAGGCGTCGGGTCGGGACCTGGGAGCGGCGCGGCCCGCAGGGAGCGGAACGCCCCCCAGGCCGCCAGCCCCGCATAGCCGAAGTAGAGCAGCGACCAGGTCCAGCCCTGTCCCGGCAGGCTCAGGTTTGGCTCGACCAGCAGGGGATAGGTCACCAGCCCAAGCAGCGAGCCAATGTTCGAGAGGGCATAGAGCCGGTAGGCAGTTTTCTGCGGAAAAAGGCGGTGGAACCAGGCCTGCATCAGCGGGCTGTTGGAGGCCAGCAGGAAGTAGGGCAGCCCCACCGAGACGGCCAGCAGTTTGAGGATTTCCAGCACGGGCGGGGACCCGGAGGCGGGTTTCAAGTCTGCGCCGGGGGTAATGGGCGAGCGCCACAGCACGCCGAGGGCAAGGACAGCCAGCGTCGAGAGTCCCAGCAGGAGGATATGCCATTTCTCGCGCCTCCGTCCCGGACGCCCCACCCAGGCCGCGTAGGCATAGCCGCCCGTCAGCAGCACCTGGAAGAACATCTGCACCGTGGACCAGACCGCCGGCGCGCCGCCGAACCAGGGCAGGATGTACTTGGCAATCATCGGCTGCACCTGGAAGATGAGGAAGGCTGAAAGAAAGATGCACAGGATGAAATAAACCATGCCGATATTGTACCTGCTGCCTGTCTTGTAGGGTAGAATGTGGGGCAAGATTTATCTTGTCCTGCCCCGGCAGTTTTATGAACAAACGTACCCGAAATTTCATCCTGTTCGTCGCCGTCATCGCCCTGGGACTCTGGCTGGGACGCCTGCTGCGCCCGGGCAGCTCACAGCCGGGCGGTTACCTGACCGTTGACCCGTCCGCCGTCCCCTCGGCAGCCTACGAGAGCGGGAATTTCACCATCTCGTGGAGCGCCGAGACGCGCCAGTTGACCGTGGAACACAGCGGGCGGCCCGGCTTCCCCCTCTGGCAGAGCCTGGCGGGCAGGTCGTTCGTGCAAGCCGCCCAGGGACAGGAAACGGTCACCGAAGCGCGCGGCATGTTCACGGTCCGCGACGCCTGGAGCGACACCTGCGGCGAACAGGACATCGCCTCCATCACGCCATTCGAGGAGGGGACGCAAGGAGTCGAGATTCGCGGCCTGCTCTATTGCCAATCGGGGCAGGAAGTGCCCTATTCGTTCCTGCTCTACACCTACGCCGACAACCCCGACCGGCTGGAACTCAACCTGGCCGTGGAGGCCAACCGCGCCTTTCTCACCTACGCCTCGGCGCCCGATGAACATTTCTTCGGCTTCGGCGAGCAGTTCTCCTACGTGGACCTGAAAGGCCGGCGCGTGCCCATCTGGGTCAGCGAGCAGGGCGTGGGGCGCGGCGATCAGCCCATCACCCTCGGCGCGGACATCACCAACGACGGCGCGGGCGGCGACCAATTCACCACCTACGCGCCCATCCCGTTCTACATGACCAGCCAGATGCGCGCCCTGATGCTGCTCAACAGCGGCTACACCGCCTTCGACCTGCGCGCCGCCGACCGGGTGCAGGTGGAGGCCTTCGGCGGGGGCATCGTTGCCAACCTGTTTAGCGGGGCGACGCCCACCGAGATTCTCGACCAGTACACCGGGACGACCGGCCGCCCCTCGGCGCTGCCCGAATGGGTTTACAGCGGCGCAATCGTGGGGATGCAGGGCGGCACGGACAAGGTACGGCAAGTGTACGCCGAGTTACAGGCGCGGCAGGTCCCTGTGGCGGCCTTCTGGCTCCAGGACTGGGTCGGCCAGCGCGCCACCTCCTTCGGCTCGCAGTTGTGGTGGAACTGGGAAGTAGACTACGAGCGCTACCCCGGCTGGGACGAGATGGTGCAGGATTTGGAGGCCGACGGCGTGCGGGTGATGGTCTATCTCAACCCGAACCTGGTGGACGTTGCCGAAAAGCCGGACGCCCGCCGCAACCTCTTCCAGGAGGCGCTCGAAGCCGGTTACCTGGTGAAAAAGTCCAACGGCGAGCCCTACCTGGTGCAAAACACCAGTTTCGACTACGGCATGGTGGACCTGACGAACCCCGCCGCCGTGGACTGGCTGACCGCCGTCATCGAGGAGCAGGTCATCGGGGCAGGCGCCTCGGGCTGGATGGCCGATTTCGGCGAGGCTCTGCCCTACGACGCCGTCCTGGCGCAGCCCAACGATGAGACTGCCGCCACCCTCCACAACCGCTGGCCGGTGCTGTGGGCCTCCCTCAACCGCCAGGCGGTCGAAGCCTCCGGGCGGGACCTGGTCTTCTTCAGCCGCGCCGGGTTCACCGGTTCGCAGGCCGCCTCCACCCTCTTCTGGGCGGGCGACCAACTCGTCTCGTGGGGCAGGAACGACGGCATCAAATCCGCCGTCACCGGCCTGAACTCCGGCGGCCTCTCCGGCTTCGCCTTCAACCACACCGACATCGGCGGCTACACCACCGTCACCAACCCCTTGATGAACTACCACCGCTCCGAGGAATTGCTCATCCGCTGGATGGAAATGAACGCCTTCACGCTCATCTTCCGCACCCACGAGGGCAACCAGCCGGAGAACAACGTCCAGTTCTACACCAACGGCGCGACGCTGGACGCTTTCGCCCGCTGGTCGAAGGTCTACGCGGCGCTGTTCGACTATCGCAAGATGCTGGTCGCCGAGGCAGCGCGGACCGGGATGCCGGTCGTCCGCCACCCGTTCCTGCACTACCCCGACGATCCTGCCGTCTGGCAGATCACCTACCAGGAATTCATGCTCGGCGCAGACTTCCTCATCGCCCCGGTCACGGAGGAGGGGGCAGAGACGGTCGAGGCCTATCTGCCCGCCGGAGAGTGGGTGCATCTCTGGAGCGGCGAGACGTACGCGGGCGGGCAGACCGTCACCGTTGATTCGCCGCTTGGTCAGCCGGCTGTTTTCTACGTCAAAGGCTCAACGTGGGGAGAGAACCTGGTGCGGGCGCTCAAGAATCAAGGCCTCCTGCCATGAGACGCGTTTTCATCGCCGGCGGGACCGGCTTCCTCGGCTACCATGCTATCCGGGAATTTCTGGCGCGCGGCTGGGAGGTGACCGCCCTCGGCCTGCCCCCCGCCCCGCCCCCAGACCTGTATCCTGCCGCCGTCAAAGTGGCCCTTCTGCCCCTCGACTCCGCCCCCGAGGCGCAACTGCTCGATCTGCTGGACGGCCACGAGGCGCTGGTCTTTGCCGCCGGCATGGACGACCGCCTTCTGCCGCGAAAACCTGCCTACGCGGCCTTCCATCGCGCCAACGTGGAGATGCCCCTGCGGCTGTTCCAACTGGCGGCGCAGGCCGGCGTGAAACGCGGTGTGGCGTTGGGCTCGTACTTTGCCCACTTCGACCGGCTCTGGCCGGAAATGAAACTGGCCCAACGCCATCCCTACATCCGCAGCCGGGTGGAGCAGGAGAAAGCGCTCACCTCCGTGCCCGGACTATCCACCTGCGTGCTGGAACTGCCCTACATCTTCGGCAGTTTCCCGCTCCCCGGCTGGAAGCCGCTCTGGACGCCGCTCGTCCGCTACTTGCGCTCGTCCCGACTCGTGTTCTGCATGAGGGGCGGCACGGCCTGCGTCTCGGCGCGGACGGTGGGACGCGCCGTCGTGGCGGCAGTCAAACGCGGCGAAGCGGGGGCGCGCTACCCCATCGGGCAGGAGAACCTGACCTGGACGGAGATGCTCAGCCGCCTGGCCGCGGCGGACGGGCGTCAGGTCCGCGTGGCGGCGCTGCCCACTTTCCTGATCCAAGTGGGATTGTTCGCTCTCTGGTTAACGCACTGGCTGCAAGGCAAAGAACACGGCCTCGACCCGCGCTTCTACGCCGCGATCCAGACGGCGGAAACGTATCTCGACCCCCTGCCGTCGCAGCAATCCCTGGCCTACGAACCCGCCGACCTGGACGAAGCCTTCCGCGAGACGGTGGAAGCCTGCAAGTAAGCGAGCGCCCCGGCGTTTGGAGCGGGGCGCTTCGATTTCATCTTGAGTACAGCCAATTCAGTTCGCGCAGGGCATCCTGCAATTGGGGACTCATGGCGTCTTCGGTCATGCGCCAAGTCCAGTTTCCCCCCAGACGGGAGGGGAAGTTGAAGCGCGCCTCACTCCCCAGGGCCAGGAAATCCTGCATGGGGGCCAAGGCAAGGACGGAGACCGAAGCCCACGCCGTGCGGATAAGGTGCCAGGCAAAGTCGCTGCCGTTCGCCCAATCGCGCTGGAAATAGCGCCGGGCAAAGTCCTTCTCTTGCTCCGAGGCCTTCTCGAACCAGCCGCGCGCCGTATCGTTGTCATGCGTGCCGGTATAGACTACACTGTTGCGGCTGAACTGGTGCGGCAGGAAGAGGTTGTCGGGGCCGGAGAAGGCGAATTGGAGAATTTTCATCCCCGGCAGGCCGAACTGGTCGCGCAGAGCGATGACATCCGGGGTGATCTCGCCCAGATCTTCGGCGATGATGGGCAAGCCTGCGCCGAGTTGGGACTGGACAACGTTGAAAAAGTCCGCTCCTGGACCCGGAACCCAGCGCCCGTTTACGGCGGTTTCGGCGTCCCCGGGGATCTCCCAATAGCCGGCAAAGCCGCGGAAGTGGTCTATGCGGACGATGTCCACCATCTTGAGGGTGAAGCGGATGCGCTCCAGCCACCAGGCGTAACCGCTGGCCTTGTACACATCCCAGCGGAAGAGCGGGTTGCCCCACAACTGGCCGGTGGGCGAGAAGTAATCGGGCGGCACGCCTGCCACCACCAATGGTTTGCCTGCCTCGTCAAAATAAAACAGTTCAGGGTGCGACCAGGCATCGGCGGAGTCGTAGGCGACGAAGATGGGAATGTCGCCGATGATCTTGAGCCCGCGTTGATTAGCATACGCCTTCAGATCCGACCACTGCTCGAAGAACAGGTACTGGGAGAACATGTGGCGCTGGATGGTTTCTACCAGGAATTGACGCGCCTCGTCCAGTGCAGCCGGGTCGCGGCGGCGCAATTTAGCAGGCCAGCGGTTCCACGAGCCTCCGCCGTATGTCTCTTTGAGAGCCGCAAAGAGGGCATAGTCGTCGAGCCAGAAGGCGTTGTCGGCTTTGAAGGAGTCAAATTTGGCGGCGGCAGGCCCCGGGTCCGCGGCGAAGCGGCGCCAGGCCTTTTTCAGCAGGGCCGGTTTCCATTCAAAAAGGCGGCCAAAGTCAACCTGCTGCGCGTCCCAGGCGGGCATGCCCGCCAGGTCGTCGGGAAGCAGGAAGCCGTCGCGAAGCAGGAAGTCGGGGCTGATAAGGTAGGGGTTGCCTGCAAAGGCGGAAAAACACTGGTAAGGGGAGTCGCCGTAACCGGTGGGGCCAAGCGGCAGCACCTGCCAGAGTTTGCAGCCAGCAGCGGAGAGCCAATCCACCCAGCGGTAGGCGGCGGGGCCAAGGTCGCCGATGCCGTAAGGGCCGGGCAGGCTGGTGGGATGGAGGAGGATGCCGGAGGCGCGCTCAAATTTCATACGGTTGTCTCTGCGTTGTGATGGTTTCGCCCGATTTTACCACCGGGCCAGGGTAGTCGGAGGCGACCACGTCGGTGTTGACCTCGGCGCCGGGTTCGATGACCATGCCGGCAGGGACGACGCTGTTCTTGCCAATCACAGCGAGCCGGATATCGGGGTTGCCAACGCCGCCGCCAATCCGGGTGCTGCCTTCCACCCTGACGCGTTTGTCAATGATGGCGCGCTCGACGATTGCGCCGCTTTCGATGACGCTGTCGGTCATGATGATGGATTCGCGCACCACCGCGCCGGGGCGGATGATAACACCAGGCGATAGCACGCTGCTCTCCACGTGGGCATTCTCCTGGATGTAACAGCCGTCCGAGAGCATGCTGGCGTAGACATAGGCCGTCTGCGGGACGCGGGTGGGAGGGCGTTCTTCGGTACGGGTGTGGACGATCCAACTACGGTTGTATAGTTTCAGCGCCGGATCGGGTGAAAGCATGTCCATGTGCGCCTGCCAGTAAGAATTGATCGTTCCTACATCCATCCAGTAGCCGGAGAAGGGATAGGCGAAGACGCGCGCCTGACTCTTGACTAATTTGGGAATGATATTCTTGCCGAAGTCATGTGCAGATTTACTGTCCTTATGATCATCCCAGAGGGCGCGGTCGAGCACTTCGCGGTTGAACAAGTAAACGCCCATGTTGACGAGCCGGGAGGGCGGATTCTTCGGTTTCTCGATGAAGGATTTCACCCGGTATTCCTTGTCCACCTTCAGCACGCCAAAGCGGGAAGCCTCTTCCTTCGGGACGCGGATGGAGGCGATGGTCAGATCGGCCTGCTGGAGGACGTGGAAATCTATCATCGGGGCGTAATCCATCATGTAAATGTGGTCGCCGGAGAGGATGAGGATGTAATCGGGAGAACCGCCCTTGATGAAGGTAAAGTTCTGCTGGACAGCATCTGCCGTGCCTTCGTACCAGTCGGCGTCGAAGCGGGCTTTGTAAGGGGTGAGGAGGCGCACGCCGCCGGTGAAATCGCGGTTCAGGTCCCAGGGCGCGCCGGCGCCGATGTGCTCGATGAGGGACTGGGGGCGGTATTGCGCCAGTACCATGATGTCGAAGATGTTGGAGTTGACGCAGTTGGAGAGGGTAAAGTCAATGATGCGGTATTTCCCGGCAAAGGGGACAGCCGGTTTGGCGCGCTTGGCGGTCAGGACGCTCAGGCGGGCGCCTTCGCCGCCGGCCAAAATGACAGCCCGTATCTTCATTCGTCACCTCGTCTTTCATTTGACGGATAGGGATGGATCAGACAAGGGTATTTTACAACAAGAATAGGATTGTGGAAAATTTTGCCCCCGGCGTATCTGCACCGGGGGCGATCATTTTCAGGCTGATCCCATCAGGGAACGGTAGAGAATGGCGTACCGGCGCGCCGAGCGCTCCCAGCCGAAATCCTCCGTCATACCGCTGCGCTGGAAACGGCTCCATTTCTGTTTGCTGGCAAAGATGGAAAACGCCCTTTCGAGCGCCTCCAGCAGCGCTTCGGGGGTCGGCTCTTGGAACAGGAAACCGGTCTTCCCTTCCTGGACGGTATCCTTCAGCCCGCCCGTGGCATGGACAATCGGCACGCAGCCGTAGCGCATGGCAATCATCTGCGCCAGGCCGCAAGGCTCGTAGCGGGAAGGCATCAGGAACATATCGGCCCCGCCGTAGATGAGACGCGCCAGCGGGTCATCGTAACGAAGAACGATGTGCGCCCGGTCGGGGAAGGTGGCCTGCAGGTTGCGGGCCGTCGTCTCGATGGAGGGGTCGCCTGTGCCAAGCAGGACAAACTGCCAGGGGTGATTCTCGAAACGCAGCAGGGCGCGGATGGCAATATCCACGCCTTTCTGCTGGTCAATGCGCCCCACCATGCCGATCAGCGGAATCTTTGGGTCCACAGGCAAGCCGAGGATCTTTTGCAGGGCTTCCTTGTTGGCGGGGCGGTTCTCGAGCGTCTCGGCGTTGAATTTCGCCGGCAGGGATTTGTCGGTCATGGGGTCGAACGCCGACAGGTTCAGCCCGTTGATGATTCCGGTGATTGACTCGGCGCGGGTGCGCAGGTAATTCTCCAGCCCGCAGCCAAACTGGGGGGTCAGGATTTCACGCGCGTAGGTCGGCGAGACCGGCACAATGGCATCTGCCGACCAGAGTCCCAGCGGCAGGGGCTGTGTCTGCGCCCAGAGCGGCAGGGACTCTTCGCTCAACGGCATCAGGCCGTAGGCGCCGAGGACGTCCGCCCCATCCCCGCCCATGTAAGGCAGGTTGTGCAGCGTCAGCAGCGTGCGGATGCGTCTCAGCACCGGGTCGGAGCGGCGCGAGCGCAGGGCATAGAGCGCCAGGGCGGTGTGCCAGTCGTTGGCGTGGACGATATCCGGCTGCCAGTCGAACTCGCGCAGCATTTCGAGGGCCGCCAGGGAAAAGAAGGCATATTTTTCGCGATCGGACGCCGGGTCGTTGGAATAGACGTTCGAGGCGTTCGTAATCGGGCTGCCGCTGATGAAGTAGACCGGCATGCCCTGCAGCGACATCTCATACACCTGCGCCAAAAGGCTGCCCCCCCGCCGGTAGACCAGCGTCTCAGCGGCCGGCAGCATGGTGGCCGACTCGGCCCGGTTGGAGCGGTGCAGGGGGAGCACTAGGCGCACGTCCAGTTTCGCGCCGCCGGTGGCGTCGTAGGGCAGGTTGCGCAGCGCCAGCGGCAGGGAACCGGCCACATCCGCCAGGCCGCCGATCTTGACGAACGGCGAGGCTTCGGCTGCGAGAAAGAGCACGTTAATCGAGGCGGGCATTGTCTCTATTTTACAATACAATCCCCGTTTTCAACTTGCAATATCCTTGCGGTCACACCCTTCGGACTGGAGAGTCGAGAGGAAACAGCCACAAATCCCACATTCGGATGTTGATTCTGCAGGCATTTTGGCCTATACTTGGTTTGACTCAGGAGAACATTCGATGAAAGACAAGCGCAAAGTTAAACGCCGCTACCTGCTTTATTATGCGCGTGTCTACGACGCGGCCAACCGCCAGCAGATTGGCAACCTGGTGGACATCACCCCCATCGGGGCAATGATCCTCAGCCCCACTCCCATCCCCGAAGGGCAGCGGATGCGCCTGCGCATCGAACTCTCCGATGAGGTGGCCGGAAAGCCCTACATGGACCTGCCCGTGCGCGCCAAATGGCGCCGTCCCGACCTCGACCCCAGCAAATACGACGTCGGCTTCGAGATCGAAAGCATCAGCGAAGAGGACGTCGGGATCATCGGGAAGATCGTGGAAATCTACGGCTTCCGTGACAACCAGCCTGCATAGGCAAAAGTTGCGTTATCATCAGCAGCATACCATCGCGAAATCATTGCCGCCGAATGGATTCTCGGGTTACTTTCTTACTGACTCACAGGAAGGATACAGTGATGGCAGAACGGCGAAGAGCAGAGAGACGAGCACTCTCCTACTATCTCCAGGTAATGGATGCCTCCACGCATGAGATCCTTGGAAGTCTGGTCAATGTTTCCTCAAAGGGGATCATGATTGATGGCCGCAATCCATTATCACTCAACAAAACGATCCGCGTCCGCATGGACACGACTCCTGACATAGCCGACACGCTGAATATCGAATTCACGGCGCGGGTCAAATGGTGTCAGGAGGACACTTTCTCGCCGGGCATCTACGATATAGGGCTTGAATTCGTCCAGATCTCCGCCCACAGCGCAGAAGTCCTGACCCGTGTGGCCGAAAAATATGGTTCCAAAGGCAGTTCCTTCGAATTCTAGAGGCGTCACTTGATAGACCCCTGCCTGCCGCTGGCTGAACTCCACCGGCATCTCGATGGATCGGTCCGGCTCCAAACCATCCTCGAACTCGGCGCCCAGCACAACCTGCCCCTTCCGGCCTTCGACCTGGAGGGGCTGCGTCCGCATGTGCAGGTCACCGACCCCCAGCCAGGTGTGATGGCCTTCATCGCCAAGTTCAAATGGATGGTCGGCGTGCTGGTAGATTACGATGCCGTCCGCCGCGTGGCTTATGAGAACATAGAAGATGTGAAGCGCGAAGGCCTGGACTACGTGGAATTGCGTTTCAGCCCTTGGTTCATGGCCGAACCGCATAGGTTGAATCCCGGAGGGGTGACCGAGGCTGTTGTGGACGGCGTCGCCGCCGGGCAGCGTGATTTCGGGGTACGCGCCAACCTCATCGGCATCCTAAGCCGGACCTACGGTCCGGATACCGCCAAACAGGAACTGGATGCCCTCCTGGGCCAGTCCCGCCACATCACCGCCCTCGATCTGGCCGGGGACGAGGCCAATTTCCCCGCCGAATGGTTCGCCGACCACTTCCACAGAGCGCGAGATGCCGGCTGGCACATCACTGTCCATGCCGGGGAGAGCGCCGGGGCAGAGTCCATCTGGCAGGCTCTCCGGGCGCTGGGAGCGGAGCGCATCGGCCACGCCATCCATGCTGTGGAAGACCCGGCGCTGATGGACTATTTGGCCGAACACAAAATCGGCGTGGAGTCCTGCCTGACCAGCAACGTGCAGACCAGCTGCGTGCCCGACTACGCCAGCCACCCACTCAAGGCCTTCCTTGAACATGGCCTCCGCGCCACCATCAACACAGACGACCCCGGCATCAGCGCCATCACACTGCCCTACGAATACGAGGTGGCCGCGCCGCAAGCCGGGCTGACCGGCGAGCAAATCCGCCAGGCGCAGGCCAACGCGCTGGAGACGGCCTTCCTCAGCGAACAAGAAAAACAACAGTTGCGGGAATCTGTAGCGAAGCGCAGCGCGAGATAGTGTACGGCTGATCTTCACCACCCGCCGCACGCCGCCGGAGAAGATTGCCCACCTCGTCAACCCGGCGCTGGTAGGAGGGCCTTCTTCTCCTGCCGGCCTGGTGACAATCGCGACCCTGCAGCCGACTTGGCGATGAAGATCCGCAACACCGACTTGCGGATGCGCGCAACGCTCCTGTATGGGCAAAAGGCAAAGTAGTTCGCCGGAAACACAAAACGGGCTGGAACACAGCCCGTCTCTGTTTTGATAATGGGGGGAAGTCAGCGCGTCAAGACCTGGCGCGCTTGCGGGAGTTCCAGCAGCCAGAGCATGAATGTGGAACAGAGCATTGCCACAAGTGTCAATGAAAAGTACAGGCCGTCGAATGAGGCGCCAATTGTGCTTTTGGGCAGGAGAATCATCAAGCGGCTGATGATGTTAAAACCGTGAGCAAATGAGATCAGGGACAGGGACCAGGGGGCGACTTTGCGGCGGAATACCTGAATGGTCCCAAACAGCGACATCAGGACAAGCAGAGCCGGGAGCCACCACTCCTGAGAGGTCAACACAAAAACGGAAGGCGTGTTCAGAAGGAGAGGGATGAATTGCAGGACAAGCAGTGTATACAGGAGTTTTTGGTTGCTGAAAAATTGGCTTTTCATGTATCAACCTTTCCAGACCAGCAAATCATGTTGGTATGGAATGGATTTTATTCACATGCGCAATTTTGTCAAGCAAATTATCACCCTGGGGAATACCTCTGATCGCGATAATGATGAGTGCTCTTCAGTGATTACTTTGATAATGTCATAGCGCGGCCTCCAGCCGCAACCAACTGGGCTGTCATTGCGAGCAGGGCGCTCTCCCCGGCGAAGCAATCCCCTGTTATCTGGAGATTGCTTCGCTGCGCTCGCAACGACAGCATAACACAGAATCTTCGCGGTGGTGATAGATTCTCAAGAGTAATACTAATTGACTCTACCGCAAAAAGGCTGTTGCACCGCGCAGCATGCGAAGACCGTCAGGAAAATGCAAAATCACAAATCATTATTCAAGATAATCTGCGTCGTGGTTCAATATTTTCAAAGCGTCCTTGAATTTCCTTTGTTGTCTTTGTGTCCTTCGTGTTTAAAAAGGTTTTTGCAGGGACTCATATTAACAGTTGAGCAATCCGATACACACCCTGAACAACCGGTGATGATTGAACCGCTTATTCCAAACAAACCGATAGATAGGCTTTGCACCCGCCCAACAACTTCTCTCCTGCCGCGGTGTACTTTGCGCCATCACCAAAGTCTTCTCACTTGACAAATTCATCACAAGTGAATATAGTTTCGTGAATTTACCCTTAAGGAGGTGGTAGCAGCCATTCGATATATCCTTGTTCTGTCCCATCCCTATCCAGGGAGGCATTTGGCAGAGTCAAATGCCAATACTAATTTCTATTTCCGGAGGAGAAACAACTATGAAGTCCTTTAAGATCTTGAGTGTACTGGTCGCCAGCGTCATGCTGCTCGCGGCATGCGGCGGCGGTGGCGGTGGTGGCGAACTGAAGATCGCCATCCTGGCCCCCCTGTCTGGCCCTGTCCCCACCTTTGGTGAAATGACCCGCGACGGCGCCCTGCTTGCCATCGAAGAGTGGAACGCCAAGGGCGGCGTCCTGGGCATGACCATTGTCCCAATCGTCGAAGACAGCCAATGCACCCCTGACCCGGCCGTCAATGCTGCCAACAAGGTCATCAACCAGGACGGCGTCCACTACATTATAGGCGAAGTCTGCTCCAAGGCCTCCATCCCGGTTTCTGAAATCGCGAATGCGGCCAAGGTCATCCAGATGAGCCCCACCTCGACCAACCCGAGCGTGACCGTGGATCAGAACGGCGTGACCAAGACTTACATCTACCGCGCCTGCTTCATTGACCCGTTCCAGGGACTGGTGGGCGCCAAGTTCGCCTATGAGAACCTGGGCTACCGCAAGGCGTTCGTGATGGTTGACCAGGCAAACGACTACGTAAAGGGACTGGCCGAGAACTTCAAGACCGCCTTTACCGATCTTGGCGGCGAGATCGTCGGCGAGGCCTCCTACACAGCCAACGACACCGACTTCTCATCCATCCTGGCCCAGATTGACGAGGCAGATCCCGACATTGTCTACTTGCCGGATTACTACAACATCGTCAACCTGGTGACCGCCCAGGCCAAAGACAAGGGCATGAACGTCCCCTTCATGGGCGGCGATGGCTGGGACTCGGCTGACCTGAACTTGGAAGCCGCAGCCGGCGGTTACTTCACCAACCACTACTCGCCCGACAGCGATGCGCCTCTGGCTGTGGATTTCCGCGCGGCCTTCGAAGCCAAGTACGGGAAGACCCCCGACGCTCTGGCCGCTCTGGCTTATGACGCCACCAACCTGCTCCTGGCTGCCATTGAGGCGGCTGGCGCCGATGACACTGACAAGGTGGCTACGGCGCTGAACGAAATCTCGTTCGAGGCGGTTTCGGGAACGATCACTTTCGACGAGCAGCACAACCCCATCAAGGCTGCCACGATTCTCAAAGTGACCACCGAGGGCGTTCAGTTCGAAACCGTTGTGAATCCGTAACCTTCTCAACCTCAAGGGGCAGCCATCACAGGCTGCCCCTTCTTTAAATGCGAGAATATTAAATGCGAGAATATTCCCACTAGGAGGATATCCCCGATGCAACTCCAGATCAGACCCAAAAAACCGCCCATTATCGTTAGACCAAATTCCTTCCTGGCGTGGATAGGCAGGGCATTCATGATCCTGCTCGCCCTCGTTGTTTCTTACATCCTCATCCGTAACCTAATCGAAAAGCCCTTGTTCTTCGTCACGAACGTTATCAACGGGCTTCAACTGGGCTTCGTCTATGCTTTGATTGCCCTGGGCTATACGATGGTGTACGGCATTGTGAAACTGATCAACTTTGCCCATGGCGATGTTTTCATGGTCGGCGCTTTTGTCAGTTTCTTCGCCATTGAACGGTTCGACCTGCACCAATGGCCGCTCAAAATTTTCCCGACCATGAATTCCTTCATTGCTATAGGCATCGGGACGATAACCACCATTCTGCTGTCCATGCTTGTGTGCGTGCTGATGGCAGTGACGATCGAGCGGGTTGCATACAAACCTTTGCGGGATGCCCCCCGCATTGCGGCACTCATTACCGCCATCGGCGTTTCCTTCTTCCTCGAATATTTCGGGCTGCTGGATTTTGTCTTTTCAGCCCGTTTCATCCCCTACGAACGGCCTTTCGACGTGGTCACTTGGTACATTTCCGACGGCATTCATCGGATGCAGTCTGGAGAGACTCCGCCCGATAATGCCATCGTCGTTTCGAATATTCTCATTATCATTATCCTCTCCACATTGGCGGTTCTGTTGTTCCTGCAATTTCTAGTGCATAGGACAAAGATCGGCGTTGCCATGCGCGCCGCTTCGTTCGACAAGCCAACAGCGCGCCTGATGGGCATTCAGGTGGACCAGGTAATTTCGTTCACATTCGCCATCGGCGCTGCATTTGCCGGCTTGGGCGGTGTTTTATACGCCATTGCCTATCCATCCATCAAAACCCTGATGGGCGTCTATCCCGGTCTGAAGGCTTTTGTTGCTGCCGTGCTGGGCGGGATTGGCAGCATCCCAGGAGCGTTTGTGGGGGCCCTCATCATGGGACAGGCAGAGTCAATGACTGCAAGTTATATCTCAACGCCCATGCGTGACGCGATTGCTTTCACCATCTTGATCCTAGTTCTGCTTGTTCGCCCGACCGGTATTTTTGGTGAGCCAGAAAAGGAAAAGGCGTGAGGTTCTCATGGACATCTCAGTACTGTTATCCCTTGTAAAAATCATTTTAGTAATCGCCTACCTGTTCGGCCTTTTCTGGGTGATGGGCGTCAAAGTCCGGCCGTTGACTATCAAGGGAAAAAAGGTGAACATCAGCCTGCTTGTCAACTTGCTGGGCACTATCGCAGCATTTGGCATCATCCAACTAACCCTCACAGATTTTGGCGGTTTTCAAATCCTTAACGATTTCGACAGCGGCCTGCTCTACCAGGCCTGCACCATGACCATGGTTGCCCTCGGCCTAAATCTGATCTACGGCTTCAACGGGCAGTTCAGCCTGGGTCAGTGGGGCTTCTACGGGATCGGCGCCTATGCAGCCGCCGACGTCACCTACCGCTGGCTCAACAGCGACGCGAGCGGCCTCGTTGTGCTGGGAGTGGGAGTCATCCTGGCAGGTGTGATCATCTGGGCGATCGGGAAATTCACTTCCAACCTGAGACGTATGCCGGTGCTCTCATCCTTCACCCTCTATCTGCTTGGAAGCCTTGTGGCAGGTTACGTTGCCATCCTGGCTGGCCGGTGGATCTCCCCGCTGATCAACCCGTTCCTGGGCACGAACCTGGCCCCGGGGCCGTTGGCGCAGGGGATTTGGCTCCAGGTCGTCTTCTTCCTGGCGGTCATCTTTGCCGGCATCTTCGCCGCAGAAGTCAGTTTCCTCTTCGGCCTGCCGGTCCTGTCCCTCGGCTCGGACTATTTCGGCATCGCCACCCTCGGCTTCACCATCGTCATCTATACCCTGATGGTCAACAGCGATACCATCCTGCCCTTCCCCGAAATGCGCGGCGGACGCGGCATGATCGGCATCCCCAAACTGACCAACTGGTTCTGGGCATTCCTGTTCATGATCCTGGTGATCATCATCATGCGCAATATCATGCGCTCCTCGCACGGACGTTCCATCGTCTCGGTGCGGGAAGATGAGACTGCCGCCCGCTCGATGGGCATTGACGTGGCCGGGACGAAACTGATGTCCTTCGTGATCGGTTCCCTGTTCGCCGGTCTCGCTGGCGGCGTGTACGCCCACTACATCGGCTTCCTCAGCCCCGGCGCGTTCGACTTCCTGATCGGCTTCAACCCGATGATTATCGTCGTCTTCGGCGGGCTGGGCAGCATGACAGGCACGGTTACCGCCTCCTTCGGCTGGATCTTCTTCCTGGAAGGGCTGCTGCGCGATGCGCTCGGCAAGATCAGCCCACAGGCGCCCTCCTGGCGTTACGTCCTCTACCCGCTTACCCTGCTCCTGCTCATGTTGATCCGCCCGGAAGGGCTGCTTGGCAAACTCGAATGGGGCTTCCTTAAACTCCCGGTCATTCCGCTGCGGAAGGTAAAGAACGAAGGAGAGCAAGCATGAACGCCACCGCTGAGAAAACCCCCGTCCTCCAAATCGAAGGGCTGACCAAATATTTTGGCGGCCTGCGGGCAGTCAACGACTTCAACCTTACGCTTCACGAGGGAGATCTGGCCGGCCTCATCGGCCCAAACGGCGCCGGGAAGACCACCATTTTCAACCAGATCACAGGCATCTACCTGCCCACCAAAGGCACAATCAACTTCTATGGCACCAACCTGGTTGGTTTCGAACCGCACGAGATTACCCGCACCGGCATCGGGCGCACCTTCCAGAACATCCGCCTCTTCTCCGACCTAACGGTACTCGACAACCTGCGCATCGCCTTCCACGCCCAGTGCGGATATGGACTGTTTGACGGCGTTATGTCCACTCCTAAATTCCAAAAGAGAGAAAATGAGATCGTGGAGAACGCCCAGGAACTTCTGGAGATCATGAAACTGACCCGCGTGCAGAACGAGATTGCCAAGAACCTGCCCTACGGCGAACAGCGGCGCGTCGAGATCGCCCGCGCCCTGGCGTGTGGACCGCGCCTGCTGCTCCTCGACGAACCCGCCGCCGGCATGAACCCCAGGGAAATCTCCCAGTTGATGGAGTTGATCCACTTCATCCGCGACAAATTCAAACTGACCGTCCTGCTCATCGAACACCAGATGCGCCTGGTAATGGGAATCTGCGAACACATCACGGTCATTGACTTTGGCGAGATCATCGCCCGCGGCACCGCCAGGGAGATCCAGAACAATCCCAAAGTCATCGAAGCCTACCTGGGGAAGGGAGCCTGACATGTTACTCGAAGTCAAAGATCTCCAAGTTTACTATGGCGCGATCCATGCCCTGCACGGCATCTCGTTCGACATCGCCGAAGGCGAAATTGTCACCCTCATCGGCGCCAACGGCGCAGGCAAATCCACCACCCTGCGCACCATCTCCGGCCTGATTCGCCCCCGCTCCGGACAAGTAATCTACAAGGGTGAGGACATTACCTTTGCCCCTGCCGAACAAATCGTACGCAAAGGCATCAGCCAGGTCCCGGAAGGCCGTAAGATATTCGCCCCCCTCACGGTCAAGGAAAACCTCGAAATGGGCGCCTACATCATCAAAGACAAAGCCGAAACCAACCGCCTGATGGAACGCGTCTTCAAATCCTTCCCTCGGCTGAAAGAACGCATCAACCAGTTGGGCGGCACCCTTTCCGGCGGCGAACAGCAGATGCTGGCCACCGGTCGGGGCATGATGAGCAAGCCCAACCTCCTGCTCCTCGACGAACCCTCCATGGGCCTCAGCCCCATCCTGGTGCAGGAGATCTTCAGCATCATCAAAGAGATCAACGCCCAGGGCACCAGTATCCTGCTCGTGGAGCAAAACGCCCAGATGGCGCTTTCCATTGCCCACCGCGCCTACGTCCTCGAAACCGGCAGCATCCTCCTCTCCGGTCCGGCAAAGGAAATTGCCGAAAACCCGCAGGTCAAAGCCGCCTACCTCGGCGTCTAGTCATCCCCGATTGATCCAAAGGGCGAGGACAGCCTCGCCCTTTTCTTTTTGCCGAAACAAAACCCATCGGGTAAAATCAGTCAATACCCGAAGAGACATCAATGGCCCGACCGACCTGCTTGTTCCTTGCATCCATCCTATTCCTCGCCGCCTGCGGACCTGCGCCGTACACCTGCACCGACCCCCTGGGCTGCCTGGAAATTCCTCCAGACGCGCCCATCGTCATCGGCGTACTTCCGACGCTCTCCGGCCCAAACGCCCCCGCCGGTACCGAAATGCTGGCCGCCGTGCAGGCTGCTATGGAGGAAACTGACAATATCCTCGGCCACGAAGTAGAACTCATCTGGGAAGGGAGCGACTGCACCGCAAACAGCGCCCGGCTCGCTGCCGCCCGCCTCGCCCTGACCTCAGGCCTGCTCGCCGTCATCGGGCCTTCCTGCCCCGCCGACGCGCCCTATGCCCTCCCCGCGCTCGAAGATGCCGGAATTGTCGTCCTCGCCCCCGCCCCGGACGGCGGCGCGGCCTTCCGGCAACTGGCATCTGCCATCGAATCCGCTGCCATCCTCGAGGGTGGCAGCCTCATCCTCCCCCGCACCGCCCTCCAGCAGGCGCCGGAAAATCAACCATGACCACCGCAGAGGTCATCACCATTGGCACCGAACTCCTGCTCGGCGAGAAGGTGGACACCAACACCCCCTTCATCGCCCGCGCCCTGCGCGGCCTGGGCGTGAACCTCTTCCGCACCCAGACCATCGGCGACAACGCCGAACGCATCGCCGCCCTGATACGCGAGGCTCTCGGGCGCGCCGACTTCGTCATCACCACCGGCGGCCTCGGCCCCACCGTGGACGACCCCACCCGCGACGCCGCCGCCCGCGCCTTTGGCCTGTTCCTCGAATACCGCCCCGAACTCTGGGAACAAATCAAAGCCCGCGTCGCCCGCTACGGGCGCGCCCCCACCGAGAACCAGAAGCGCCAGGCCTACCTGCCGCAGTTTGCCCTCCCCATCGAAAACCCGGTCGGCACCGCCCCGGCCTTCATCGTCGAAAGCGGCGACAAATCGCTCATCTGCCTGCCCGGCGTGCCGCGTGAAATGGAATTCCTGCTCGAAAACGCCGTCCTCCCCTACCTGCAAAAGCGCTACGCCCTGAACGAGATCATCCGCGTCCGCACCCTGCACGTCAGCGGCGTCGGCGAGGCCGCCCTCGATGAGCGCATCGGCGACCTTGAGTCCCTCGCCAACCCCACCGTCGGCCTGACCGCCCACTCCGGCATTGTCAGCATCCGCATCGCCGCCAAAGCCGCGACGAGCGCCGAAGCCGACGCCATGATCGCCGGAATCGAGTCCGACCTGCGCGCCCGCCTCGGCATGGACCTGTTCGGCGCGGACGACGACACGCTGGAATCTGCCGCCCTGCACGCCGCGGCGGGACGGGGCTGGACCCTGGCCTGCCTCGAGGCCGGGACGGAGGATGCCCTGCGGACGCGTCTAGCGCGAACCGCGCACCCGGCCTTTCGAGGCGGGAGCAGGCTGACGGTCCCGGCAGAACCGCTGGCCACGGCGCTGGAAAAAGTCCGGCAGCAGTTCGCCACTTCGGCCGCGCTGGGGATTGTCTGTTCCATCGAGGGCGAGGCGCAAAAAGCCGAGATGGTTTTCATCACGCCGGAAAGTACAGAAGAGCGTTCCCTGACCTACGGCGGACACCCCAAGAACCTGGAGCGCTGGGCGGTCAATATGGCGCTGGACTGGCTGCGGCGCGCCGCCCTGAAGGAGGCGCAGGATGACGCGTAAACGGCTGACCCGGCTGGTGACAGCCCTGTGGGTCCTCAATCTCGTGTTTGCCCTGGCGCTGGCCGCCGCCTGGCTGGTGACTTCGGTGGAGCCGGTGCGGGCGCTGTTCGTCAGCCCCACAGCGACTGCGACACCCACCAGCACCTTCGCGCCCACCCCGACTTCTTCCCTCACGCCGACCGTCCTCCCCAGCCAGACACCCTCGCCAACCGAAACCCTCACACCCACTCTGACGCCGACGGTGACAGACACGCCCATCCCATTCAGCGAGGGACCGATCGTCATCGGCTACTCGGTGGAGAACCGCCCGCTGGAGGTTTACCGCTTCGGGACGGGACCGCACGGCCGGCTGATTGTGGCCGGCATGCACGGCGGGAGCGAGTACAACACCATCCTGCTGGCCGACCAGTTGATCGAGTTTGTCACGCAACACCCGCAGATCGTCCCGGCGGACGTGACTCTCTACATCCTGCGCGCCCTGAACCCCGACGGGGAGGCAAAGTCGCACAGTTACGAGGGGCGCGCCAACGCCAACGGCGTGGACCTGAACCGCAACTGGGACGCCAACTGGCAGAAGACTTGGGACCGCACCAGATGCTGGAACTTCACCTACGTCACCGGCGGGACAGGCCCGGGGTCTGAGCCTGAGACGCAGGCGCTGATGAACTTTATCCTCGCCCACCCCATCGAGGCGATCATCAACTATCACAGCGCGGCGCTGGGCATCTTTGCCGGCGGCCTGCCCCCGGAGGAGGATACCCTGCGGCTGGCCGAGGCAGTGGCCGCCGTGACCACGTATCCCTGGCCGCCGGTTGACATCGGCTGCATCTACACCGGCGGCTTCACCGACTGGGCCGACGAGCACGGCATCCCGGCCCTGGATGTGGAATTGACGGATCATACCCATACCGATTTCGAAATGAACCTGCTGGTTCTCAACGTGCTGTTGGACTGGAAACCCGAGAGGAAGCCATGAAACGCGTCTCGCATGTTCTCTTCGGCTTGCTGGACGTGCTTGTGTTCTGGACGGGCATGGCGCTGATGCAGTTTATCCTGCTCACCTGGAAACCATAGCAAGGAAAGACAAAACTTCTCTGGCACTCAAGGAGCGAAAATGACCCAATCTGTTGATTTTCTGCTCGTTAACGCCCTCGTCCTGACGATGGACGATGAGATGCGCCAGTTTGCCAACGGCGCGGTAGCGGTGCGCGGCGATTCGATTACAGCCGTTGGAGAAGAGGCCGATCTGCGCGCCAATTACACTGCCGCGCAGGTGATTGACTGCGGCGGGAAAGTACTCATGCCGGGGCTGGTCAACGCCCACACCCACGTCCCGATGACGCTGATGCGCGGCCTGGCCGACGACTTGCGGCTGGATGTCTGGCTGCAGGGCTACATCTGGCCGGTGGAGCGGGAATTCGTCTCGCCCGATTTCGTCCGCCTGGGGACAAAACTGGCCTGCGCCGAGATGATCCGCAGCGGCGTGACCAGTTTCGCCGACATGTATTTCTTCGAGGAGCACGTGGCCGCCGCTACCGCCGAGGTCGGCATGCGCGCCGTCTGCTCGCAGACTGTGCTCAAATTCCCCTCGCCGGACGCGGTTTCGTTCGAGGATTCGCTGGCCGCGGCGCGGCAATTCATCCAGGGCTGGAAGGGGCACGCCCTCATCGTCCCCTCCGTGGCGCCGCACGCGCCCTACACCTGCACGCCGGAAATCCTGCGCGCCACCGCCGCGCTGGCCGCCGAGTTCGACGTGCCGCTGCACACTCACCTGGCCGAAACCGCCCTCGAGGTCGAGAACATGCGCCGCGAGAACGGCATGCCGGTCATCCCCTACGTCAAGAAGCAGGGGCTGTTCGACGCCAAGGTACTGGCCGCCCACTGCGTCCACATTGACGAGGGCGAGATGCGCACCCTGCTCCACGCCGGGGCCGGGGTGGCGCACAACCCGTCCTCGAACCTGAAACTGGCCTCCGGTTTCGCCCAGGTGCAGAAGATGCTCGACCTGGGCCTGCACGTGGGCATCGGCACCGACGGTCCGGCTTCGAACAACGACCTGGACATGTTCGAGGAAGTGCGGCTGGCGGCGTTCGTGGCGAAGGCGGTCAGCAACGACCCGACCGCCGTCCCGGCCGCGCAGGCGCTGGCCATGGCCACCCGTCTCGGCGCGCAGGCGCTGCACATCGGACCCCTGGCCGGGTCGCTGGAACCGGGCAAACGCGCCGACCTGATCGTGGTGGACCTCTCCCCGCTGCACAATTCGCCGCGCTTCCGCCGCGACGCCGATAACCCCTACGCCCAGATCGTCTATGCCGCCAAGGCCGCCGATGTGACCGACGTGATGGTCAACGGACGATGGTTGATGGTGAACAGGGAATTGCTGACCTTGAACGAAGCCGAACTGACCGCTGCCGCGCAGGACTACGCCCACCGGATGGACGTTTTCCTGGCGGCCCGCGAATCCTCGGTCTTCTCGAAACTGGTGGCGCTGGGCGGCTCGCAGGAGGAAGAATCGTTCGAGGTGCAGGTCAAAGTAAAACTGGAGAAGCCCGACGGCGTGCTGGCAGCCCTGAAGAAGCCGGAGATCCAAATCCTGCGCCAGCGGCATTATCACCAGCACGACGTCTATTTCCGCTTCGACGACAAGTCGCAAGGCTGGCTGCGTTACCGGGAAGACGAGACCATCAACGAGAAGGGCCAGATCGCCGGCGTGCGCGCCCGCCTGACCCTGATCGGCCCGTCGCGGGAGGGCGATTTTGCCCACGATGTTCTGCTCAGCCGCATCCGCTACTTTGCCCCGGCGGCGAACAGTCTGCGCTTCTACCGCGAATACTTCAAGCCGGCCAGGGAGACGCCGGTGGATAAGGATCGCCTGCGCTGGCTGGTGCGCTACAAGGATGAGGAATTCTTCATCAACCTCGACCAGGTGGAGACACCCGATATCGGCTACTACCTGGAGATCAAGAGCCGTACCTGGAGCCGCCGCGACGCCGAAGAAAAAGCACAGTGCAGCGCGGAACTGACCACCCTGCTGGGCGGGTCGCTGGAGAACACCGTCACGCTGGATTACGTCGAAATCGCGGAGGGCAGGCAACAGGTCCGGCCGGGAATTTCTTGAGAACGTCGAAAGGGGGTTGTAAATTAGCATAAAATCCTGTATTCTTTTACCGTACCGGAAGGAGTACCTGCATGAAAAAGTTCTTGACCGGTTTGGCGAAGTTCCTTGCAGTCGTATGTGCCATCCTGTTCGTCATCACGGCCGTGCTGGCATTGTTCCTGTTCAACATAAACCAGAAACTGTTCGATTCCAGCCTGTATAAAAACGCCCTGTCCGAGTCGAACGTGTACGAGAAACTGCCCGCGCTGGTCGGGCGCCTGCTGGTCTCCGCGGCTACCTACAACCCATGCACGGAGAACCCGGTGCAATGCGAGGAAATCTCCCCAGAATTGCATGCCTGCTACCAGGAGGCGCTGGGCAGCGACAGGCTCCTTGCCCTTTCCAGCGGCCAGGACGCACCCACCGATGTGGAAAAGCAGAAGATCCAGACCTGTTACGATCAGGTCGGCCAGACCGGCTCGCCGGGGGAAGGCGGAATGCCCGACTTTATGCAGAATTTTTCCGACGAGGATTGGGCGGCCATCATAACAACCATCCTTCCACCGGATGAGATGAAAACGATGGTCGAATCTGTGATTGATGGAACCTTCGCATACCTGCGCGGTGAAGTGAACCAGGTGACGATTTCTCTGGTGGAGTTAAAAGCGCGGCTGGCCGGCCCTGCAGGGGAGGAGTTGATCCTGCAATTCCTGGCAGCCCAGCCGCCCTGCACACCGGAGGAACTGACCCGGTTGCTCGCCAGCACAGACACCGAAGAGATTATCCTCTGCTCCCCTCCGGAAGAACTCCTGCCGGCGATCGTCCCCTTGCTGGATGTCCAACTGGAAACAGCACTCGCAGGCATCCCGGACGAAGCGGTGGTCCTCAAGCCCTACGTCCCGGACCCGGCGGCGGGAGACAAACCGTTCAGCGGCAACCCGGTCGCGACGGTCCGCGCCGTGCGGCTCATTCTGGGACTCACTCCCATCCTTCCGCTACTCTTCCTGGCGGGCGTGACTCTGTTTGGCGTCCGCTCCCTCAAGGGATGGATGCGCTGGTGGGGCATCCCCTTCCTGGCAGCAGGCATCATCGGCCTCGGCATGGGGCTAGTCTCCACACCGCTGACAACCATGTTCTGGAACAGGTTCTTGCTCCTCCGCATCCCACCTATTCTATCTGCTGCTACCAACACAGGAGAGAAACTCTTTCGCGCCGTGGCGCACGGCCTGGTTGAGTCAATCGTTCTCCAGGCGCTGATCCTGATCATCGTGGGGCTGGGCGCGTGGATCGGGTCATACTTCGTCAAAGCCAAGACTGCCACTCGGGAGACCCCGCAGCCGTCATGACGGGCACCGGCACATGACAGGTTTTTCGCCAAAGGAAAACAGGCTTGTCCAAAGAACACCAACCAAACACGCTCGGCAACGCCAGCCTCGGCCTGGGGATTGCCTCCGCCGCGCTGGTATTCGGAATCGGCTTGTGCGCTCTCACCGGCGTCGCCCAGCAGTGGATCCAGATGGTCGGCACGCCGCTTTTCGTCTGCGGGGGGTCGAGCGCCTTCTTGGGTTTCCTGGGCGCCCTGCTCGGCCTGGCAGGGCTGTTCGGCAAGGGCCGCTCACGCGCCACGGCCATTGTCGGCCTGATTCTTGGCATTCTGGGGATGTGCATGTTCTTCGCCACCCTGGCGCTCATCTGATACGCGCTGGCGTTGATGAGCGCCAAGCGCGTCCGCCACCTACCGGGCCTCGAGGGGCAGAAACTGGTCGGCTTCATCTCTATCGGCGACCTGGTAAAGTTCCTTGTCGGAGACTCTCTATCGTACAAAACCCGTATGGGACGCGGACGAGCGCAGAAAACGCGGAGAAAAGCCTGTAAAATCCGCGCACATCCGCGTTAATCCGCGTCCAATTTCCAATATGTACGGTACTTTAGTTTCCGCTAAATTGTGAAACACACCATATACAGAAAAATAGCACCGTGAAACACAATTTCATCCATATATGTCGTCCTATATATGGACA
>DYKZ01000155.1 GCA_020722345.1 Anaerolinea thermophila | reverse complement strand
GGGAAAACCGTTTCAATCAGCGCGGGCGCATCTTTGAGTGCTAGAGGCGTAAGGGTTGTTGTTCTTTGCATTACCTGATGAATCCTCAATGGGCCGAAGCCGCGTCCGGTGACAGCCAGCCCTGCGACTTCAGCCGTTCCTCCGCGATGACGAGCTGGCGCGGGGTGAACTGCTGCTTGCGCGCGTTCCAGCTATAGACCTGACGTTCTACGCTCTCATGCTGTGTGGCACCCTCGCGGCTCATCACCCAATGCACTGTAGCCAGGAGTTCTAGCCCGTAAGGCGACTCGAAGCCCTCGACCAGCTTGGTTACGCGCTCGAAACGGGCGCGGCTGATGTCGTGTTGATCCAGATAATCCTTGGCCTCGATCACCGCACCGGGCACCAGAGTGAGCGGCTTATCCGGCGCATCGCCGCCATCGGCATAGCCAGCGATCAAATGGCCTTCCACCGCCTTCAGCACATGGCGCAGGTTCTCTGCATAAGGGCCGTAGTGATGCTTGACGTATTGGAGACGCAGCGGCTCGCCGGCCTCCTGCATGAAATACATCAGCTTGTGGACTTCCAGCAGGGTGACAAAGGGGTCAAGCAGGCCGCCAAGATAGCGGTGCATCAATGCGGCGGCCAGGTATCCTGCATGCGCATTCATTGCGGCTCGTCCCCGAACAGGTCAAGCGAGGGACGGATGTCGTCCTTGCCGCGGCTGCTGCGACGCGCGCGCGGGGCGAGCAAGTCGCTTTGCGCCACGTCGCCCAAGGCGTGTTTCAGGGCGGAACGCCAGCCCTTGCCCGCGTCCATGAGGCCGCCCGTGCTCATCGCGGTCATGCCGAAGAGCCACCAGCGTTCTTCCGGGCGCAGTGCCAGCCAGTTGCGGACCGCGACCGGAATCTTCTCCGCGTCCATCTGCTCGACCGCCCATGCCAGCACGCACAGTTCCTTACCGAGAAGGCGATCCACAGGGTTGTCGCCGACCTTCCACGTACCGGGCTTGATGCCATGCGCGGCCAGACGAGCGTTAAAGGCTCGTTGAACTTCGGCGCGGATGGCGGTCCAGCGAGCTCGATCCAGCAGAACGCGGTCAATCACCGCGTTGTCGTTGCTTGCAGACTGCAAGCCGAGGTGTTCACTGATCTGAACTTTGCCCGTGCTGGCCTTGGGAATAACGACCTTGAAGTGATGAGGATCAGAAGTCGCAGGCACACCGAAGCCCAGCGTGTGCGGCACTTGCGCGCGCGCCTTCGGTGATTCGGTGTTTGCTGCGGCCTTGGCCATCCTCAATCCTCCTGAGTCACTTCGCCAGGTTTCAACTCAATCCCGGCGAGCTTGGCAAACTCCTTCAGCGCAAAGCCGGTATCGAAGGCGATTCCGTCGGCGATGGCAATGTTGAGCGGGGCGTCGGGCTCCTTGAGCACGTCGCGCAGGCTGTTGACGACGCCTTCGATCATGGCGGCGGTGACTTCCCGCTCCTGGAAGCGCACGGTCACGGTGTTCTCACCCTCACCGATTTCGACGCGCACGCCCTTGAAGCGTGTGCCCGGTTGGTCGCGGAAGCGGTTGATGACGCTGAAGACGTGGTCGGTCGTGTCGAGAGCGACGCGCTTGCTTTGCAGACGCGCCGGCTTGCTGTCGACGATCTGCACCGTCTTGTCGCCGCTGGCGGGGATCTGGAAGTCCGCCGTCTTGTTGGCTTCACCTGCACGAGCGAACACCAGCAAGCGGCAGCTCGCGGTACCGATCTCGAACGGCCCCTCGTAGCGGGTACCGTCCTTGGGGTTGGAACCGTCCAAAGTGTAGAAAAGATCGGCGCGCGGCGTGGCCGCCAGCACGACGCGGCGCCTGTCGGCTGCAGGCTCAACCTGATGACGAATCTTGAGATCGGCGAGCCAGCGCGTGGCAGGACCGCTTTCGTAGCGACCTGTCGGATCCTTCACCATGAAGTAAACCGTGCCCTCGCCAGTGGCAAAGTTTTCCAGATCTTCGATCTTGTGATCCTTGTCCGACACGTCGGGTTTGGTTGACCAATAGACGATGGGGCTTTCGCCCGCGTGGCGCGGCGTGAGGCTGAGAACCGTTTCGCCCGTGTCCGACTTGACGTTCACGACGGACACGTTGACGGTGGCCTTGTCCTTGGGGAACGGCCCCTTCTCGATGTAGCCGTCCTCGCCCAAGCGCCAGCGGCCTTGCTTCAGGGCTTCGGTCTTGAGGGCGTCCAGTCCGCTCGCGCCCGGCATCCACGGCCAGATCGGTGCGCACTTGGCGCGGGTGGTGACGTCCTTCCACGGTGTGCGGCGGTTGTCCTTGCCGGACGGCCACAGGTATTCCTCGGCCTGCGCGAAGTATTCGTCGAGGTTGTCCCTGCCGAGTTCGGCCACGAGTTTGTAGTCGGCGCGCGGACTGGACAGGAGCTTTTCGATCTGCGTTTCGGCGGACTGATCGCCTTGGCCGAGCTTGAGGCCCTGATCGATGGTGACACCGGTCAGCACGTCACGACCGTCCACCGGGTCGTTGGCAGGGAAGTAGAGGCGGTTGTAGGCTGCCGACAGCGCCTTGGCGAAGCGATCCTCGGCTTCCTCGAGGCGGTCGCGGGCTTCCTCGAACAGGGTGTCGCCAGGCTTGAGGCGCTTGTGAATCTGCTCGATGGCATACAGCTCGCGCAGCCGTTCCTCCACTGCGTCGGCCAGCAGACTGTCTTGGCCCGTCAGCACCAGCAGATTGTTCTTCTCCTGCTGGTAGTCGAAGAAGTTCTGCAATTCGCTGGGCGGCACCTTGCCGTCGGGCTTGATGACGATCAGCGTGCGCGGGCCGCCGAGCTTGAGTTCATCCAGCCGGGGCAGCACCTGCACGTCCTGATAGGCGATCTTGCTGACCGGAGCGAGGATGCCCGAGAGTCGATTGATGAGCGCCTGATCGACCTTGGGTTGTGGTACTTCTTTGGCGTTGCGCTCGATCTGACGCGACAGGTTCTCGGTTTCCTTGATGAAAAAGCGTTGCTCTTCGCGGTGCAGGTACCACGCCGATTCGCGCAAGCGTTGCATGGCCTGAAGGAACTCGTCGGGCTTGCGTTGGGGCGCGGCCAGGAACTCGATCAGTTCGCTCTCCGTCAGACCGATACGTCCACCAACAGCGCGCGATAGGCTGGATGACAGCAGCAAGGTCATGAGCTGCTGCGCGGCATCGCCCGCCAGTTCGATGTCGATATGTTCGGCGATGGCGTTACCCGCGTCGGCGATATCGCGCGTCACCGCTGGCATCAGCTTGGGCGCAATGCGTTCGATCTCGTCCTTGACCTGCTCGTCGTTCAAGTTGAGATGCTGTGTGCCGATCAGGAAGACGTCGTCGGCTTCGCGCTCGTCAACACTCTTGAGCAGTCGCGCGGTGAACTGCATCAGGCCACGGGTCTGACGGAAACCTTCGTTCTCCTTGAACAGCGCGACGAGGTGCTTGAACGAGGGATGGAAGGGATAGGTCTCTCGCACCTGCTCGGCGATCTGCTCGATACTACTGGCGACGATGTAGCCGCCATCCTCGGCTTTCTTGATCTGCTGCGCGTACTCCTCGGCGACATCAGAGATAACCCGCTCATCCGGCAGTTCGTCGATGAGGCGCTTCTTCAGAATTTCGTAGATTTCGTTGCCCGCCAGTTGCACCGGCGTGATGGTCATCGCCTGACGGCGGGTTTCCTGCTGCAGATTGGAGATGGCGTCGGCCAGCGCTTTGGTCTGGGCCTTGTAGCTGCCCGACAGGTTGGCGACCACGATGGCGCAGTTGGGCAGCTCTAGCGCTGCGCTCATCAGGCTGGAGAGGCTGTAGACCGCCATGTTGGCCAGCGTGCCCTGACCGAACACCTGCGTACTGGCGTTATCGAGATAGGGCGGCAGTTCGTCAAGCAAGATCAGCGTCGGCTTGTCGCCAATGATTTCCTTCCACTGACGTTGATCGACGGCCTTGGGGCCATTCGCCCAGTATGGTTTGATGGCTTCAGCTGCCCCAAGCTGGGTGGCGATCTCACCCCAGATGTAGTTGTCGGGGCTGTTGCGGCCATTGAATGCAGCAATACGCGCTTGGCCGAACTCAATGCGCGAGGCCAAATCGATGGGCAGGACGTCCTTGCGTAGATGCGGATGCCGCGCGAGAAGGCCGAGCGCGATCATCATGTGCGTCTTACCGCCGCCCATCGCCTGCGTCAGTTCGAAGACGGCTTGGTCGGACTTGCCGGACAGGCGCAGCAGGCCTTCGCGGAAAAGCTGATCCATGCCGTGGGTGACGAAGTTGCGCGAGAAGAACTCGCGGCCGTCGCCCGCGTCATTGATGAGGTCTGCGAGGTTCTCGATCCCCTGACTCATCCGGTAATCGCGGATGATGGGATTGAATCGGCAGGCTTGCTTGACCGTCTTGATCATGAATGCGCTCCGTTGTTGTTCTTGGTTTCCTCGGAGTGCGGAATCGCAATGCCGTGCCGCTCGCAGTAGCCCCGAATCAGCACTTCGACCATGTTCGCTATGGATCGATGCTCCTGATCCGCCGCGATGCGAAGCGCTTCCTTGAGTCCGGGGTCGATGCGAAAGGTCAGCGTGGCAGTCTTGATTGTGGCCATAGCCTCTCCGGAAACCACTGTAAATGTACTGCACTTTACAGTATTGACTTGACTTCGGCAATGCGAAGTGGGTCAGAAATCCACCTCGGTCTGCTGCCTTGTCGAAGCTCGGGAGGGATGGCTCTCCAGGCGCTCGGGGGTGAGTGGCGGGGGTGACCGGCATCATGGACTGGCGTTGTTGTCGGCAGGAGCACCATGAACGCGCTGTTCTGCCAAAAAGCCAAGCTGGGCGCGTTTGACGCGTTGCTTAACGACTCTCTTGCGGCCAAATCGTCGAATCCACGCCCTCAAGGCTAGGGCGTTACTATCTGGCTCGGATTACGGACGCGGGTTCGGTTCCGTGTTCCGCCACCATTTACCAAAAACCCAACCCTTATCGGTTGGGTTTTTTTCTGCCCGCAGC
>DYKZ01000154.1 GCA_020722345.1 Anaerolinea thermophila | reverse complement strand
CGAATTGACGCGTCAGCGTGGCGATGCCCGACATCCGCCCGAGGAAGTTGAGCGCGGTCCGTTCGGCGGTGAGCAGGCTGCGGGTCCGGCCCGAGACGAACGCCAGCGCCTGGCGGTTCGTCACGCGGGCGCCTTCCTCCACGCACGCCTGAAAATTCACCTCCTCATCCACCGTAGTATAGACCGCTGAGGCCGCATCCAGCCCGGCGACAACCCCATCCTGCTTGGCAACGATCTGGCCGCGCATAACCGCTTCGGGCGGGACAATGCTCTCGGTAGTCACGTCGCCGGGGCCGATATCTTCCTGCAAGGCGCGGCGGATGGCTTCGAGCAGGTCGGGGGGAAAGGGGGTGTTTCGGGTCATTTATATACTTATTGAGGCAAAAAAATAGGGCTTGCGCCGCCGGTATTCTACCTCCCCTGAGGTGCTTGTCAAGGCGTTCTTACTGCCTTTCAGGATGTTCTGCCGGCACAGTTTGGCGCTGTGTATTTGCATTTCAATATTTTCAGGGTATGATAAGGGCATTCCCGATGACAGGAGGCCCTATGCGAGACCTGACCCATGAGATTCTTGAACTAATCCGGCGCACATCTTCGGACCTGCCCAAGGATGTGGAGGAGCGCCTGAAGGCGGCCGTGGAGAAGGAAACGCCCGGTTCGGCGGCGCGCGGGGCGCTGGAGACCATTCTCAAGAACGTTGAACTCTCTCGAAAGAATTCCAGCCCCATCTGCCAGGATACCGGCACGCCGATCTTTTACGTCAAGTACCCGGCCGGCTGGAGCACGCTGCAACTGAAGAAACAGATCCGCGCCGCCCTGGCGGATGCGACCAAACGTTCCTACATGCGCCCGAACTCGGTGGACGCGGTCTCTGACAAGAATACCGGCAATAACCTCGGCGGCGACGATTTCCCCTACATCCACTTCGAGGAGATCGAAGGCGACGAACTAACCATCGAACTGATGCTCAAGGGCGGCGGCTGCGAGAACGTCGGCGCGCAGTACTCGATGCCGGATAACCGTCTTGGGGCGGGGCGCGACCTGGCCGGGGTGCGCAAAGCCGTGCTGGATGCCGTCCACAAGGCGCAGGGACAGGGTTGCGCGCCGGGCATCCTGGGGGTGGCCATCGGCGGCGACCACGGCTCTGGGTATATTAAGTCGAAGGAAGTGTTGTACGATAAGATCGGCGCCCGCAACCCAGACCCGAAACTGGCCGCGCTGGAAGAGCAACTGACCCGCGAGGCGAACGAAATGGGCATTGGTCCGATGGGTTTTGGCGGCAAGACCACCGTCATTGACACCAAGATTATCGGTCTGTCGCGCGTACCGGCGTCGTACTTTGTCACCGTTTCGTACATGTGCTGGGCCTACCGCCGCCGCAAGATGACGGTGAGGGGCGAGGAAGTTATCTACGACTAGAAGATGTCATTGCGAGCGCTCGCAGGGTGCGAAGCAATCCCAAGGAACTGCTAAACATGAGATTGCTTCGCCGCTCCGCTCCTCGCAAGGACACATGAAACGGAGAGGAATATGCGTGAAATTACCATCCCCATCAGCGATGATGTCATCCGCGAACTCAAGGTTGGCGACCCGGTGGCCCTGAACGGCGTGATGATTACGGGGCGGGATGCCGTCCACAAGTGGATGATTGAGACCTTCATCAAAAAGACCCGCGCCCCGCAAGGCGACGACTTGGCTGTGTACGAGGCGCTCAAGCCGGTCCTGGCGGGCGGCGTCATTTATCACTGTGGGCCGGTCGTCTCCGGGCTGGAGACGAAGGAATACAAATTCGTGGCCGCCGGCCCGACCACCTCCATCCGAGAGGAGCCCTACCAGGCGGACGTGATGAAGCATTTCAACGTCAAAGGCGTAATCGGCAAGGGCGGTATGGGACCCAAGACGCTCAAGGGCTGCCAGGAGACGCCGGGGGTGTACTTCCATGCCATTGGCGGCGCGGCGACTTTCATCGCCCAGTCCGTGACCCGCGTGCTGGGCGTTCATAAACTCGATTTCGGCGTCCCGGAGGCCATCTGGGTCATTGAGGTCAAGGACTTGCCGGTGGTAGTAACGATGGATTCGCACGGTCAGAGTTTGCATCAGGTTATCGAGGAACAGTCGGGCAAAGTCCTGCAGGATCTGTTGACCAAATGATGGGATGCTGATTTTGGAATGTGTCGTTTAGAAAAGGCGGCTCACGCCGCCTTTTTTGTTTCCGGTTTTTCCTCAATTATACGTTCCGCAGAAAACCTGACCGGCTACTGGGTCAGGAGGGCAAGTGGGACACCCTGCGGACAAGCGCAAGAAGCCTTTACAATCAGTGGATTTCGTACACGATGGTGACCGTGGTCGTGATCTGCATCGAACCGGCCTCAACCGGCACACTGCTCACCTTGTCCAGCGCGGCGCGGGCCTCGTAATAGACCGGGGAAGGCGTGCTGTCGTAGTAGGAAATGGTCTGCACGTCGCCAATGGTCACACCGGTGGCGGCGGCCAGTTCGTCCGCCTGGCGGCGGGCATTCTCCACGGCGGCCAGGCGCGCCTGCGAGACGGCTTCGGTCTTGTCGGCCACGTCGAACGAGATGCTGTAGATCTGGTTTGCGCCGGCTCGGAAAGCGCCGTCCAGTAGTTCGCCCAGAATCCCCAGGTCGCGCACCGTGACGTAAACGGTGTTGTCCACCACATAGGTCACGCCGATCTGGTTGTAGTTGTCGTCATAGACCGGCTCCGGATAAATGCTGAAGTTGGTGGTCTGGATGTCCTTGTCCTCCACGCCCAGGGACTTGATAGCATCAATGACCGCCTGTGCCCGGGCATTATTGTCATCCATTGCCGTGCTCGCGCTGGCATCCTGCGTCTGCACGCCGATGTAAACGTAGGCCACGTCCGGCGTCAGCGTCACCATGCCCGTGCCGGTGACGGTAATCGTCCGCATCGGCGGCTCGGGCTGGGTATAGACGGTGGTCGGTCCGCAGGCGGAGAGCAATGCTCCAAGCACCAGCGCCGTCACAAGAAGGGAAAGTTTGATCTTCATGGGACACTCCTTTGCATGATTGTACACCGATAAGACGAGGGGAAACTAAAAAAGTTCCCACCTTGCGGTTTCTCGGTTTTCCCTGTAAAATTCGAGCAAATGTTCTATGACACTTAACTTCCAGCAGGTTTTCGACAAGATCAGAGAAATCGGCCTCGGCGCCCGGCAGCGGCGCGAGACGCTCGAACATCTGCGCCTTCTCGCCTGGGACCTGTTCCAGCACTGGTCAGAAAAGGCGGACGAACTGAACGCCAAACTGGAACGCGCCCGCCAGGCCGACCCCTCCCTGCGCTGCGCCATCCCGCTCCCCGGTTCGCTCGCCTCGGCGCGGGACCCGGGGCCTGCTCCCGCCAGTTTGACCCTCATCGCCGCCGACGGCTCGCAGATCGCCCCCGACCGGCACGCGTCTGTCCTCTACAGCCTGGTCAACGTGGGGGCCATCGTCCTGCAGACCGGTTCCGGCGAAGCGCCTGCCATCCACACCGACAGCCACCTGCTCTTCGACGACGAGATCTACACCGAGACCGGCATGTTGACCGAGGAGGCCATCGAATTGCAGCGCGACATCTCCGAGCGGAAGAAACTGCTCGAGTTGGCGCGCCAGGCTGCGGGTCCGGTAGTGGCGCTGACCGACGGGCCGGTGGAACTGTGGGGGGCTAAAGACGGCGGTCAGGAGGAGTACCGCCGCAATCTCGATCTCCACAAGTCCATTCTCTCGCAAATGCAATCCATCGGCGCGACCGTTGCCGGTTACGTGGACAAGCCCGGCGCGGACCTGGTCGTCCGCCTGCTGGAGATCGCTGCTTTGACCGATAATCAAATGAAGGATGTGCGCCGCCAGCATCCCTTGCGCGGCGTAACCGACCGCTGGCTGTTTGGGCGTTTGCTCCGGCCGGGGCAGCGCTCGGCGGTTTTCGGTTTGCAATCCAGTTCGCGCGCCCACTACACCGGTGACTTGGCGATCCACTTTTGCTACCTGAACGTGGGAACGCTGGCGCGGGTCGAAATCCCCAAGTGGGTGGCGGACGATGAAGAAAAGTTGAACCTGCTGCATACCGCTCTTCTCGACCAATGCCGTATAATGGGTGCAAAGCCCTACCCATATCTCCTGCACCGCGCCCACGAAATCGCCGTGGTCAAGTTTGAGGAGAAGCGCCAGGTGGAGCAGATGCTGGAACTGGAATTGCGCAAGTCCGGCGGCGAGGTGGGCGAGAAGTCGCCCAAGCAGTCGGCTAAGGATTTGCCGGGAAGGACAAGAACAAGATGACAGACACAATCCAAATCGGACATCTCCTTCGCTCCAGCATCACCGGCTTCGTGGCGGGATGCTCGGTCTCGCAATTGGAAGCCCCGGCTTTAGGCGCGCTCGTCCGCGCCCCGTTGGAGGACGATTACGCCGTCTATGGGCTCATTACCGACATTCACATCGAGGACGATGGGTTGGTACGTCAACTCGTCACCGCCGGGAATGTCAGCCCAGAGGTGATGCACGACAACCGCGAGCGCCGCATCGTGCCGGTCGAGATGTCGGTGCTGGCGGTCGGGTACGCGCAGGAGGGCAAAATCTTTCATCTCCTGCCGCCGCGTCCGCCGCTCAGTTTGGATGTCATCTACTCGTGCTCGCAGGCCGAATTGACCAAGTTTGTCACCGCGGGGCGGTTCGGTTACTTCCGCCACGTGCTGCAAGCCAAAGACATTCCCATTGGCGAGGTGCTGGCGGCGCACATCCTGGATGTGAAGAACAAGACGAAAAATGCAACCTGGGTCGAGGAGGCGACCCGCGAACTCATCACCCTGCTGCGCGACGATTACCCGGTGCTGATGGCTGTATTGGGGGCGCTGGGTGAGGTGGTTTAAACACGATGGGATTCAACACGATGGGATTCAACACGATGGGATTCAACACAAAGGTCACAAAGGATGGCACAAAGGACACAAAAAAGACAAATGGGATTTAACACGATGGGATTCAACACAAA